>NZ_BTGG01000008.1:0-277495 GCF_042848195.1 Alteromonas sp. MTD1
TAACGGCCCGCATAACGGGCAAAAATACGTAGGCTATAATACAGAGCGAAGCGAAGGGAGCCTACGTGTTTTTGTCCCAGCGAGCTTGCGAGCGAGTTTATGCGATTGTTAGGTGTGCTTTACCCTGCTGTAAAAAAGATAAGAGACAATAGGGAAAAACATAATTAGCAAATCTACAGCCAATTTAAAAATTGCGTGAAAATATACATTTCTTTTGTTTTGAAGCCAGTCGTGGTTGGTTGTTTGACTCACTGAGTCATATACAACCGTGTTATAAACAAACGGGCCAAATCGGTTACTCATTTTTAAGTAGCTGAGTTTATATTGTCCGTCTTTTAACTGCACCAAATCCCATAACCAAAAAAAGTGTTCGGGGCATGGTTTCCAATCACAAGCTAACAGTTTGTTAGAGGGTAATTCACCGAACTCTCTGATGTAATCATTGATTTCATTTGCTCTTATTTTCGTTCGCTGAACTTGTAATCTTGTCTCATTTGCAGTTGTCTTGGCCTCTAAAATTAAATTATTAAAGTCCAGCGATGCAAGTAGCAAACCGACAAATAGAAATGGTATTGAAACGACAATCAGCAGTACACGCTTCATTGCACACCTAACAATTTAATCGTCCCCAAAACGGGACGATTTCCCGAACCGGAACGGGGTTTTTGTCCGTTTAAGCTATGTTAAGACTAAACCATAAGTTACCGCAATTACTATTAAATTTCACGTTGGTGTTTTTTGCTCAAAGATTAAAAACACCAAATCGGTGTGCAGGTGAATTTGGGGTATTTCATGCGTTTTTATGCTTAAAAACTGGTGCTATGGTCAGTTATTTGAAAAATATTTTTTAAATAAACTGCTTCTACTTAGGAGCAGACCATGAAATCAACCTTTATCCAAACGCTTTATGATCACATGATGTTGAAGCGTTATGCTAAACGCACTATTCAAACCTACCTTAACTGGATTTCCGACTATATTCGCTTTCATGATTTTCAACATCCCAAAGACTTAGATTCTGTGCATGTTGAAGCGTATCTAACGCATTTATCTACAAAGCGAAAGAACGCACGTTCAACACAGGCTACTGCACTAAATGCTTTGGCATTTTTGTATAACAAGTACCTTGACCAACCGCTACCTGAAGATATGAATTTTGTTGGAAGTGGGCGAGAACGAAAACTGCCTGTAGTGCTTACTCAGCTTGAGATAAAAGCGCTGCTGGGTCGAATACCTACCCATCATTATTTAGCAGCAGCATTGCTATATGGCAGTGGACTTCGGTTAATGGAATGCACGCGTTTGCGAGTGGGCGATATCGACTTCGATTATAAATGCGTGCGTATCTGGTTTGGGAAAGGAGGTAAACATCGCGTGGTGACCTTATCGGAAGCGCTGCTCCCACTGCTAAAAAATCATATCAGTGAAAGTGAAAAACTCCTTGCTAGAGATTTATTGGTGCCGGAGTTTGCTGGTGCTTGGATACCCCATGCGTTAAGAAAGAAATACCAGCAACGCAATAAAACCATTGAATGGCAGTATTTATTTCCTGCAGCAAAGCTAAGTGTAGACCCTGAAAGTAAATTGCTGCGGAGGCATCATATCGACGAGAAGCAAATACAAAGGGCTGTTACGAGGGCTGCAAATGATGCGGGTATTATTAAGCATGTTACGCCACATACCCTAAGGCATTCTTTTGCAACCCATCTTTTACAGTCGGGAGCTGATATAAGAACTGTGCAAGACCAACTTGGTCATGCCGATGTGCGCACTACACAAATATATACGCATATTTTACAGCAAGGCGCGAATGGTGTGGTAAGCCCGCTGTCTAGCCTGGTTTTTTAACATAGGCAGACAACAAAAAAGGGCCCGAAGGCCCTTTTAAAAACTAAGCAGTTAAACGCTTATACACGTTCAAATACGGTAGCAATACCTTGGCCTAAACCAATACACATAGTCGCTAAGCCTAGGCTTACGTCTTGTGATTCCATTAGGTTGATAAGCGTACCCGAGATACGCGAACCAGAACAACCTAGTGGGTGACCAAGTGCAATTGCACCACCGTTAAGGTTGATCTTAGTATCTAGGTGGTCCATCCAACCTAGTTGCTTAATGCACGATAGTGCCTGAGCTGCGAACGCTTCGTTAAACTCAGCAAGCTCAATGTCGTCCATAGTAAGGCCAGCACGCTTAAGGGCTTTTTGTGTAGCTGGCACTGGGCCGTAACCCATAATTGCTGCATCACAACCTGCCACTGCCATCGAGCGAATTTTCGCACGTGGCGTTAGGCCAAGCTCTTTCGCACGGTCTGCTGACATAAGTAGCATAGCCGACGCACCGTCAGACAGCGCAGAAGACGTACCCGCAGTAACCGTACCGTTTACTGGGTCGAACACTGGGCGAAGCGCCGCCATGCTCTCAGCTGTGCTTTCTGGGCGAACTACTTCGTCGTAGTCAATAAGCTTTAATACGCCGTTTGCGTCGTGACCTTCAACAGGCACAATCTCGTTAGCCCAGCGGCCTTCAAGGTGTGCTTTGTGCGCTAGCTGGTGCGAACGTGCGCCAAATGCGTCTTGTTGCTCACGAGTAATACCGTTTTGACGGCCAAGTAGCTCGGCTGTCATACCCATCATGCCCGACGCTTTCGCCGTGTACTTAGCAAGACCAGGGTGGAAGTCGATGTTGTAATTCATCGGTACGTGGCCCATGTGCTCAACACCACCAATCATGTAAATGTCACCACGGCCGCTCATGATGCCGCTTGTTGCATCGTGAAGGGCTTGCATTGATGAACCACATAAACGGTTTACCGTTACCGCGCCAGTTGTGCGTGGAATTTGTGTTAATAGTTGCGCGTTACGTGCAACGTTGAAGCCTTGTTCTTTAGTTTGCTGAACACAGCCCCAAATGATGTCTTCAATTTCCGCTGGGTTTACGCCAGGGTTACGCTCTAGTAGCGCGGTCATTAGTGCTGCAGATAGGTCTTCTGCGCGCACATTTCTGAAAACACCGTTTTTTGAACGACCCATAGGGGTACGTACGCAATCGATTACGACCACTTCTTTCATTAGTTTTTCCTCCGGGTCTTATGCGAAATAGGATTTACCAGCAGCGGCCATTTCACGAACGCCGTCTGAGATCTGATAAATAGGACCAAGTTCAGCGTACTTGTCTGCCATCGCAACAAAGTTCGCCAAGCCAATGGTTTCAATCCAACGGAAAATACCACCGCGGAATGGAGGGAAACCTAAGCCGTAAAGTAGCGCCATATCTGCTTCAGCTGCGCTATCTACAATGCCTTCTTCTAGGCAGCGAATTGCTTCGTTCGCCATAGGGATCATAAGGCGTGCAATAATGTCGTCAGCTTCAAAGTCTGTCTTATCAGCTACGTGTGGTGCCATTAGTGCGTATGCTTCTTCAGCAGGTGTTTTAGACGGCTTACCGCGCTTATCAACACCGTAGTTGTAGAAACCTTTACCGTTCTTCTGACCTAAACGCTCTTCTTTGTAGAACAGTGTTACAGGGTCGTTGTCTAGGCGAGCCATACGCTCTGGAATACCCGCTGCCATCACGTCTGCTGCGTGATCGCCAGTGTCGATACCTACAACGTCCATTAGGTAAGCAGGGCCCATTGGCCAGCCGAAGATTTTTTCCATTACTTTGTCAACTGCAACGAAGTCTGCGCCGTCGATAAGAAGCTTACTGAAGCCCGCAAAGTATGGGAACAATACGCGGTTTACTAAGAACCCTGGGCAGTCGTTAACTACAATTGGGGTTTTGCCCATTTTAAGGGTAGCGGCTACTACTGCATTGATGGTTTCTTCTGACGTTTTTTCGCCACGAATAATTTCAACTAGCGGCATGCGGTGCACTGGGTTGAAGAAGTGCATACCACAGAAGCGCTCTGGCTTGTCTAGGCTTTCAGCTAGCTGGTTGATAGAGATAGTAGAAGTGTTTGAAGTGATGATAGCGTCGTCAGCTACATTGTCTTCTACTTCTTTAAGCACAATACCTTTTACTTTCGGGTTTTCTACAACCGCTTCAATAACCAGGTCTGCATCCTTAAGCGTGCTGTATTCAAGGGTAGGGGTGATAGCGTTAAGTGTTTGCGCCATTTTAGTCGCATCAACTTTACCGCGCTGCATGCCTTTACCAAGAATTTTGGCTGCTTCTGAAAGGCCAAGGTCTAGTGCTCCTTGGTTAATGTCTTTCATGACTACCGGTGTGCCTTTCACAGCGCTTTGGTATGCAATACCGCCACCCATGATGCCTGCACCTAGTACAGCGTTAAGTTTAGATTGCTTGGTTGCCGCTTTCGCTTGCTTCTTACCTTTGCTCTTAACTAGCTGGTCGGCAAGGAAAATACCAATTTGTGCTTTCGCAGCGTCGGTTTTCGCAAGCGCTACAAAGCCTTCGTTTTCAAGCTTAAGTGCGCCGTCACGGTCTAGACCAGCTGCTTTTTGTACTGTCTCAACCATTTTGTGCGGTGCTGGGTAATGTTTACCAGCTTGCGCAAATACCATGGCTTGAGCAGTGCTGAAGCTCATCATAGCTTCGTTTTTGTTTAGCTGTAGTGGGGCTTTCTTAACCGCACGACGAGCTTGCCAGTCAAACTTGCCTTCTGCAGCGTCTCTCACCATTGAAAGTGCGCCTTCAACAAGTGCTTCTGGTGCTACAACTGCGTCAACCGCGCCTTCAGCAAGGGCTTTCGCGCCTTTTCTGTCACGGCCAGTGGTCATCCACTCAAGCGCGTTATCTGCACCAATTAGACGAGGTAAACGAACCGTACCACCAAAACCAGGCATAAGGCCTAGCTTAACTTCTGGTAAACCAATTGAAGCGGTAGTGTCTGCAATACGCATGTCACACGCCAATGCCATTTCACAGCCGCCGCCTAGTGCGAAGCCGTTAACTGCAGCGATGGTAGGGAAAGGTAAGTCTTCGAAGCGGTCGAATACTTGTGAAGTATTGGCAACCCAGTTTAGTACTTCAGCGTCTTCCATGGCGAATAAGCCAGTGAATTCGGTGATATCAGCACCTACAATAAATGTAGATTTTGCGCTGCGTACTACTAAGCCTTTAACGTCGCCTTTGGCTACTAGGGCTTTTGTTGCTTCGTCAAGTTCGCTTACCGTTTGGCGGTCGAACTTGTTTACTGAACCTTGGGCGTCGAATACCAGCTCAGCAAAGCCGTCATCTAACAGGCTGACGGAAAGACTTTTGCCTGTGTATATCATTATCATCTCCTTCGGCATTGGCCAGGATGTTAGTGAATTAATCCAACTAATTTGTAGGGTCGTACTCAAAACACTAACGCGTTAGGGTGGCTAAATTCTTGATGAAGCCACACAGAATTTCAAAGAAAAAATTCAAACAGCTGTTTCAATTTGTCTTAAGGTAGTGGTCGGATGACTTAAATTCAAGAGCAAATAGTGAATATAAGCTTCATTTAGGTTTTGGTGATTGTATAATGAGCGTTATTGACGCAAAGCGCCAATCCAGCATAAAAATATTCAACAATCATCAAAGGCTATGTTTGTAAACCATAGCTAACGACAGCTGGCACAGCATCTTCTTTTGGCATGGAGCCAAGCCGTTAACGGGGCAAGTATTCTATTGCATTGTGCTAAACCGTTAATGAGCAAAGTGTTGCCTACGTGCATCACTAATTTAACAACTCTACTTATCATCGTAATGCCATTACGTGATGGGTTTGAGTTTTGTTCAGGGTAGGAGTTTCATTGTGTCTGGATTTATTTTTACAAAACAGCCTTGGCAGAAAATTAGGTCATGCGCTTACTCAACCACTAATGCGTTAAGAGTATTGCGTTGTGCTATAAGCACATGGCGTGGAGCGTTAAGCGCATGGCGTAGGGCGTTTGTATGCGTATCAGTTTGTCTATTTTCCTCTATTACCGCTTTTGCATCTTCGTCGTTTTCATCCCCAGCGCTTTCATTACCGGCCGACATATACAAAGAAGAGCGTGAGCGCTTTCTTGCCGTTGAGAAAAAGTTGCTTACCTACTCGAAGCGGCGTTTAGACCAGTTAGACAATGAAATTTACGCGTTGGCCGATTACCCCCTTTATCCTTATTTGCTGCGTTTGAAGCTAGATCGCACAATCTCTATTCGCAATAAGCGCGAAGTTGCTCAGTTCTTACAAGACTTCAATGGTCAACCAGTAAGTTACGGCCTGCGCTATAAATGGCTTAACTATTTGGCGTCCCGCGATTATCAAGGCACATTTCTAGACCATTACCGCGAAGGTATGGGGGCCAAGCTTACGTGTACTGCACTTAACTACCGCCTAGAACAAGGCGACAGTGAACAAGACGTGTTGGCCAGAGTAGACGGTCTTTGGCTTCACGGGGAATCACAACCCTACGAATGCGACCCGCTTTTCGCGAAATGGAAAAAAGCAGGAAAAATGACGTCTAACAATGTTATTGGTCGCATTGAAATTGCAGCTAAAGCGGGTAACAGGCGCATTATTCCGTATTTAAAACGCCAGCTACCTATCAATCAGCAATACATAGCCGATGCATGGCTTCAGGTTACAAAAGATACCAGTCGCGTTCGTCAAAGCCGTTTGTTTCCGCTTAAAAACAAGCCTTATGAAGTGAATATTCTGGTATGGTCCATTGAGAAGTTAGCATGGCGAAATCCAGATTTAGCCGCTGAAGTATTTGAAAAATACGATAGCAATGCCTTGTTTAGTAACGCCCAGCAGCACGTTATGCGCCGAGCTATTGCATTAAGCTACACCCTTGACCGACTGCCCCAAGCGCAAGAATGGCTGCAAAAAGCAGATGTTGACGGAGCTAGCGATGACATAAAACTGTGGCACGTGGCGCACTTGTTACGCGTAAAACAGTGGCAGCAAGTTGTAGATGTAATTAACAGTGCACCTTCGCACCTGCAGCAAGAAGAAAACTATCGGTATTGGAAGGCACGAGCGCTAGAAGCATTGGGCCAAACCATGCAGGCTACGGTGTTATACAGTGAACTTGCACAAGAGCGCCATTACTACGGCTTTATGGCCAGTGCACATATTGGGGCCACGCCTAATTTATCGCATGTGCCTGCCCCCAAAAACGCGCAAGCGATGCAAAGTGTTGCCAATACCCCAGCAACAAAGCGCGCTTTAGAGCTTTTCCGGCTACAGCGAAACACCGAAGCGCGCAGAGAATGGTTTTATTTATTGGCAAATTTGCCCGAGTCGAAGGTAACCGATGCAGGCATTTTGGCTTACGAGTGGGGCTTATACGATCAGGCTATTTCAAGTTTCGCCAGAAGTGGTTATTGGAATGACGTTGAGCGCCGTTTTCCACTGGCGTTTAACGATGTTTTTACTGAAAAGGCCGAGGCACACAACATTTCGATATCGCTGGCGATGGCCATTGCGCGTCGCGAGAGCTCTTTTAGAACCGATGCTATCTCATCGGTTGGTGCAACGGGCTTAATGCAGTTAATGCCGGGAACGGCCAAATATGTTGCCCAGCAAAAGGTTACGCGCAGCACGTTATTTAACGCTAACGATAACATTGAGTACGGCGTGCAGTACTTACGCTACTTAATGGATAAGCTAAATAACAACCCTGTATTGGTATCGGCGTCGTATAACGCAGGTTGGCGGAAAGTATTGGAATGGTTACCGCAAAACGAGGCGTTGCCCGTAGATATATGGATTGAAAATATTCCGTATAAGGAAACCAGAGCCTACGTAAAAGCGGTCATGGCTTATCAACATATTTACGACCAGCAGCTTGGCAGTAACGAGAATATATTTCCGCAGTTAACCCAAGACATGATCCCTTCGGCCGAGGCCGTGAGTACGCATCCGGTAACCGGCACGCTACAGCTAGCGCCTAAATAGGCAAAAGCGCTGCGTTAGCACAAAACCGAAAGTGTGGGTTATGGTAAGTGGGAGACATGAAGAGCGTGGTAAAAACGATAAGTTGACACTTTCCCACGTGCAGCTTGTGCTAGGGTGATATAACCCGTTTCATGAGCGTGTTACACTGACAAAAAAAAAACCATCTAACGACGAAAAGTTAATTAAAAAAGAAATAGAGGGGCTATGTCGCAACATCAAGCAACGTACCAACAGCACATCGATGAATTACAAGCGCGTACGCGTGAAGCTTTACAGCGCGAAGGTTTAGACGGGTTAGTAATTCACTCAGGGCAGGGGAAGCGATTATTTTTAGACGATAATCACTACCCATTTAAAGTTAACCCGCAGTTTAAAGCGTGGGTGCCTGTTATAGATAACCCGAATTGCTGGCTGGTGGTAAATGGCGTTGATAAGCCCACATTAATTTTCTATCGCCCTGAAGATTTCTGGCACAAAGTACCGCCAGAGCCAAACGACTTTTGGACCGACAGCTTCGATATAAAGCTGCTTCAGCAGGCTGATGCTGTTGAAAAACTATTGCCATACGACAAACAGCGTTTTGCCTATATTGGCGAATACATTGAGGTCGCTAAAGCGTTGGGTTTTGAAAATGTAAATCCAGACCGCGTATTGCATTACTTGCACTACCAGCGTGCGTACAAAACCGATTACGAATTAAACTGTATGCGTGAAGCAAACAAGCTTGCAGTAGCGGGTCATAAAGCCGCCGAACAAGCATTTCGCGAAGGTAAAAGTGAGTTCGATATTAACCTTGCTTACGCAACAGCATGCAGACAAGGTGATAACGACGTGCCATATACCAGCATTGTTGCACTAAACGAACATGCTGCAATTTTGCATTACATGCAGTGCGACACCGTAGCACCAAGTGAATCTCGCAGTTTCCTTATTGACGCTGGCGCGAACTACAACGGTTATGCCGCAGATATTACGCGCACATACAGTCAGAATTCAGCGCTTTTCAGCGATTTGATAACCGCAGTGGACAAGGTGACATTATCGTTAGTTGACGCGCTAAAGCCAGGTGTTGCTTACCCAGATATTCATAGACTTGCCCATGAAGGTATTGCGCAAATCCTTCACGATGCCGGTATTGTAAACCTAGCGCCTACCGACATTGTTGAAACGGGTATCACACGTACCTTCTTCCCGCATGGCATTGGCCACTTCTTAGGCTTGCAAGTACACGATGTAGGTGGCTTGGTAAATGACGACAGAGGCACACCTAAACCTGCACCAGAGGACCATCCGTTCCTGCGCTGCACACGTGTAGTTGAACCGCGCCAAGTGTTTACCATTGAGCCTGGTTTGTACTTTATTGATAGCTTACTGCGAGATTTAAAAGCAACGCCATCGTCGAAGTACATTAACTGGGATACCATTGATGCGTACAAACCATTTGGTGGTATACGTATTGAAGACAACATTATTGTGCATCGTGATAAGAACGAGAACATGACCCGTGAGTTAAAGCTTGACTAATTTTTAGGTAAGCGTGAATGATGTAAAAGAGCAGCTTAGGCTGCTCTTTTTGGTTACGCGCTTTTAAAAGGTACTGAAATTCACAATACCAATGATGCTGTGTGTAGTAGTCAATAGGAAGATGTAAAAGCAATGATTAGAAAGGAGTTGTTATGCCACAAGGTGACATTGTAGGTTTATTAATAATGGCAATGGTGGCTGGTCTTGCTATGCCCGCAGGCGCTATTTTAGCCACGTATCATGGCATTCAGCCTAAGTGGCTAGAAAAAGAGCTACGGCATGGCATCTTAGCGTTAGGAGCAGGAGCGCTAATCTCGGCGGTGGGACTTGTACTTGTACCTGAAGGCATAAAAGACGTATCGGTATTGGCGGCCATAATGTGCTTTGTTGGCGGTGCCCTAGCTTTTATGGCCCTTGATATTTATTTAGCGAAAAAGAAAACCGCGGGCAGCCAGTTAGCCGCCATGCTCAGTGATTTTGTGCCTGAGTCTATCGCCCTTGGGACTACGGCAGCATTAGGCGGTGGCACAATGTTGTTAGGCCTATTGATTGCGGTTCAAAATCTACCTGAAGGGTTTAATGCCTACAGAGAGATGTTGCCCAAAAACAAACAGCGTAGCAATAAACTCATTATTATCTTTGTTTTGATGGCGCTACTTGGCCCCTTATTCAGTTTGCTAGGCTTTTATTATCTAGCCCAATTCCCAGTAGTTATGAGCGGGATCATGTTGTTTGCAGCAGGTGGTATCCTTTATTCAGTGTTCCAGGATATTGCTCCGCAAATTCGCATGGAAAATCACTGGCTTCCTCCGCTTGGCGGTATTCTTGGCTTCTTATTAGGCCTGATCGGCTTTATGCTTGAAGGGTAGTTTTTAAAAAATGCGCTTAGCCTAAACGTTTGTTTTCATGATGAATCAGCGCAGAGAAAGTGCTCTATTGAAACGGCTTGTCAGAGCTTCTAAAACATTTTGTGTATCGACAAGTTTGAAGCCTACGTTTTAAGTGCTATGCAAGTTTTACCCACCAAAAAAGGCGTGTTGGTTGCAACACGCCTTTTCATACCATCAGTCGGTAATTAGCTCGTACGCTCAACTGAAATATGTGCCAGTGCAATAAGCGCGTCTTTGTATTCAGAGTCTTCTATAGCGTTAAGGCTATCAATGGCCATTTGCACTTCTTTTTGTGCACATTCACGTGTGTAGTCCAAAGCCCCGGTTTCTTCCATAATGCCTTGAATACGCGATAAGTGTGGGAGGCCATTACTTTGTTCAATGGCTTCTTGAATAAGCGCTTTGTCGTCGTCATTTTTTGCGTGCCACATAGCGTAAAGTAATGGCAGAGTAGGTTTACCTTCAGCTAAGTCGTCGCCAGCATTCTTGCCCATTTCTTCGCTGTCAGCCATGTAGTCAAGTATATCGTCGGCTAACTGAAAGGCCGTGCCTAAGTGCTTGCCGTATTCTTGCATAGCGCGTTCAATGTGTTCATTTTGGTCGGTCAAAACAGCGGCTAATTGTGTAGCAGCTTCAAATAAACGGGCGGTTTTACCGTAAATAACGTCAAAGTAGCGTGCCTCAGTGGTGCTAGCGTCATTACAGTTCATTAACTGTAGTACTTCACCTTCGGCAATTTGGTTAGTAGCCTCTGATAGGATTTCCATAACGCGCATGCGCTTAAGGCTTACCATCATCTGAAATGAGCGAGTGTATAGAAAATCGCCGACGAGCACTGACGCTTGATTACCGAATATAGCATTGGCCGTCTCGCGGCCTCTGCGCATGGTCGACTCGTCAACCACGTCGTCGTGAAGAAGCGTAGCGGTATGAATGAATTCTACAATGGCTGCCAAGGTATGATGATCGTTATTGTCTATGCCCATAGCACGCGCACTAAGCACGGTCAGCAATGGGCGCAAGCGCTTACCACCACTGTTTACTATGTAAAAACCAAGCTGATTAATAAGGACAACTTCAGAATCTACTTGCTGTTGAATCAGTTGGTTAACCGCCTGCATGTCATCGTTAGACAGGTCGCGGATTTGATCTATATCCATAGGCATGGCAATAAATACTTACTCGTTACGTCTTAGCAATATTGGGTGCGATTGTACCTTAATCATTCGTACTATCCACCAAATTGTCTTAAAAAATGATAGTCCAACCGCTTTACAGTATGCGGTGGCATCAACAATTATAACAACACGTACAAAAAGCAATGTTATAGCTGCTCTTTTACCATCATATTTTTATATATTCGCAAACATTATTGTAATTATAGGCACTGTTTAGTTTTTTTCTGTTTAAAGCGCCATTTGTCATAATTATTTAAAGTTACGATAGCCAACTTATTGTTAAGTATTGCTTTTGAGTACCAGAAAGCGGTAAACAAAACAAAAATAAGCTGGGTTGATAACAGCATCCGTATTGAGCGGCTTTTGTGTTTTTTATAAACCAACACGCACTCGTCAAATGGGATCTGAACGCGCCAGATCGCAGATCGCAGATGCGAAAGTGTTAGCCGATCGCAAAATTTCCCCAATTTTTTACGCTATTTATCGCTTTAAAAGCTGCATCAAATGGGCAATTCAGGCATAATTCGCCCCATGTTGGAAAAATAATCATTTTTTCTGCGAATCGGGCTTGTGATTTACGGATGTTTCACGTACAATTCGCGCCCTGTTTTTTGAATTGAAGCGTCAGTGGACGCAGAGCGGAGTTAACTATGTACGCGGTTTTCCAAAGTGGCGGTAAACAACACCGTGTGGCCGAAGGCCAAACCGTTCGTCTTGAAAAAATCGAAGTAGCCCCAGGCGAAACGGTTGAATTTGACAAAGTTTTAATGGTAAGCAACGGTGACGACGTAAAAATCGGCACACCAATCGTTGCTGGTGGTAAGGTGACTGCAGAGGTTGTTACACACGGTCGTGGCGATAAAGTAAAAATCGTTAAGTTCCGTCGTCGTAAGCATTCTCGTAAGCAAGCGGGTCACCGTCAGTGGTTCACAGAAGTGAAAATCACTGGTATCAACGCATAATAGGAGCACGAACACATGGCACACAAAAAAGCTGGTGGTAGTACCAAAAACGGTCGTGATTCAGAAAGTAAACGCCTAGGTGTTAAGCGCTTTGGTGGTGAATCTGTTCTTGCTGGTAACATCATTGTTCGTCAACGTGGTACTCGTTTCCACGCTGGTGACAACATGGGTATCGGTAAAGACCACACGTTGTTTGCACTAAAAGACGGTAAAGTTCAGTTCGACGTTAAAGGACCGAAGAACCGTAAGTTTGTAAGCATCGTAGCTGAGTAAGCGCGAAAGCTTCTCGCCGAACAGGCTTAGAAAAACCCCGCGCAAGCGGGGTTTTTTGTTTTATGAAACCTAGAAGGTGTTTTTTTAAGTCAGTCATTGTGCTTAACAAACACCGTAAAACGTTTCTTTCTTTTTGGAACTCGATGCGTGTAGTTACGCGTTTATACCCGATTTGGTGTAAACTTAGGGTTCACAGCAATAACCTAATAACCCACGGCATTTATGCCCGGAGTGATAAATGAAATTTGTAGATGAAGCTGAAATTCGCGTTGAAGCCGGTGACGGCGGCAACGGTACCATTGGCTTTAGAAGGGAAAAATACGTACCTAAAGGTGGCCCAGATGGTGGCGACGGCGGTGACGGCGGCAGTGTATTTTTACAAGCCGATGAAAACCTGAATACATTGATCGACTATCGCTTCGAACGTTTTCACCGAGCAGAGCGCGGCCAAAACGGCCAAGGCGGTAACTGTATCGGTAAAAAGGGTAAAGATCTTACTGTAATGGTGCCAGTGGGTACGCGCGCTACAGATTGCGATACCGGTGAAGTACTGGGCGACCTTACTCGTCACGGGCAAAAGCTAAAAGTGGCACAGGGTGGTTTCCACGGTCTTGGTAACGCACGTTTTAAAAGCAGTACTAACCGTGCACCACGTCAAAAAACCAATGGTACACCGGGCGAAATTCGCAACCTGAAATTAGAATTAATGCTGCTTGCTGATGTGGGTTTATTGGGTATGCCAAATGCGGGCAAATCTACCTTCATTCGCTCGGTTTCTGCGGCTAAGCCAAAAGTAGCCGACTATCCATTTACCACGCTTGTGCCAAACTTAGGCGTAGTGCGTCAAGACTCACAGCGTAGCTTTGTGGTAGCGGATATTCCAGGGCTTATTGAAGGTGCTGCCGACGGCGCTGGTTTAGGTATTCGCTTTTTGAAGCACCTTGAACGTTGTCGTATCTTGTTGCACGTTGTAGATATTTTCCCTATTGACGAAAGCGACCCAGCAGAAAATGCAAAAGCCATTGTTGAGGAACTAGAAAAGTACAGTCCTAAACTAGCGGAAAAACCACGCTGGTTAGTATTCAACAAGGTAGACCTTTTGTTAGAGGAAGAAGCAGAAGAGCGTTGCCAGCATATTATCGACGCCCTTGAATGGGACGGCCCGGTATATCAAATTTCAGCATTCCAAAAAATGAACCTAGATCCGCTTTGTAACGACATCATGGATTTCATTGAAACGTTACCTAACGATCTTGAAGCTGAAGAAGAGAAGAAAGAAGTGGAGTTCAAGTGGGATACATACCATAAGAATACCCTTGAAGCTCACGACGAGTTTGAAGACGACGATTTAGATGATGACGACTGGGACGAAGACGACTACGACGTGGAAGTTGAGTATCGTCGCTGAGAAACAGTCGTTGAGAAACAATCGCTGAGAGACAGTCGCTAAAAAATGAGTAGCGGCGAAAAAATCGAAGCAAAAATCAAACTTACAAAAAACACGACACACGTAAAACGCACTTAATGTACTCACTACGCAGTCGTGTTTTTTTATACGCGAAATGTAATACTTTTACTGTGTTTTACTGCGCTACTACTCGCATCAATTACCGTATGCGTTCTATCAACAATTGCGTTTCGGTGCTGAGGTAAACGCAAGTAATAATAGATCTCTTCCAGCATTGCACTTAAGCATTTTATTTTATGTGCCATCGCTGTATTTTCCCCACCATCTACTTCAAGCAAGATAACCGCTATATCGTAAGCGCATCCTAAATACGGAACAGCATTACTGTACTGACCGCTGTGTATCATTAAACTGCCCTGCATTTCATCTCTAGCCATAACATGCAAGGCATGTTCTGGATGGCTGTATACCCAGTCAGCGTGTTTCTCGCAAAGGAATTGAATCTGCATAATATGGTCCTCCCGTAATTACAGTAGGGGAATCTCGTTATATTTGCAAATAATAATGATTATTGTTTGTGTAAGGGTGTAGTTATACACTTCTAAAGTTGGAAGACATTTAAAAATAAAGCAGAATATTATTAGCTATCTAGGTTATACAATGGCGAGATGCGGTATGATGTATGTACAGTCTATAAGCGCGCTGGTATTCAGCACTGAGCGAAAGAAATGTTAGAAAAGGTGAGTAGTAAATGAAAGTAGCCATGATTGCCGCAATGGCGAATAACCGTATTATCGGCGCAGACAATGATATGCCTTGGCATTTACCTGCGGATTTAAAGCACTTTAAAGCTGTCACGCTCGGTAAACCTGTCATCATGGGGCGTAAAACCTATGAGTCTATTGGTAAGGCGCTACCAGGGCGTTTGAATATTGTGATAACAGGAAACAGTGAATATAGCCTTGCTGATGCTACGGTGGTGGACTCGCCTGAATCTGCATTAGAGGTGGCTAAGGCACTGGGTGAAACCGAGGAAATCATGGTAATTGGTGGTGGCACTATTTATCAATCGTTCCTTGATATGGCACACACGCTATACCTAACGTTTATCGACTTAGACGTTGAAGGCGATACGCAATTCCCTGATTACAATGCTGCCGCTAAATGGAACGAAATACAGCGCGAGGCATTTTCACCGGATGAGAAGAATAAACACGCTTATAGCTTTGTTACGCTAGGGCGAGCTTAATAAGTAGAAACGATAATAAAGGGGTTATGTGTAGTAACATCTAGTTTTCTAGCGCATGCTTTCAAGTACATAAAAAACGCCAGCAGACGCTGGCGTTTTGCATTTTTATAAGCGAAAACTACTTCATTTGTTCGAAGAGGTTTTCAAGCGAAAGGCCCTGATGACCTAACATATCACGTAATCGGCGTAGTGCTTCAACTTGAATTTGGCGAACTCGCTCTCGAGTTAAGCCAATTTCAGCACCCACGTCTTCAAGTGTTGATGGTTCGTAACCCATCAGCCCAAAGCGGCGTGCAAGCACTTCGCGTTGTTTTGGGTTCAACTCTTGAAGCCACGTTACGATATTGGATTTGATGTCAGAGTCTTGCAAGCTCTCTTCAGGGCTAAACTCTTTTTCATCAGCGATAATATCTAACAGTGCTTTATCGTTTTCACCACCAATTGGTGTGTCTACAGACGTAATGCGTTCGTTTAAGCGAAGCATTTTGGTTACATCTTCAACCGGCTTATCAAGCGCTGCAGCAATTTCTTCTGCAGTTGGTTCGTGATCAAGCTTTTGTGATAGTTCACGCGAAGCGCGTAAATACACATTCAGTTCTTTCACTACGTGAATAGGCAGGCGAATTGTGCGAGTTTGATTCATGATGGCACGTTCGATGGTTTGTCGAATCCACCATGTTGCGTAGGTTGAGAACCTGAAACCGCGTTCAGGGTCAAACTTTTCAACCGCACGAATTAAACCCAAATTTCCTTCTTCAATTAGGTCTAACAGTGCTAAACCACGATTGTTATACCGGCGTGCAATTTTCACCACTAGGCGAAGATTACTTACAATCATACGCTTTCGCGAGGCTTCACAGCCTTTCAGTGAGCGGCGTGCAAAGTACACTTCTTCTTCTGCGGTAAGCAGTGGCGAAAAGCCAATCTCACCAAGATAAAGCTGTGTTGCATCCAAATTTTTAGGTTGGTCGTCTTGACTGAAAATAGCGTCATCGCTTTCCAGTTCGGCGTCGTTTTCTAAGGTCTCGTCAGCTTTTAGTTCAGCTGGCATTTCGATGACGTCTAGTTCATCGTTTTTTGATTCCAAGGCTTTATTTGACTTACCCATGGTGAATCTCCTGCTACAAGGTTTACCTTATGACGTTTCTCCTTTATTTCTTTTATTATTATTATTTATTGTTATTGTTATTGTTTTATTTTTGGCAGATACGTCATAGGGTTTAACGACTTCCCTCTGTACCTTACTTCAAAATGAAGCTTAACCGAATCTGTTCCGCTGTTACCCATGGTCGCAATTTTCTGACCGGCCGACACCCATTCTCTTTCTTTTACTACAATGGTGTCGTTGTATGCATACGCACTTAGGAAGGTATCGGTGTGTTTTATTATGACTAAGTTACCGTAACCTCGAAGCGCATTACCTGAGTAAACCACTTTTCCGTCTGCCGCTGCTACTACATTACTGCCTCTAGCACCGGCGATATCAATTCCTTTGTTGCCCGATTCTGCCTTGCTAAACGTCCCAACTAATTTTCCGTTTGCAGGCCACACCCACTGTTTAACTTTGTCTGGGAAACTTGTCGGAGCAGTTTTTTTGACGCTAGGTGACAAGTTCTTGACAGTTGTAACTTTTTGTGGGCTAACAACTTTTTCATCTTCAACATACGCTTCTGTTTTTTTGCGGTCAACAACCTTTTTACTTTTATTTAACGTGGTCGGATCTGTTGACCGTTTGGTCTTCGACTTAGGTATAGTGCGGGTTGTAGCGGTGTTTTTAGGTGGTGTGACGCTAAGGATCTGTCCTGGAAAGATCGTATAAGGTGCTGATAATTTGTTATATTTTGCTAAATCTCGGTAGTCGTTTCCGGTATACCATGCTACCGCAAATAAGGTGTCGCCTTTTTGAACTTTGTAGGTGTCTTGTGTGAATTCTTCGCTACCATCGGTAACTTGGCTATTTAATAAGATAACGGGGGCAGGGGCTGTTCGCCCTGCACATCCGTGTAACAAGAAAAGAGAAAGAAAAACTGAGGTAATGCAAACCTTAGTCGAACACATGTTACCGCAATAGTAGATAGGCTATGAAAGCCAAAACCACGACAGACCAGCCAATGATTTCAACGTACTGCCGTAGTTTCTGCTCCATAGCAGCACCACCCCATCGCATAAGGCCTGCAACAAGAAAGAAACGTGCGCCGCGGCCAATGGCTGAAGCTAAAAGAAATGGAAGCAGGGCCATTTGTAAGAAGCCCGCACTTACGGTAAATATTTTGTATGGAATTGGAGAGAAACCGGCCAAAAACACCACCCATACGCCGTAGGTTTCAAACCACTCGATGGCTTTTGCAATTTTGTCACCATAGCCCCATTCGGCAATGATAGGAGCAAGCCATGCATCAAATGTAAAGTAACCCAAACAATACCCTGCAACACCCCCTAGTATAGAAGCCAGTGTAGTAATAAAGGCTAGTCGCCACGCCTTTTCGGGCTGAGACAGTGCCATTGGCGCAAGCATAACGTCAGGGGGTATAGGAAAGAATACAGACTCAGAAAAGCTTAGTCCGCTTAAATATTTTGTGGCGTGGCGGTGCTTCGCCCAACGAAGTGCCATGTCGTAGCATGACTCGAACAACCTCACATTATCTCTCCTGCAACAAGAGGCACAAACCTCACAGACTCAATGGTTGATGTTTTAAGTTCACCCTCTACTCTGTCTATACACAGTAAAGACTGCTGCTCGTTGCCTACGGGAATAATCAGTCGGCCGCCTTCTTTTAATTGATCGCACAAGTCTTGAGGCAGCGTGGCTGCCGCTGCAGTAACGATAATGGCGTCATACGGCCCTTTCGACTCCCAGCCTTTCCAACCATCGCCGTGTTTCATGGCAATATTGTGAAGATCTAACTGGTTCATTCGGCGCTTAGCCTGAAACTGCAGCGATTTTATGCGCTCTACGCTAAACACTTTTGAAAAGAGTTGCGCAAGAATAGCGGTTTGATAACCAGAACCCGTGCCTATCTCCAACACCTTTTCTGGTTTATTGGGGCTATCTAAAAGAAGCTCGGTCATTTTCGCCACAATATAAGGCTGCGAAATGGTTTGGCCCTGACCAATAGGCAATGCCGTATTTTGATAAGCTTTATGTTTTAACGTATCAGGTAAGAAGCCTTCTCTAGGCGTACCCGCAATGGCGTTTAAAACCGCTTGTGAACGTATTCCTTCGTCATAAAGCAGTTGTGCTAACGCGTCTCCTTTTCTAGAAGCTCTCATGATGTTGCGTACTTTCCTTTATTCTTATTTACAGCCACGCGAAAAATAAAATTGCGAGCCACGCTTTTACTAAAATTGAAGATGTATTGCCGCCGCGCATCATAGCTGCGGTCTGCAAGTATTCTGATTAATTATGATAATCAAATAATACGCAGCACTAGCTATAGCATGAAAGTGGGCGCCACAGCTAGCAACACGAAATAAAATGCCCTTATATGCCTTTCTGTATTACTTATGTAGAGCGGTTTACACTCTATTAATAGGCGATAAGGTTTCTACGCATTCACGCAATACTGACGTTGCAAAGCATCCTGTGGGCAACGCGAACGAGATAGTAAATGTATCACCCTTACTTTGCCATTCAAGCTCAGATGGCCAAATTTTTATTGCCCGACGCTCTTGCTCAAAGCCACACTGACTTAAAAAGTCGATAACTTCAGTACTGTTGGCAGCTACTTCTCGCTCTAGCGCTAAAGCGTCAGCCTGGGTAGCAAGCGTACCTTTACCCCATAGCGGTGCAGAAGGACAAACGTCTTTGTTGTCGTAGCGGTGCTGCACGTCATGCAAACTGGTACTGTCGTCATTGTTAGCTATAAAAAAGCTATTTGAGCCCGAGAGCACCATGGCGTCGCCAGACAGCACGGTATTAAACTGAGTTTTTTGCAAACGAGTAGACAACATTTCATTAAACAGCCAGCTTCGCAGCGCAGACATAGCCATAGAGCGTTTATTGCGATGTCTAATGGTTTCACCATTTACCATACGCTCGGCCATCATTAAGTTGCCGCCGCGCTGCACTTCACCCATTTCGTTAAGGCGCATTACACCGAAGCGCTGCTCACCGTAGTAGTTAGGTACACCGTGTTGCGCTATTTCTTCTAAGCGCTCTTCAATGGCTTCAGGGTGCATAACCTGACGCAGTGTAATGGTAAAGTGATTGCCTTTAAGCTGACCCGTGCGCAGTTTTTTATTGTGACGTACTTGCTTTAATACGCGTACGCCTTCTAATTCAAAGGTACTGAAATCGAAATCGGGTTTACCTGGGGCATGTATGCCAAACCACTGTTGCGTAACGGCGTACTTGTCTTTTCTACCCGCGTAGGTAACTTGTCTAAGTGGAAGTTTAACAAAACGCGCAATTTGCTCGGCAACAAATGCGGTATTGTTATTGGTTTTTTCCACAAAAATAAATTGATGCTCACCTTCACCACAAGGCTCGTAACCTAAGTCTTCCACCACTTGAAAATCGTCGGCTTGAAACTTAAAAATTCCGGTAGATACCGGCTTGGCGTAGTAATACTCCCAGTGATCAGTGTTTAATGGCTTCATAGCTTTTCCAGTAGTACAACAGCATGAGCGGCAATACCTTCTTTACGTCCGGTATAGCCCAGTTTTTCTGTGGTTGTGGCTTTTACGTTAATATCGTCCACCTCAACGTCACAGTCTTCGGCAATAATATCGCGCATGGCCTGAATATGTGCTGCCATTTTAGGGGCTTGCGCCACAATCGTCATATCAGCATTACTCAGCTTATAGCCTTTTTGCTTTACCACGTTAATAACATGGCGCAACAGTACGCGGCTATCTGCTCCCGCATAAGCATCGTCAGTGTCTGGGAAGTGCTTGCCTATATCGCCCAATGCCGCTGCACCTAATAGCGCGTCGCATAGTGCATGTAACAGAACATCGCCGTCGGAATGTGCAACCAAGCCTTGTTCGTAATCAATGCTTACGCCACCAATAACAATGGGGCCGTCGCCGCCAAACTTGTGTACGTCGAATCCATGTCCTATTCGCATTACGTGTGTGCCTTTTGTGTTTGTGCGTTTTCTAAATTGTCAGTGTTATGTGTAGTGTTTTTTGTAGCAGTAGCTAATCGTTGCTGTAAGTAAAATTCAGCAAGGGGTAGGTCGGCAGGGTGGGTTACTTTTATATTTGCCGGACTGCCGTTAATCATTGCTACGCAATGCCCTGCAAATTCCATGGCAGACGCTTCATCGGTAATGGGTAAACCCTGCTCAATACCTTGTTGTAAAGCTGCTTTAAGTAGTGTTGCTGGAAAAAGCTGTGGGGTTAGCGCGTGCCACAGGTTTTCTCTGTCTTCTGTGTGTGAAACAACGCTGTAGGCGCTGCTGCTATTCTCAATGCTATTTGCATGATTTTGGGCATGAGCACGCTTCATGGTGTCTCGAACAGGCGTGGCAAGAATACCGCCTGATACGCTGCTATCATGCATAACCTTCATCAAATTGGCAATGTCATCACTGTCTACGCAGGGTCTTGCCGCGTCATGCACTAATGCCCAATCGTCATCATTTAAGGCCATGATGCCACTTAAAACGCTATCTGCACGTTCTCTGCCGCCATTAACAACCGTTATAGGCTTTGCACGTAATCCAAGCGCGTCGAAGTAGGCGTCGCCCTCGCTTATCGCAACAATTACATCGTCAATGAGAGGGTGCTCAATGAGGGCATCAATGGTGTGTTCAAGAATGGTTTTGTTTGCAATGCTTAGATATTGCTTTGGGCGGTCTGCTTGCATGCGACTGCCCACTCCCGCTGCGGGTATTACCGCAACTACACGAGGCGTGGTCATGGTTATCACTTAGTTTCTGCAGGTAAAATACGGTAAAAAGTTTCACCCTGTTTAATTAGTCCAAGCTCGTTACGAGCTCGTTCTTCTATAGCTTCTAAACCAATTTTTAGGTCACTAATATCGGCTTGAAGTAATGCGTTACGCTGCGCGAGGTTAGCATTTTGAAGTGCTTGCGTTTGCACCTCTTGCTGACGGCTAAAATAATCAGGGATGCTATTTTTGCCGAACCATAGTCGGTACTGCAGTAGCCCTAACAGCACTAGCAATACGATGGGAAGCCATTTACCTTGCAACACAGATTCACCTGACCTTTGGTTAAGCATAAATAAAGAGGTGCAAAAACGTCATGGCCTCTGCACTTCTGTATTATGCCGCGAAGCAGCGCTGAGTCAAAGGAGCTTTACTCACCTTGACCCAATTTACTCTTTAATTTGTCGAACAGTTTGTTTTTCTGTTGTTCAACCACGTTGTTCAGTTGTGCTTCTAACAATTCTTGTAACGCTGTACTGTCACCTTGTGCAGCGCTAATCATACTGTTTACATCAACTAATTCACCAGATAGTAAAGATTGTTGATTGCCAATCATACTGTTTAATTTACTGTTCAGCTCGTCAAGCTTATCTTGTTGAGACGCAGTAAGCTGGCCTAAAGCCGCTTTTGCAAGCTTGTTGTCTAAATCCGATTTTAAATTAAAACCCGGGTTAGACAGCGTACCGTCAAGCAGCATAGTCATGTTTAAGCTGGTTAAGGTTTGTAGAGCGCTAGCGATAGCGCTGGTAATATCGCTTGTGCCGGTGGCTTCCATTACTAGCTGCTGCAAGTCTACTTCGCCTGTGCCAGACAGCATGTTGTCGGTAACCTTCATAGAACCGTTGGTTTTCATTAATGCGGTTTTAAGCACGGCGTTTAATGCTTCATTACCACTGAACGGAATGTTCTGCATGTTTACACCGGCTAACTGCCATACTTGGCTTGCGTCTACACCGTTACTGTCAATCCAAAACTCACCGCTTGAAGTAAATTCTTTAAGCATGTTACCGGCAGCTTCAATGGTGAAGGTGGTTGGATTACCAAATACCTCGTGTACATTGGTGATATTATTCCATTTGCTGGTAATCGATTCGTTCTGCCAAAGAACCGATACATTAGCCTCTTTTACCAAAATAGAAGGAATGTCTGCTGGCGCTTCACTCTTTTCCTCGCCCTGAATAAGTGGCATTACAATTTGCATCGCTGCCATAAGGTATTCGGTATATTCGGCTGCTTTATCGCCAAATACGAAATAGGTTACTTGTGATAGGGCAGCCTGGTCGCCCGCAATAACACCTTTTAATAGCGCATAATCTTCTTTAGGGGCGTTTTTAAGTGCTTGTACACTCTCGCTTAATGCTGTTTTAGCTGTCGACGCTTTTTCAGTAAAATCGTTAATCATGGCTTTGTCGGCCATCATTTCTTCTTTTAACTTGTCGAAGGCCGATTTAGCCTGAACAAGGGCTTGAGGATCTTTAAAATCGGTATTTTTTAACTGCTCAACCTGCGCTTTGTAATAGTCGATGCGAGACTTATCAGGCAGTGCTTCATAGTCTGCTTTTAAACCTTCACCGTAGGTTTCGTAAGTTGCTCGTGCTTGCTCTACGGCAGCTGTGGTTTTTAGCGGGTTACGCGCTAACAGCTCGTCTACCGAAGGTACTGCGTCTTTTGCTTTGGCCTTTATTTCATCGAATGAAAGCGAACGTTCTGGTACACGATATACTTCCCCCGGGCTCGCGCGTTCGGTGTCAAACTGCACTTCAAGCAAGTTTAAGTTGTTTACAATAACTTGGTCTTTTAAAAGCGGGGCAAGCTCAACGTCAGCATTTGCGGTTCCCACAAAAACTTGGTTGTGTGAGGGTTTAGTGGGGTTTGTTAGCGAAATACCAGTAATGGTTACGGTTGTAGGGAAGAGTGTATGGTCGAAGTCGTCTATATTTACTTCGGCGCCATAGGACTCACCAAGTTTCGATTCAAGCACCGCTTTTATGATGCTGTTTGCAAAAACGAAATACACAACAAAGAGCAGCACAAAAAAGCCTGCTACCCACTTTAATATTGACTTACCCGCTGAACCGCTACTCATGTCGCACTCCTTGTACCCATTTTTACTTAGCTGATTTGTTACTTAGCTGATTTCTACTTAGTGATAAGCGTTGAGAGATCACATGCTTATCACTGAGTATGCATTGTTTATCTGAAACTCTTAATCGCAACGTTTTACTTTTGCCAGTGTAATGCACTCAATACCAATCTTCCACGTGCAAAATCGCTAGTTTATGTAAAGAAAATAAAAAAGGGGCCACAGCCCCTTTGTTGTCGGTTGAACGCGAATAATGAATGCTAAAGCTTAAAGCGATTCGCAATATCCATGATGGCAAGACAGCTAGCACGCAGCGCTTCACTTGCCGACGCTAATTCATCGGCGGTTCGTAAGCTGTTGTCTGCGGCGCCGGATAGCGCGTTAATACGCATATTGGCCTCAGTCGCGGCCTCCGCTTGCTGCTCGGTAGCGCGAGCAATTTCACTACTTTTATTTGAAATCTCGGTCATTAATCGGTCAGCTTCTTGTAAGCTTTGATTGGCCTGAATGGCGTTGTCTACCGTTCTTGTCGATGCCGACTGACTCACTTTTACGGCATCAACCGCTGCTTTGGCGTTACTTTGTAGCTTTTCTATCATGGCTTGAATTTCGTCGGTACTTTGCCCGGTTCTGCTAGCCAGCGTTCTTACTTCATCTGCCACTACGGCAAAGCCTCTTCCTTGTTCACCGGCGCGAGCCGCTTCAATGGCTGCATTTAATGCAAGTAGGTTAGTTTGTTCTGCAATACCCCGAATAACATCTAATACTGCCCCAATGCTGTCGGTTTGTGCAGCAAGCTCGGTTACTACGGTACTTACGCTTTCAATGTCAGAGGTAAGTGAACGAATATCTGTTACCGTGCCGTCTACTACAGCCACACCGTTCTGAACGTTAGCTCTAGCACTGCCCGTACTTTTTTCCGCTGTGTCGGCATTGTTACTGACTTCATTAATTTGTGTGGTCATTTGTTCCATGGCAGCAGCCACTTGCAGCATATTCTCGTTTTGGTCCTGCGCTTGCTGGTTGCTGTTTTTGCTTGACCTTTCAACCAGCTCAGCCTGTTGATTAAGCGAGCTGATGTTCTCTCTAATGCCTAACAACGACTGACGCATTTTCTCGGTATACTGATTGAAGTAGCGTGCCAGACGCGTAATTTCGTCTTGTCCCGTTTCTGGTAATGACCGTGTCAGGTCACCCTCACCTTGCGAAATGTCTTTCATACGCTCGGTAACTTCCTGCACAGGTTTAACAATGCTACCGCCGATAACATAGATTAGTAGGACGACAAGGACGATACTCACCACGCTGAAAATCACAATTAAGTTGCGTAAGCTGGCGTATTCTTTTTCCAAATTGGTCAAATATATACCCGAACCCACCGTCCAGCCCCAAGGCTTAAACTCCTTCACGAAAGAGATTTTGTCGGTGGGGCTTGTCTCTCCAGGTAGCGGCCACACGTAGTCGACAAAGCCTTCACCGTTGGCTTTTACCTGCTGCGCCATTTCAACAAATAATGCTTTGCCATTTTCATCTTTAAACGAGCGTAGGTCTTGTCCATCTAGCGCTGGTTTGAGGGGGTGCATAACCATTGAAGGCGTTCTATCTTGGACCCAAAAATAGTTACTACCGTCGTAGCGCAGTGCTTTTACTGCGTTAAGTGCTTGTTGTTTTGCACTCTCTTCATCAATGTCACTGCGTGCAGCAAAGCTTCCAAGCATGGTATGTACAACCTCTACCAAGTGCTTGTTTTCTTCGTAAGACTTATGCTTCAGTGCTTCGAAATGCCTATTTAAAACTAGGCCTGTAAGCACCACGAATAACAGAGTGATCAGGACAATGATAATTCCTAACCTCTGGATAAGGCTGAAGTTCCGTAACCACATAAACACATACCTATTCAACATGATTCTTATTTTTCATTAAGTGTAGACGCTTTTTTTGAGTCCACACCAATTGAGAGATGAATATGTGTAAACGTGTACAACCTATCTTATGTTTTCTCTATTGTATTAAGCGGTAAGCGACTAGACGATTTCAATTCACGCAATGATATACTCGAAGAGATATCTGATATGCCGGGAAGCTTTCTCAATACGTTATCAACAAATTGGCTATAGTCATCAAGGTCTCTAGCTACCACTTGTAGAAGGAAGTCAGCATTACCGGTGGTGTTGTGACAGCTTAGTACGTTGTCACACTCTGCAATCAGCGCCTCCCATTCCTATGGACGCTGTGGTCGCACACGAATTAGAAGTGATAGGTAGCCATGGAATGCAAGCGTATCGCTACGAGGATATGTTTGCCATGATTGCGGCTAAAAAATTGAATCCTCAAGATTTAATTGGTTCAACCATTACGCTTGAAGAGGCACCACATGCGCTTGCGTCAATGAATGAACATAATCAGGCTGGTGTGACTATGGTGACGATGGATTAAGACTTGTAAGTCGCCGCTTTTTATAGGCGAAATTCACAGTCGTCAAATCACTTAGACATCGTGTAAACGTGAGTGGACTGCCTGCATAGACTTGTTTGCAAAAACTTTGCTGGTAAGAGCTTGGCAGGAGTTTTTTGTGTGCTAACATCCGCGCGAATTTGGCGTCATCGTGATCTTCATCCAAAAGTATAAAGTTAAAAAGAAGACTGATGCAAAATTACGAAGTTTCGACTTCGTTTGTTTTTTAGCCGCTTCCATGACACCGTGGCGCATCAATCACGGCGGGAACGCTTTTTTATTACAGCTATTTCTATGAAAGGGTTGCAATGCTCATTAACGACACACTTCATACAACATCATCGCTGCGTCAGCGCATTAGAGATTACTACCGCATTAGCGAGTCGGTAGCCGTTGATCAAATTTTGCCTATTGCCGAGGTAAACCCACGTGCGCGAAGTCGTGCATGGGAACGTGCGCGCAAAATGGTACTTCAGATTCGCCGCGAGCAAGAAGGACACGGTGGTGTTGATGCGTTATTAAATGAATATTCACTATCGACCGCCGAAGGTGTTGTATTGATGTGTTTGGCCGAAGCCCTGCTTCGTGTGCCAGACAGGGCAACTCAAGACGAGCTTATTCGCGACAAACTGTCGAAAGGGCAGTGGACGCCGCACTTGGGTAATTCAGACTCGCTATTCGTAAATGCGTCTGCGTGGGGCTTACTGTTTACCGGCAACATGGTGAACTATGCCGACAAGCGCAAAAAAGAACAGTTTGGCTTGTTAAAGAAAACTATTGGTCGCTTGGGTGAGCCTGTTATTCGCCGTGCAATGAACATTGCAATGCGTGTGATGGGGCGTCAGTTCGTTATGGGCGAAACCATTGAAGACGCGGTTGAACGTGCTAAAGACAAAGAGACGAAAGGTTACGTATATTCATACGATATGCTTGGCGAGGGAGCGCGTACAATGCGCGACGCCGACCGCTACTACGACTCATACGTAAAAGCCATTAAAGTTATCGGTAAAGCGGCAAATGGCCGCGGACCTAAGCGCTCACCGGGTATTTCAGTGAAGCTGTCGGCAATTCATCCGCGTTTTGAATTCTCACACCGCGAGCGCGCAATGGCAGATATTCCGCCACGTTTAAAAGCGCTATGTATGATGGCCAAAGAGTATGACATAGGCCTAACGGTTGATGCAGAAGAAGCAGATCGTTTGGAGCTATCGCTAGATATTATTGAAGCAGTATTTCGCGATGAAGACTTAAATGGCTGGACGGGATTCGGCTTGGCGGTTCAAGCCTATCAAAAACGTGCTATCCACGTTATCGAGCATCTACGTGAGCTAACACTGGAAGTAGGACGTCCTTTAATGGTGCGTTTGGTAAAAGGGGCATACTGGGATACTGAAATTAAGCTTACACAACAGGGCGGTCTTGAGGAATTCCCTGTATTTACACGTAAGTCGTCTACCGACGTATCGTACCATGCGTGTGCTAACCGCCTGCTTGAATATCGCGACACCATTTACCCGCAGTTTGCTACCCACAATGCCTACACCGCGTCGGTGATTGTTGAGCTTGCGGGTGATGACAAAGAAGGCTTTGAATTCCAGTGTTTGCATGGTATGGGCGACACGCTTTACGACCAAGTGGTATCGCAAGACAAAATTCAGTGCCGCGTATATGCGCCGGTAGGCGAGCACGAAGACTTGCTGGCCTACCTTGTGCGTCGATTACTTGAAAACGGTGCTAACTCATCGTTCGTAAACGCCATTGTTGACGATGAAAAGCCGGTTGAGTCGCTACTTGAAGATCCTGTAGAGAAAACACAGCGCTTAAAAGTGCGCTACAACAAGCAAATTAAAACGCCACGAGGGTTATATGCGCCAGAGCGTGATAATTCTCGCGGTTTAGATCTTACCGACACTAACGCGGTAACGGCGCTTAAGCATGAGCTAGAGCGTTGGCAAGACTACTACAAAGTAGCAGGCGAAGTACCAGAAGGTGCAACACCTGTGGTAAGTCCAACCAACCACAACGACATTGTTGGCTATCATCACTATGCAACACCTGAGCAGATGCGTAAGGCCCTTGATGATGTTGAAGCGGGTTTTGAAGCGTGGTCTAAGCGCGATGTACAAGAGCGCGCTGAAATATTAAATAGAACGGCTGATGCATTAGAGCGCCACATGGCTGAGCTTATTGCTATTTGTATGCGTGAGGCGGGCAAAGTAGCGCAAGACAGTATTGATGAAGTGCGTGAGGCCGTGGATTTCTGCCGTTACTATGCGGTACGTGCCGAAGAGCTAGCGGAAGATCAGCGTCTTTTACCGCGTGGTGTTGTGCTTTGTATTAGCCCGTGGAACTTCCCGCTGGCTATTTTCTTAGGCCAAGTTGCTGCTGCACTGGTAACAGGTAACACAGTGGTTGCTAAACCTGCTGAGCAAACTAGTATTATCGCGCAGCGTGCGGTAGAAATTATGCAGTCGGTAGGCTTACCTGAAGATGCACTTAAACTTATTGTATCGCCGGGTAAAGAAGTGGGTGAAACCTTGCTTCCAGATGAGCGCATAAAAGCAGTGATGTTCACAGGCTCTACGCAAACCGGCACGCTTATCTCTCAAGTATTGGCAGAGCGCGGCGGTGAACAAGTCCCACTGATTGCCGAAACCGGCGGTCAAAACTGTATGATCGTTGATTCAACGGCACTTCCAGAGCAAGTGGTTGATGATGTTATTCATTCAGGTTTCCAAAGTGCAGGTCAGCGCTGCTCGGCACTTCGCGTGCTGTTTGTTCAAGAAGAAATTGCCGACGATTTAACTGAAATGCTAATTGGTGCAATGAAAGAGCTAACGGTCGGCGACCCCACTCAGCTTGCTACCGATGTTGGCCCTGTTATTGATGAAAAGGCACTGAAAACCTTAACTGACCATCAGCAATGCATGGAAGGCAAGGCCAAGTTGCTGTATCGCAATGACGTGCCTGAAGGTTTTGAAAACGGTACATTTTTCGCGCCTACGCTGTATGAAATTGAAAACATCGACGTGCTAGAAAAAGAGGTGTTTGGCCCTGTTGTTCACATGGTGCGTTTTAAGTCGAAAGACATTGAAAATGTACTAGAGCAAATAAACGGTACAGGTTACGGCCTAACCATGGGTATTCACTCGCGCATTGAAGAGCGCGCGAACGAACTTGCTGCGAAAAGCCGCGCAGGTAACGTATACATTAACCGCAATATGATTGGTGCTATTGTTGGCGTGCAGCCGTTCGGTGGTCGTGGCCTTTCAGGTACTGGTCCTAAAGCTGGTGGCCCGAACTACTTGACGCGTCTAATGATGGAACGTGCCACGCCTAAGCCTTCGCATATCGACGACGTAGACGCTACCGACTCGGCGCTAGTAGGTGATGATAAAATTGCCGAGCGTGCTCATGTCATGATGGACAAAGCTAAAGCCGTTGAGTCGCAGTGGCGTCATACAGCGCTAAACGATCGTATTTCAATGGTACGTCAGCTGTTAGCGAAAATAGCGAAAGTGGATATTGTTGACGAGCTAGCCGATGACTTAAACCGCACTCTAGCTACTGCTAGGCAGCAGCTAACCAGCGTTGAACGCAAGCTTGCTAAGCCAATGACATTACCTGGACCAACGGGTGAATCTAACAAGCTTTACCTAGAGCCTCGCGGCATCCTGGTGTGTTTCGCCGATAAAGAAGTAACCTTTGAATACTGGTTACTGTCTATTGTAACTGCGCTATCTACAGGTAACCCTGTGGTGTCAGTGGTGTCTGAGATTTTCTACGATGAAGCAGTAGAAATTCAGAATAAGTTTGAGTCAACGGGGGCACCAAAAGGGCTGTTCCAAGTAGCGCGTCTAGCTCACTTAGATACGCTGTTAATGGACGAAGACTTATCGGGCGTGGTGGTAGACTCGAACACAGAGCGTACTGCGCGTATAACCGCTATGCTGTCTTCACGTAAAGGCGCTATTTTGCCGGTAATTACGGCTGAATATAACGACAGCCTAATTCAGCGCTTAATGACAGAGAAAACCATCAGTATCGATACTACGGCATCGGGCGGTAATACATCGCTAATGACCCTAGTAGAAGATGATGAATAAGCTTTGAAGAAAGTTTGAAAACATAAAGAAAAAGCCAGCTATATAGCTGGCTTTTTGTTATTACTGCCTTTTTGCTTTTATTGGGTGGGGTGTTTACATCCACTCGCTGTTTCTGCGTTTACGCTTAGGCATATAGGTTAGCAATACGCCCAGCAAAATGCCTGCGCCCGCTACCATACCGCCGCGTGTAAACCACATTACCAACTCGTCTTTATTGGCGCTTTCTACTTTGGCCGATAGGCGGGTAATTTGTGTGGCTTGTTCGTCGTTGGTGGTAGTCAGCGTTGAAACTTGCTGACGAGCGTCATTAAGCTGCTGACGAAGACGCGCATTTTCAGACTGCGCACTTTGCAGTGCTGTTTGGCTCTCGGCTAAGCGTTCACTAATAATAGGCAGCTGCTCGGCCTGCGACATCGTGTTTGACACAAAGCGACTTTCTACCCAGCCTGTACGACCTTCATCGTCGGTAATTTGTGTAAACTCCGCGTCGTTATCTCTGTCGATAACGGTAATAGGCGTGCCCGCTTCTATCGACCCCAAAATGCGATAGTTTCTACCAGCTCCCGCGTGCATGAATACAAACAAATCATCTCTAATATAATGAGATGAAGATGCGTCTAACTCAGCGATATCCTGTAGCGAAAATGCTTGAAAAGAGCATACAACAAGCGCTGCCGCAAACCACTTTCGAATCATATGAAGTCCAATTCCGAATGTTAAAACAAGATGATGGTATTGGTTGACCGCGATAAAGGCAAGTTTGTTCCACTTTTGTCTAATTTAGGTAAAGCACTAACATTGCGAAAACACCAAGACAAAGGTAAGGTGTCAGCATTACAAGCTGCCCAGCGCAACCATGTCAGAAATAGAACTAAAATTTGTTACCGGCGTTGATGCTCACGACGCGTTCACCCAAAGCGTGCTACCGCTTTTTGAGAAAAACAACATTCGCGTTGCCTCGCACAACACCATGCGTTTAGAAAACGATTATTACGATACCGACAAGCTCGATTTTCAACAGAGAAAAATGGGTTTTCGAGTACGCGGCAACGATGGTCGTTACGAGCAAACGCTTAAAACCAATGGCGTGGTCAGTGGCGGTCTTCACAAGCGCTCAGAGTACAATATCGATTTGAACAACTCTCAGCCCGACCTCACGCTTTTTGATGAGTCGGTTTGGCCTGAGGATTTCGATGTACAAACAAAAAATGAAGGTTTAACCAAACAGTTTAGTACGCATTTTACGCGCCATGCCTATGTAGTGGAGTGTGAAAATAGTGTGGTTGAAGTGGTATTGGACTGCGGCGAAGCAAGCACCGATAAAGCTAGTTCACCCATTAATGAAATAGAGCTTGAATTAATGAGCGGCGATATAAACAGCTTGTTTGTATTAGCCACGCTAATTAACGACCACATGCAAGTGCGCTTGAGCGATGTATCGAAAGCAGCACAGGGCTATCAACTGCTGCATGGCTTTAACGCAAAAATACGTCCACTTCCTGACTTTTTGGCCCTTGAAGATACCACCACAACCGAAGAAGCCTTTTGTCTTGCCGTACAAACTGCGCTAGCACATTGGCAATATCACGAGCATATGTTTGTAGAAAGTGGCGCTATAAAAATGCTGGGAGAAGTGGCCAAGAGTATTCGACTACTTTTGCAAAGCGTATCGTTGTATTTGCCTGTGCTACAGTGCCCAGAATTACTTGCTCTTCACAAAAAGCTGGTGGCCCATGCGCAGCAGTGGACATGGCAGGATGACTTACAAAGCCTTCGTTACTTATTGTCGAAGAAGAGCTTGTTTAATAAAACGCTCAGCAAGCATGCCGCTATCGTAAGCTATTTACAGGGCCGTCAGGCTGGGCTACTGCATGCCCATGAACCTGAAAAACTGTTTTTCGACAACCAAGCTACCGACATTAAAATTCATGCTATTCGCCTAATACAGAACAAACCGTGGCAGCAGGCAACACCAGGCTTCGACCATACCGTGTTAGATCACGCTAAAGGGTGGTTGTCGCAAGGCTGGCAAACGGTGCAACAAAGCATGCCATTAAATAAAACCATGGGGCCGGCTAATTATTCATCTGTGGAAGTCGTGCTTCGCCAGACCCTTTGGAGCGGTTTTCTATTAGGTGATTTGTTTGTAGAAGAACGCGGTAATTTTAGAGCGCCTTGGTTAGATTTACTTACGGGCATTGACGAGCTGAATGCACTACTGATGTTGAAAGAGTCTGTTGTAGATGCTGATGTGGGTTCAGATGCCGAACTACGTAAGTGGACGGCAGAGAAACTCACTACGCTTATTCGTGTTATGGAGCGCACAAGGACAGTGGCCATGCAACGCGACATTTATTGGTAGTCTTATCATTGTCAGTTTTGTTATTGCCAGTCTTGGTATTAAAGGTGTTACCGCAACCCATGGATGGAGAAAGTAAATGACGTCACCAGTTTATGGCTATTTGTTATTTACACTAGCGGCGCTTTTCGTCATTGGTTTTGTGCGCTTGTTTATTCAAAAAGTCAATTTACATAGCCTACGCTGGTTATTTGGCGCATTTGCATGTTGGCCGCTTTACATGACAGACGAATGGCTGCGGCTTACTAATGCCACGCAATGGGCGCCAATTTACGGTTTATCTGAGGTATTTGCGGTAGTGGCGATTACCTGTTGCTATCGCGCCATAAAGCCAATGCTTATTGCAACGCCCTCTGCACGAAAGCGTTTGTGGTGGCCAGTAGCAGTGACTGCCCTGTTGCAGCTTTCTATTCTTTTTATACCATCTCAAGATAAGCAAGCATGGTTTGCCGCCTCACCAGTGGGCGAACCGCTATACCTGTGGCCTGCTTATCTACCGTCTTTGCTAACCAGTTTCAGTGTATTGCTTATTGGCATTCTTATTACCGAGCATATTCAGCATTATCATCGTTACTTACCGCTACAGGCAGTGGATACGAAACCATTAAAAGTGCCACGTTTAGCGGCGGTGATGGGGAGTGTAGTTGGCATTGCGTTTGTTAGCATCTTACTGGTTACCGCAGTGATGTTTGGCTTTTTAAAAGTGCCGTTTTGGGAGAGCTTTCATCATTTAATGTTGGGGGCTTCACTGGTACTGGTGTTATTTAGCCTAACGTTTGTAAGAAGCACGTTGCCGTCGCCTATCGATTACACACAACTAGACCATGGTAAAGCATCGCCCTATGAAATTAGCAGTATGATGTCGAAAGCAGAGCGTTATGCGGTCACCTCAAACGCATTTAAAAAGCCATTTCTTACCTTGCAATCATTTTGCGAGGGCGCACATCTTGAGCCTACGCTGTTTGCTATTGCACTTCAGGTAAATGAGAGGAAAACATTCCAGCGTTTTATTTTTCACTACCGCCTTGAGTACGTTAAAAACGAGCTACTGCCAGCAGACACTTCTTTGGCATCACGCGCTAATGCAATGGGGATTGAATCGGAAAAGTTCTTAAGCGACTACTTAGGCAAATATTTCAGTAAAAAACGACCTAGCGCTTAAAAAACAAATCCTAGGCAAAGCAATACACAGCGCGTTAAAAGCACACTAAAAACTGCGCTCGCCAAACGCTTTAGCTAAACGCATTAATTAAGATGTGATGGGTAAATGTTTTTCTTAAATAGAACCCGCGGGGTCTGGTTTTAATTCGCTGGCCTTCTGGGCCCAGCGCATCAGTCAGTACCTTTCCATTTGCGGCTTTGGGGCGAATATGCAGTGCTTCGCCTTGCCTTGATGTTATCGACTCTACGTTGCCGGTGATGATTTGCTCGGTTAATTCTTCCCAGTCATTACGCAGTATCTCATCTTCATTTGGCGACGGACGCCAGAAAAAGCCAGTTGCTACATGTCGGTGAGCTAGGGGAATTTCTCGGTCGCCCTCAATAGGTAGCCATAATACTTGTTGAAGTTTGTTGCGCACATTACTGGTTTCCCAGGTGATACCCGGCTGCATAAGCAGCGGTGCAAAGCACACATAAGTGGTTTCAAGCGGTGCAAACTGTGCATCAATCGGTATGGTCTTAAGTTCTATACCGAGTTCAGGAAAATCTTGCTGCGGCTTTGAACCTGCACTCGCCCCCAGCCACTTTTCAATTAGCATACCCGGCCACCCTTTATGACGCTGTAAGTTGGCGGGAATGGCCACATTTGCCATATCAGCAAGCTCGCCTAGCGTTAATCCTGCAATGGCGTGGCAGCGTGATAATAAAGCTTCAGGTGAACAAGGAGGAGACTGCGGTGGCTGCATAAGCGTGGCTTTTTTCCTAGCTGACAATTAACAGTGAACAATAAAACTATGATTGGAGCATAGTTTGTGGAAGAATGAAAACATATAACAGTATAGTGTGCCCGGGAGTCTATGTGATAGATGCCGATGGATTCCGTGCGAATGTGGGCATAGTGATTTGCAACAAAATGGGTCAAGTATTTTGGGCAAGGCGTTATGGTCAACATTCATGGCAGTTCCCTCAAGGCGGAATTGATGAAGGGGAATCTGCCGAACAAGCTATGTACCGCGAGCTTAATGAAGAAGTGGGATTGACACCGAAAGATGTCACCATTTTAGGTGTAACTCGAAACTGGCTTAGATACAAACTACCGAAGCGACTTATTCGCCAAGGAAGTAACCCTGTCTGTATAGGGCAAAAACAAAAATGGTTCTTGTTGCAACTCGATTGTAACGAGAGGGATGTTAATGTGCTTAAAACAAGTCATCCGGAGTTTGATGACTGGCGATGGGTAAGCTATTGGTACCCTATACGAAATGTTGTGTCTTTCAAACGAGATGTATACCGCAGAGTAATGAAAGAGTTCTCGCCGGTTGTCATGGCGGCACAGCATCGAGCCCAGCAACGCCCCAACGCAGCACCACATAAACGTGGTAAAAAGCGTAGGCGGGGGTAATCACAAAGGAATAGCTGTTGAGCGCGCAAAGTAACCCCGGCACCATGCTGGCAACACTGAAACGAATAGTGCAGGAAATGAATCGCATTCCTGCGCTAGACACGGCGTTATTCCGCCTTGCCTCGCGCGTTAAGCAAACCCTAAATGTCGACTCTTGCTCTATCTACCTTGCCGACTATGAAGCTCAGCATTTCATTTTAAAAGCCACCGATGGTCTACACCCTGATGCGGTTGAGCATGTACGCATTGGTTTTTCTGAAGGCTTAATTGGTCTTGTAGGGCAGCGTGAAGAGCCGCTCAACATTGTAAATGCTCACCAACATCCTCGTTTTAAGCATTACCCCGAAGTTAAAGAAGATAACTACAACGCGTTTTTAGGTACGCCAATAATAAATCAGCGTCGTGTGTTGGGCGTAATTACCCTTCAGCAGTCGCAAATGCGCAGATTTAGTGAAGACGAAGAAGCCTTTCTTGTTACGCTTGCTGCGCAGCTAGCCCTTGAAATTACGAATGCAGATATTCGCGGAGCGCTAACTTTATCGTCGTCAAACGACACAGTAGCGCAACAAAAAAACGTACGCGGTATAGCGGGTTCTCCGGGGCTTGCTATTGGTAAAGGGGTCTCTCCCGATAAGTCAATAAACTTAAAGAACTGGGTAGTAAGACGCACTCAGTCGCCACTTGATCAAATTCAGCTATATCGCAAAGGGGTAGAAGTTACCCGCGAGCACGTAAATGACTTATCTCAACGCTTAGATGACGGCTTGCCAGAAGACGTTAAGTCTATCTTCCAGCTTTATCACCACTTACTTGATGCAAATAGCTTAGGGCGTGAAGTAGAAGAAAAAATACGGGAAGGATGGGACGCAGCGTCGTCGCTTAAAATGGTAGTAGAAAACTATGCAGCGCGCTTCCAAGCCATGGAAGACCCTTACATGCAGGAGCGCGCCATTGATATTGTAGATCTTTCAGACCGCATACTTGCCAATATATTGCATGAAGCTAACGGCCATAAAGTGGCTGAGAAAGTGGTGGTTGACGACAGTATACTCGTAGCCAACGAAGTATCTGCGCCCATGCTCGCAGAGTTTCCTCGTGACAAACTGAAAGGCATTATTTCAGTGCGAGGTTCTAACAACTCTCATGCCGCTATTCTAGCGCGAGCGATGGGGGTACCTGCTGTGATGGGCTGCCAGAGTGTGTCGCCCGCACTGCTCGAAGACAAAGAAATACTGTTAGACGGCTACTCAGGTGAAGTCATTATTTCGCCTGAGCGAAACATAAAAGCTGAATTTACTCAGCTTATTGAAGAAGAATCGGCCATCGCAGAGATGATTGACGCTGAGGCGGATAAACCTTGCGAAAGCGTAGATGGCTGTAGAATGTCTTTGTACATTAACGCCGGTTTATCAGCAGAAATAGAGCTAAATGCCGAGCAAATGGGCGCCGGTATTGGACTTTATCGTACAGAAATACCGTTTATGCTGCGCGAACGCTTCCCGTCGGAACAAGAACAGGTAATGTTGTATCGGAGAGTACTAGAAGCAGCTCCTGAACTGCCTATTACTATGCGCACCCTAGACGTGGGTGGCGATAAGCCGCTGCCGTACTTTCCGATAAACGAAGAAAACCCTTTCCTTGGTTGGCGAGGCATTCGCCTAACACTCGACCACCCAGAAATCTTTTTGGTACAAATTCGAGCTATGCTGCGTGCCAGTGTGGGCTTGAGCAACTTGCAAATTATGTTGCCCATGATTTCCACTGTGTCAGAAGTGCAAGAAGCTAAAAGGCTAATTAACCAAGCGTTTTTTGAAATTTCAGATGAGATTGCTAGTACAGAACAGTCTCTGAAAAAACCTAAGCTTGGTATTATGTTAGAGGTTCCGTCTGTACTTTATCAGCTTCCTCAACTTGCCAAACATGTCGATTTCTTTTCGGTAGGAAGCAACGATTTAACCCAATACTTGTTAGCCGTAGACCGCAATAATTCCAGAGTAGCAGGGCTTTATAATAGCTACCATCCCGCTGTGCTTGGGGCGCTGTATGATGTTGTTCAAAAAGCAAATCAGAACCAAGTGCCCGTAACAATATGCGGTGAAATAGCGGGTGAACCGGCAGGCGCGCTGTTACTGATGGGAATGGGTTACCGACGTTTAAGCATGAACGGTTTCAACGTTCGAAAAATTAACTGGTTGATTAGAAAAGTAACCCTAGATGAGTGTAAACAACTACTTGCACTAGCACTCACCGCGGCCAGTCAAGAAGAGGTGTTTGTTCATTTGAACGAATACTTAGAAACAAAAGGGCTTGGCGGTCTAATTAGAGCTGGGGCCTAATAAAGTCATAGTAAAATGGGCATATGCGATAGTGCGCTGTGTGTGATAATCTTGTGGCCGATTATAGGAAGGAATATTAAATGGACCCCTTGGTTATCGTTGTTGTGTGTTGCCTTTTTTTAGGCTCAGTAGTGGGGATCCTTGCGGGAATGTTGGGTATAGGTGGCGGGCTAATTATTGTGCCGGCGCTGTCTTATCTGCTTGTACACTTCCTAGGCATGACGACGGAAACCGTGATGCCGGTGGCCATAGCCACTTCGCTGTCTACCATTATATTTACAGGAATGTCGTCTGCCTTTGCGCATTATCGCCTTGGCAATATTCAGCCCAACATTGTGTTATACACCTCAATTGGCATTGCGGTGGGCGCTGTGCTGGGTGCGCAAGTTGCCAGCCATATCTCGGGTGAGTTGCTTAAAAATGTATTCGCGGTGCTGGTTATACTTATCGCGGCGCAAATGATTTTTGGAAAGCAGAAAGCGTCACAAACCGATGCGTCGAAACCTGCCTTAATTGGGGTTGGTAGTGGCACTGGAATTATCAGCGCCTTAATGGGCATCGGTGGCGGTGCGCTGTTGGTGCCGGCTCTGGTGTGGTTTAAAGTTAATATTCGGGCAGCCATTGGTTGTGCGGCATTTAGTGGGTTAGTGATCGCGCTCTTTGGCACGGCGAGCTTTGTTGTGGCGGGCTGGAACGCATCTGATGTACCGCCATATAGTGTTGGATACGTGTTTTTACCAGCTACTGCGGGTATCGTAACTACGTCGGTATTTACAGCGAATGCTGGTGCTAAATTAGGCCAAAAAGCCAATGTGAAAGTGTTGAAAGCCATGTTAGCGTGTTTGCTAATACTGGTAAGTATTAGAATGATTGTAGGAATTGAATAATAGAATGGAACAGAGCAGTTTTCTGGTTTTCCCTAGTATCGACCCAGTAATTTTCAGCGTAGGGCCACTTAGCGTTCGTTGGTACGGGCTTATGTATTTGGTGGGCTTTATTGCCGCTTATCTACTGGCTCAAAAGCGTTTGGCTAATACCAGTTGGAGCAAAGAACAACTAAGCGACTTACTGTTTTGGAGTTTCGTAGGGGTTATTCTTGGTGGACGCATAGGCTATGTACTGTTTTATCAGTTTGGTATGTTCCTCGACAACCCGCTTTATCTCTTTAAAATATGGGCCGGCGGAATGTCGTTCCATGGTGGCCTGCTAGGTGTGTTAGCTGCGCTGTTTTGGCAGGCGAAACGCATGAACACCACATTCTTACAATTAGGCGACTTTGTCGCACCGCTTGTACCAATAGGATTGGGTGCGGGAAGAATAGGTAACTTCTTAAACGCTGAACTGTGGGGTAGAAGCACTGACGTGCCGTGGGCCGTTATATTTCCAAACGCTGGAAATGTGCCGCGCCATCCGTCTCAGCTTTATGAGTTTGCGCTGGAAGGCGTGTTGTTGTTCATTATATTGTGGCTGTTCTCTGCGAAGAAACGTCCTGTGGGTGCCGTAAGTGGTTTGTTTTTATTAGGTTATGGCAGCTTCCGCTTTATTGTGGAGTTTTTCAGAGAGCCAGACGCACATATTGGCTTATACCAAATGGGACTAAGCCAAGGGCAACTTCTTTGTTTACCTATGATCGCTTTAGGAATAGGATTGATCGTCCGCGCTTACATGCGTGGAAAAAACCGTGTTGAATAAGAAATTATAAGAAGAAAGATGAAAGAATATCTCGCTCTAATGCGCCATGTACGTGATACGGGCGTGAAAAAGGAAGATCGAACTGGTACAGGCACGCTAAGCGTGTTCGGGTATCAAATGCGTTTTAATCTCCAGGAAGGATTCCCTTTGGTGACAACGAAAAAGTGTCACCTTAAGTCGATAATTCACGAACTACTTTGGTTTCTAAAGGGTGAAACTAATATCGCTTATTTGAAAGAAAATGGCGTTAGCATTTGGGATGAGTGGGCTACCGACGAAGGCGAGTTAGGCCCAGTTTATGGTAGTCAGTGGAGAAGCTGGGATAGAGGCGACGGCACGTCAGTCGACCAAATTGCCGATGTAGTTGAACAAATCAAAACTAATCCAGACTCTAGACGTTTAATTGTTAGTGGTTGGAATCCCGCCGTTCTACCAGATACCAACTATTCACCAAAAGAAAATGCGGCAATGGGTAAGCAAGCATTACCTCCTTGTCACACACTTTTCCAGTTTTATGTGCTTGATGGCAAGCTTAGCTGTCAGCTTTATCAACGAAGCGGCGATATTTTCTTAGGCGTACCGTTTAACATTGCCAGCTATGCACTGCTTACCATGATGATGGCGCAGGTGTGCGACCTAGAGCCAGGCGACTTCATTCATACGCTAGGTGATGCGCATCTTTACTCAAACCACTTAGAACAAGTGGAGTTGCAGTTAAGCAGAGAACCATTCGAGCGCCCAACAATGGCGATAAACCCGAATGTGAAAGATATTTTTGGTTTCAAATTCGAAGACTTTGAACTGCAAAACTATCAGTCTCACCCACACATAAAAGCGCCTGTCGCAATATAAGGAAATACAAATGAGTACTCCTATATTAATTTGCGACGATTCAGGGTTCGCAAGACGCCAAATGGCGCGCAGTTTACCCGATGAGTGGGACGTTGATATCACCTTTGCTGAAAATGGCGAACAGGCAGTTGAGTATATTCGTCAGGGCAAAGGCGACGTTGTATTTCTAGATTTGAATATGCCGATAATGGACGGCTACCAAACCATGGATGTTATTCGCCAAGAAGACTTGCCCTGTTTGGTTGTTGTGGTATCGGGTGATGTTCAGCCTCAAGCCCGTGAGCGAATGATAAATCTCGGTGCGCTTGATTTTATTCGCAAGCCAATTGATAACGAAAAGCTTACCAGCATACTAACCGCTTATGGCATTTATAGCGGCAGTTCACACAGCACCGGTTCTAACCTTCGCAAAGTAAAGGCACAGAATGAAGCGAAAGCTATCGCGCACAATACAAACAGTAGTAATAAAGCCCCTGTGCCATTAAGTTCGGTTCGCAAAAACGCGCCTGAAATAAGTTTAGAAGACAAACTGGACGCGTGCCGTGAAATGGTAAACGTTGCTATGGGGCGAGCGGGTGAAAACTTAGCGCAGTTGCTGGGTGAGTTTATTGATTTACCTATTCCCAATGTAAACCTTATTGAAAGTAACGAACTGTCGATGGCGGTGGCCGAGATAAATCGCAATGACAGCGTGTCAGCAGTCTCAAAAGGGTTTGTGAGCGAAGGTATTAGCGGAGAGGCTTTGGTTATTTTCAACGATACAAACTCACAGAATATTGTTGAGCTGTTGAAATACCCGAAAAGTCACTCGTCTGATGGTCTTGCCCTAGAAGCCTTAATGGATGTATCTAATATTTTGATTGGCGCCTGCCTTAACGGTTTGTCTGAACAGTTACAGGTAGCGTTTAGTCATACGCATCCAGTATTACTCGGTCAGCACAAAGGCTTATCCACACTGCTAAGCGACAACGTTCAGCGATGGGGCAAGCTAATGGCTATTGAAATTGGATACGCAATAAAAGCGCGAAATATCGCTTTTGATTTGCTACTTCTATTCCCGGGTGACGCTATGACACAAGTTTATGCGCGCTTACTCGATGACCATAGGGATGCGGTATGAACACATCTATGCATTCAATGTTAAATTCTACACCGTCGCAACATTCAGCGGTGCCAACAGAGCTGCTTAACTCAATTGAAGTAGGTATTGTCATTTTAGACAAAGACTTCCGTATTCAGGTGTTCAACAAGTTTATGGAAAACCACAGTGGCGACCGCGCTGAGGACGTTACGGGAAAAGTGTTGTTTTCGCATTTTACCGACATTGAAGAACAGTGGTTGCGTACTAAAGTAGATCCTGTTTTCAATCTAAAAAGCCCTGTGTTTATTATTTGGGAGCAGCGTCCCTACTTATTTAAGTTTGGCTGTAACCGCCCGGTAACGTGTGCTGCAAAGCATATGTACCAAAACGTGACTATGTTTCCGTTAGTTGGCCAAGACGGCAACGTCGATAAGTTCTGCATGCTGGTATACGATGTAACCGAGCAGGCGCTTGGTAAACTGGGTATGGAGCACCTTAACGAGGAGCTAAAAATAGCCAGCCGAGTTGATGGTTTAACCGGGCTCTATAATAGACGCTATTGGCAAGAGCGCTTCGAAGATGTGTTTAAGCTGTGTAAGCGTAGAGACAAGCCAAGCACCGCAATGATGCTTGATATCGACCACTTTAAGCGTATTAACGACACGTACGGTCACCAAGCGGGTGATAAAGTGATTAAGATGTTAGCGCAGCTTATTCAGCGTTGCGTGCGTGAAACCGATCTTGCCGGTCGTTATGGTGGCGAAGAGTTCTCAATAATCTTAACAGACTCAAAAGTTGAGAGCGCGGCAGTAGTGGCAGAACGCATCAGACAATTAGCGCAGCGCTTAGAAGTTGAACACGAAGGTCAAACCATTCAATTTACTATAAGTATTGGCTTGGCACAGTTTGAGCGTGATTTCAAAGGGTCTATGGCATGGTTAGAACTTGCCGATCAAGCGCTGTACGAAGCAAAAGAAAACGGCCGTAATCAGTACCGCGTGTTCGAGGCTATTACGCTATAGCGTTAATTTTAGCGTGTTCTTTAATTCCTGATACGTCACTGGCTTGACAAGATGGTATCGCATACCTGCAGCCAGTGACGCCACTTTATCACTGCGATGCGCATTAGCCGTTAGTGCGACAATGGGCAATGTTGGCGAGCGCTCACGAATTACTTTAGCCACTTCTAACCCGCTTATATCCGGTAAGTTAATATCAAGCAGCACGCAATCAAACTGATTGTTGCCCACGTGTTGAATTGCGTCTTCACCGGTATAACACGTGGTGACAATGTGTCCCATGGTCTCAAGCATGTATTCTACCATTTCAGCATTAATGGGTTCGTCTTCAACCAAGAGGATGTTCGCAGTGCGTTCGCTTTCAATAATTTTCTGTTTGTGCTCGGCAATAGTACGAATGGCATCGACAAAGCGCTGTTTATCAATTGGTTTCACAAAGCTTTGGTAGGTGGGTAACTTACTTTTAGCCACGATGTTGGCAATATCAGGCGTGGCCGATAGCACAATAACAGGCGGAATACGCTCACCATAAATAGCGTGAAGTGTTCTTACTAACTCTAAGCCAGACATTCCCGGCATATACAAATCTGCGATTATCGCAGTAAACTGTAATACATCATCGTGCAGGTTAATTAACTCTGCACCAGAACAGAATGTGCGTGCGCTATACCCTTCGTTAGTAATAATAGATTGCAGGTGGAGTCGGGAAATCTCAAGATCATCAACAATAGCGAAACGAGCATTAGTCGCTGTCTCTTTAGCACTTGGTAAGCTTTCGAGGGGCTTAACTGGAATATAAATTTTAAACTCAGAGCCAACGCCAACTGTACTGCTTACCTCTATTGCTCCATTAAGTTTATCTAGATTACGTTTGGCCACAGACAGACCAATACCTGCACCAGGGAATCGTTGAGAGCCAGTATGCGCGCCACGATAGAAACGGTTATACATTTTCTCACGCGTCTTATCGTCTATGCCTATGCCGGTGTCGCTTATAGTGACCGCTAAAAAAACCTTTTGGTTTTTTACTTCGGTCGTCATGGCAATATCAATAAGTCCGCTATTAGTAAATTTAACGGCATTGTCCATGACGTTCACGATAACTTTGGCAATGGCTGTGGGGTCTGATTCAATGAAATGGGGCACGCTGTGGCTGCAATGCATATTGAAATCGACTTTCTTATCTTTTATTTGTACCGAAAAAGGAGAAATACACTCGTCGAGTAAACTTATCAGATCGACCTCAGTCATTTCTAAGTCTTTACTCGAATGTTTCGTCAACACTTCGGTAAGGTTATTGGTTAAATTAAGCAACCGATAGCTAGACTGTTCAGCTTGTCGAATAAGCCTTTCACGCTGGTCTTCCAAATTAGGAATTAATTCAAGTGCGCTAATAATGGCGCTTATAGGCGCTCTAAACTCTTGACTGATAAGTTGTAAAAACTCTTTTTCTCGCAGCTCTTTTTCTTGATCGATAAGCGCTAAACGCAGATGAGAACGATGTAATGACGATGCGTTTTTGTGTGGAATAAAGTCTTTGAAGAGCCAGCTTATACCAACCAATATTGCCGCTATCGTTAGTGCTACGAGCACAAGCACAATCATTTCCTGCCGTAGCATGGCAATTTCATCAATTAGAATACGCTCTTCGGTTTGCATAGCGTTAACTAAAGGTAGCAGCGTGAAATTTGTTCCCAGCAGTATTTTGCTATCATCAACTGAGACGTTAAGTATGGTGTGCAGAAGGTGAACAGAGTCTTGTGCGATATGATAAGCCGAATCTTTACTTAACTGCCTTTGCTTCTGGCGAAACTCGTCTACCGGCAATACCTTTGGTACAAAATCGTTATCAATATCATTTACTACATATTGTTTTAGACTAGTGTAAGTTTTCCGCATATCTTCACGTAATGCGGTAACTTCATTGGGCTGCTCTAATGTATAGTAGCGATTAATGCGATGCTCCAAAGCAATTATGGTAGCTTCAAGCGCACTTTTTTCAGTAAGCGCTGTGCTTACTTTCTGCTGCTGGTATAAAGACGTAAGAAGTATCACTGCCGCGCCAAAAAAAACAATTGCCGCAAGCACCGTCATTTTAGAAAAAGTTGCCTTCTTTAAAAGTGGTGAAAGCGCATTGTCTGCGCGATCTTGTACGTGCTGACTCAAAAGTGTTCCCTTGTCGCTAACACCTCAAGCGAGGCTTATTACGCTGAAGGCTTATGGTTAATGAATACTGTATATTCTTTAACTTTAGAACAAACGTGATTGCTTTCAAGAAAATAGTTAAGATTATGAATATTCGACTTTTTTTATATTCTCTCGAATACTATAAAGAAACCCTAAACTTGGGATAACCATAAGTGCAGTAAGGATAAAAAACAGGCTCCAGTTTCCATCCATGGAGTCAACAAAAAAGCCACTGCTGCTAGCAACCAAAGTGCGTCCAGCTACACTTAGCGAGGCCATTAACGCATATTGTGTTGCACTAAATGCTCGGCTGCACAACAACGAAATAAACGCCACCATGGCCACCGTGCTCCATGCACCAGTAAAGCCATCAACAATAACGGTAATAGCAAGTAACGAGGTAGAAGGCCCTGTTTGCGCAATGACTGCAAACAGTAAGTTAGACGCTGCCATTGCGATACCCGCCACCATTAGGCCGCGATATATGCCAAAGCGAATATTTACAATTCCCCCAAGCAACGAGAAAACAATGGTTACCCACCAGTTAAGTAACTTGGAATAGGTCGCAATATCTGTGTTCGAAAAGCCAACCTCTTTATAAAACACAATGCTCATGCGGCCTAGAAACGCTTCGCCAATTTTGAATAGAAAAATGAAAAGTAAAAAAGAGGCTGCAAGCTTCACCCCGTTGCGGTTGAAAAATTCAGCGAAGGGAGTAACAACCGTACTGTAAAGCCAACTTTTCAATGAGTTATCGCTAGACGAGGCACCATGAATTTCTTGAAGCAGTGCCTTTCGGTCGATTTGCGGTTCTGAACTTAGGCATGTTGCTAGCATCAATACGCCCATAATGGCAGCTAACAGCAGGTATATCGAGGGCCATGACCATGCTGTCATGTCAGCTAAGAAGAAGGGCAGTGCACCTAATCCACCATACCCAGTCCACCAACCTGCTGTTGCCACTGATGAAGCGGCAGACATTCCGTCTTTGTCGTTAGCATCAATGGTATCAATTCTATAACCATCAATGGCAATATCTTGAGTGGCTGATGCAATGGCGATAATAAGACCAACGAGGGCTATGAAGAACAAATTGTCTTGTGTTGTGAACTGAGACATTGCTATACAGAGTGCCACAACAATGGCTTGCATAGACAAGATCCAGCCTCGCCGTTGACCTAAAAACGGGGGCCTCAATTTGTCGATTAATGGAGACCATAAAAAGTTGAATGAGTAAGCGGAAAAAATAACACCAAACAGGCCAATGGCCGAACGTGAAAGGCCATCGTCTTTAAGCCATGCAGAAAGCACGGAGCCGATCATTATCCACGGAAACCCGCTTGAAATACCGAAGAAGAAAATACTTATAAAGCGCTTATCTTTATAGGTGTTTAATGCACTGAGCAAAAGCGTTTCCCTTTACGCGAGGTCGAAACACACATTGAGCCATGCTAGACCTAATTTGGCAATGGTTAATCTGCAATAGGTGATGTAGAAAGTTGATTTGCGATGAACACTATTTTGATTAGAGAAGCGCTGTCAAAAGGCGTTTTACTAAGGTCTAACGCCAACACAGTCCAACGGGCAATGACCAGTGCCTTCAAGATATTTTACGCAGTTTTTTAATTCATCGAGTAGATATTTATCCTGCATCAGCTTCTCTTCATTCCAATAATGTACTTGGTGGAGAAGATGCCAGAATACGCGCTCTTGTTGTGTGTATGGCTGCGTTAACGTGAAACTAATTTGGCCCCACTCTTCCATTGTGTCCCAAAAGAAAAGTTCTAACTCTTCAATAGGAAGTTCGCCTTGCCAAAATGCTTCCAAATAAAAACACAGTTGCTTCGCTTTGGTATTTACAAACTCTTGAACGTTCACGAGACACCCAACCAGTATTGCGATCTATTAGAAGTATAGTTCATTGCTGCTCTCCTGCTTACAGCTCCTTGCTGCTTTTCGCATGGTTCCCTGTAGGTGCCTGTTTTTGTATTAAATTTAGCGTAAAACGGAAGGGCAGATTTTACCAGCCCAAATAGCGAGTCCAGCCGATAGTGCTATTTGCAACTGATTGAATATGTGGGTTTTTTTGATTTTTATTTATACTAAAGGTTAATAAATTTCTTGGAATTTTAACCTGTCTATAATGTAGTTTTAGTTCGTTTTTTGAGCGCTTCTTTCTCTCTGGAGCAGTGTTAAGCTCCCACTCGCTTAAACCTTCAATAGAAATATCAAGAATGGGGTAGCTGCTTTTAGCTATGTTTTTGATTATACGAGAGTTTATTAATGTTTCAGGCCAGAAAGGTGAAACAGCAATGAAGCTATCTGGCTGAAGATCAGGTTGTATTTGTATTGCTGAAAGATAACTGGCCGCCGACATACCTTGTGCAATGTACAGTCGATAACCTGGTCGTGACTGTAGGTGGTTATTTAATGCATTTAAGTGAATAGCGAGGTTGGTTGTTGCTTGTTGAAAATCGAGGTTATTAAAAAGTAAACTGCTTCTTGGATGCAGACCTTCCGTAGCCATATTACTCTCATTCATATCATCACTAGCCATTCTGTTTTTGTCTATGCTGGCTGCTGCAGTGTCGTTGCTGTTTGTGTTGCTAGATGAGCTATTGGTGCCAATTGAGGTAATAGCCATTTTTTCAATTGGCAAACTCAACGGGCTTATCAATACATTCCAGCCTTTTTCTGCCAATGCGCTACCGAGCGACTGCCCTTGTGCAAGCGTAAGACTGGAAGGATATGAACTTGTTAAGATTACAGCTACACCAAGAGGCAAAGGCGTATGTGCTTCAATTTCTATAATAGGCGCGGTGCCATCGCCTACTATAATTTCATTGACATCAGTTGGAATGTAGGCTTGGCTTACGTCATCAAAGAAATTACTGTGAACTGAAGCTGAAAATAGCAGGGTGCTTAATGTTAAAAGCAAAACAATGTATTGCTTGAACATGAATAAACACCTTCTTTGATATTAAAATTAAGACCTACTTAAAGTATCGGCGCTTTTGGCAAAAACTGAAATGGTTTTCATCCACAGTTAAATACTATTTGGCAAGCAAGATTGGTATTGAGCCTTTGTCTACAAAGGCCCGCGCGACTAATTTACAAAGGCTCAGGGCTGAACTCACTAAATGGAATAGCGCTTCGAAAGTGCTGCCAATCGTCGGTTTGCGGGTGTTTTAAACTTAAGCTTTCGGCGTGAAGCTGAAGGCGTGGTGCCATATCAAGTGCATCTGAATGGGCGTAAAGGCGGTCGCCAAGTATGGGGTGGCCAAGCTCAAGCATATGAACCCGAAGCTGATGTGAGCGCCCAGTTATAGGGTGAAGTGCAACTAGCGTAAATGGACGCTGCTTCGAATCCACCTCGCGAGACACCACCTGAAACTGAGTAATTGCACGCTTGCCTCGCTCAAAGTCTACCATTTGTTTTGGACGATTTGGCCAATCACAAATAAGAGGAAGGTTTATCTCCCCTTGATCATCGGCAATATGACCATACACGCGAGCAAAATAACGCTTTTTTGTCTGCCGCAACTCAAACTGTTTTGATATGTTGCGATGGCTGTCTTTGTTAAGCGCCAGCACCATTAACCCTGACGTAGCCATATCAAGACGATGCACAACAGTGGCCGTAGGGTAAACAACGTTCACTCGGGTGATCAGCGCATCTTTATGCTCTGCCGCTTTGCCCGGTACGCTGAGTAAACCGCTGGGCTTTTGTGCAACAACAATGTCGTTATCTTGATAAACAAAATCAAGATAAGGCGACATAGGCGGGTTGTAAACAAAATCAGGGTTTGGCATTACGGGTTATTCACCACAATGCGCAGTGCATCTAGCTGCACGTCAGCGCTTTGAATAACCGTGTCTAGCGCGTTCATCTGCGTTTCTATATATTCAATTTCAGAATCGCGTACCGCAGGGTTGCGTTTTTGTAGGTCGCGTAAACGCTGAATTTCTTCGTTTAGTGTACTGCGCATTGTTGTTAACGCGTCGTGTTGCTTTTGATTAGCTTGCTGGTGTGCCAGCTTTCTGGTTTTCTCAATAGCCAGCTCAAGTGGCTGTTGAAGCGCCTTCAAAAGCTGAGAAGAGATTTTACGTCCTACCTTACGCTTAACATCAAAACTTAATTCGCTGGCATTACCTTGTGCGTCTAAACACACGCGAATGGGTGTTTGCGGTAAAAAGCGACCAAGCTGAAGTGCCTTGGGTGCTTGTGCATGAAGCACAAACAAAGCCTCTAGCCAATAAGCGCCTTTAGGTAATGATGGTTCTGCAATAAAGCCAATGCTGCTTTTGCCGTGTACGTCGGTAAGTACAACATCAATAGCAGTGTGAACTAGCGGGTGGTCCCAGCTTAAAAACTGAACGTTCTCAAGTGTGGTTGCCACACGACGTTTATAGGTAACCGTCATGCCTTCTGGGTCTAAGCCAGGTAGCTGGCTTACCATTGATTCGGTAGGCATAAGAATAAAGCAGTCGTTGCCCTTTTCATCTTGCTGCACGCCAATAGCATCGAAAACGCGACCCATAAATCGCGACAAGTCTTGTTCGCTATCAAGCGTAATAATGTCTTCTAGTAGCTGTTCTACGCGTCCTTCACCCGATGCGTTTAGTTCTAGTAAACGGTCCCGACCTGCTTCTAGTTGCGCAATAAGCTGGCTGTTTAACGTAACGCTCATGTTTACTAGCTCGTCCCGCGCACCCATATCGTCCGGGTGTAGACAAGCGCCAATCAAAAGAGGCTTAACATCGTCGAAAACCCCCGAACCCGTAGGGCAGGTTTTCTCAAAGGCATTTAGGCCTTCGTGATACCATTCAAGTAATACGTGTTGTGCTGTTTTTGCTAAATAAGGCACGTGAATTTGAACGGTTTGCGTTTGACCAATACGGTCTAAGCGGCCGATACGTTGTTCAAGTAAATCAGGCGTAATTGGTAAGTCGAACAACACTAAGTGGTGAGCGAATTGGAAGTTACGCCCCTCACTGCCTATTTCACTGCACAGCAGTATTTGTGCACCTTCTTCTTCATCAGCAAAATAATGAGCAGCTTTGTCTCGCTCAACAATGCTCATTCCTTCATGGAACACGCTATGGCGAATACCGGTTTGTGTGCGAATAACTTCACCTAGCTCTTGCGCAGTTCGTGCACTTGCGCAAATTAGCAAGATTTTCTGTGGCTTAACGTCCTGCATAAAATCAAGTAACCAAGCTACTCGAGGGTCGTGCTTAGTCCAGCTGTTAACAACGCTTACCATGCGCTCTGGGTAAAGCGAATAGGTTAGATCGCCGCCTGTAATTGCATCGGCGTAAACGTCGGGTAGCGCCAATTCATATGCACTGAGTTTACGTTCTGGAAAACCTTCAATATTGGCGCGGCGGTTCCTGAACAACATGCGACCTGTACCGTGACAGTCAATAAGCTGATGTAACAGTGCGTGGCGGGCATCAGGTTGCGTTAAATCGCCAGCGTGTTCCATTACATCAGGCGCAAATTCAGCCAGTTTAGTGCGCTGTTTGTCGTTTGGTTCGGCATCTGAAAGTAACGGTGCTACGGCATCAGCAAGCTGGCTGTATTTCGATTCTTCGTTTAAAAACGCATCGTAGCTGTGGAAACGTGCAGGATCTAACAGTCGCAAGCGTGCGAAGTGACTCTCGTGACCTAGCTGGTCTGGCGTTGCCGTTAGCAATAGTACGCCAGGCGTGTTGTTGGCTAGCGCCTCTACGCAGTTATATTCAGCCGAGGGTGCTTCTTGTGACCAAGCAAGGTGGTGCGCTTCATCAACTACCATTAAATCCCAGCTAGCTGCCTGAATTTGTTGTTGGCGCTTTTCACTTTGGCTTAAGAAGTCGATGCTGCATAGCACAAGCTGGTCGCTTTCAAACGGGTTAACGCTGCCATCTTCCGATGTTTCGCTTTCTTCAATTGCCGCACAGCGACTTTCATCATATATCGCAAAAGGTAGGTTTACGCGACGAAGCATTTCAACCAGCCATTGGTGAACTAGTGAGTCTGGTACCAAAATAAGTACGCGTTCAGCGCGGCCCGTTTTAAGCTGCTGATGAATAATTAATGCGGCTTCAATAGTTTTACCAAGCCCCACTTCATCGGCGAGCAATACGCGAGGAGCGTGACGGCCACCCACTTCAGACGCAATGTGAAGCTGGTGTGGGATAAGTGATATACGCGCACCCGCAAGGCCAATAGTGCTTGAGCGAAGGTAGTCGTATTGATAATCGAGGGCGCGCTCGCGTAAATCAAACCATTTTGGATGATCAAGCTGCTGGCTAAACAAACGTTTTTCTGGTTGGTTTAAGCGAATATGGTGGTCCAACATGGTTTCAGGCAATCGAACTTGTGCTTTGGTATCTTCACGCAAGCCGTGATAGATATATACGCCTTGGCTTTCCTCTTTTTCAGCCACGGTCATTTCCCAACCATCTTGGCTTTTTACCGTGTCGCCAATTTCAAAAATAAGTCGCGTTAAAGGCGCTTCCTGTTTGGTGTAAATGCGCGCTTCACCTGTGGCTGGATACAGCACTTCAACCGAACGAAAATCGACCCCAATAACGGCGCCTAACCCCAATTCTGTTTCGGTATTACTTAACCAACGCTGACCTACTGAAAATTGACTATCTGAACTCATATAACACTACCTTTTTTGCGGGGGCGGTATTGTACGCATTGCGTTGTGATAAGTCATTAATACTAGACTATTGGTTGTTGTTTTGAATATTTGGATGAGGAGTTAGTGTGGTGGAGCATGGAGGCGATGACACGCATAAACACATCCGTGTGGCTCCCAAACGACATCCATGTCGTTTGAAGGTCATCGCTCCATGTTTCGCTGTACATAGTCAGTATTGTGCAACTACTGTTATATCGCAGTGCCTATTTAAGTTTACAAATTAGGTAATGAAGTTGGATAAAAATAAAAGCAGAAAAACAGTGCTAAAAGTGAAATTCTGCATTAAGGTAAAATTAAGGGTTCGATAACTTAACAAACGAACCTTCGAGGCAGAAGGTGTAGTACTGCTTCTCAGTCGACGCGAGTAGGGAGGATGTCCTGTTTCGAGCGGCATCACCCAGCAAGCGCAACTGCAGCTTGCTAGTTCACACACGTAGATATGTGTTTATTGCGACTAGCTTGGCTTTATTTACTGGAGTGAAGGATGCCAAGAAAAAATTCTACCGATACCAAGATTTACGTCCTAGATACCAATATACTGCTTCACGAACCCCACGCTTTTCTCTCATTTAAAGAACACGATGTTGTTATTCCAATGACCGTATTGGAAGAACTCGACTATATAAAGGACAGTAAAAAAGACGTTGCCAGAGACGCTCGTGTGTCTATTCGGTCGATGGAAGACCTGCTGCACGACGCCACGCCAGACGATATGTTAGCTGGTGTTTCTATGAAAGGGTTAGGCGCAGGGCAAACCGCGCCGACGGGCAGCTTGTCAATCTTTGCCGACCTCAATATGGTTGAGGCACAGCAGGTGTTTACTAGTAACGAAAACGATAACCGCATTATCAACGTGGCACTGCATCTGCAAAAAACCTTTGCGCCGCAAAAGGTGGTACTGGTAACCAAAGACCTAAACATGCGGCTTAAAGCTAAAGGGGCTGGGCTTGCACATGTTGAAGATTATCGCACTGACCAGCTGATCACCGATATCAAATATCTGTCTCGTGGTTTCCATACGTTTGAAGGAAACTTTTGGGATAAGGTGAAAAGTGTAGATAGCCGAACAGAAGGGCGAGACACCATTCATACCGTGCCCAAATCTATGCTGCCTGAAGCCTATATTAATGAATTCCTGTTAGATGAAACCAATCAATTTGCTGGGTTAATAGAGGATATATCTGAGGATACATTAGAAGTGCTCGACTTAGGGTACGAGCGCTTAATGAGCCGTCATGCATGGGGTATTACACCAAAAAATATAGGCCAAGCAATGGCGCTTCATGCACTGCTCGACCCGCACATTGATATGGTAATTCTTACTGGCCCGGCGGGGAGCGGTAAAACAGGTATTACTGCAAGCTTTTTTTCACTATTTGTGCAGACCTATCTACAGACCTTATTTTTACTGAAGAAACTGAGTATTAATAACAAGCTTAGATCTAATTTCTCTGACATGTCATTAAGCGTGACTTAAAGAATAGAACCATTAATCAATAAATATAAATAACGGATTTAACCTGCAAGAAGGCACAAACAAAAATAATAAAGCTAAGGTAAATCTAAAATGCTAATTAATGAAAATCGTTCTCAAAGGAGAACTAAAATGAATAATCCAAGTGAAAATAGAAATCCAAGAGTATTAGATACATCGGCACTAGTTCATGATCCAAAGTCATTGCTCGCTTACAGTGAAGATGTATACATCTGTCTAACAGTTTTAGAAGAATTAGATAACTTAAAAGAGAGAACTAATAAATCGGTAAGTGCTGATGCTCGTGTATGTATCCGTATGCTTGAAGACATTATAAACGGGCACAGTGCAGAAGAAATGGAAGCAGGTATTCCACTGCCTTCTACTGAAACAGCTAAAAGAGGCAAGTTGTTTATCGGGATTGACACCCAATTGGACATGGCAAAAGAGTTAAAGCACACGATTGGTAGCGATGCTGACAACAGAATAATTAACTATGCACTACATCTTCAGAAAGAGTTAGATAAAGACGTTACCATCGTTAGCCGTGACATCAATATGCGACTGAAAGCACGTACAGTTGGTGTTATGGCTGAAGATGTATCCGTTGATAATCAAATCGCAGATATAGATTTGTTATATACAGGAGTACAGGCTTTTGAAGGTGATCTTTTTGATCGAATTGAATCAGATAAAGATTTCAAAGTCTCAGGAGAGGTTTATACATTCCCAATAAGCTTGTTCAACGATGAAGTTCAGCCAAACATGTATTGGTACGATGAAGCTGGACACATTGGGCGGATTTCAGAAGTAACAAATACTGAAGTTTTCACGAAGTTATTGCCGCGTAAGCAAGAAAAAGTATGGGGGATTTTACCTAAAAACCAGCGTCAAGCGGTAGCTTTAAGCCAATTAACAGACCCTTACTATGACTTAAATATCATCCTTGGCCCTGCTGGCTCCGGAAAAACTTTTTTAGCAGTTGCTTCGGCGCTGCATCAAGTATTGGAGTTGAAAAAGTACAAAAAAATCGTTGTGGTTCGCTCAAGAGACTTTATGGATGATGACCCCGGATTCCTTCCGGGGGATTTAACAGAAAAATCGATGCCTTTGCTCGCAGGCATTACAGACGCACTTATCTCGATGCACTCGGATGATAGTCACGAAGGAAATATCCACGCTACAGTTGAACACGTGATCGAAAAAGCCAATATAGAATTTACTAGTATGGCTTACTTTCGGGGCCGTTCAATAGACGATGCTGTGTTAATCATTGATGAAGCTCAAAACATGACTAGAGCGCAAATCAAGGGTATGTTAAGTCGTGGAGGTAAAAATTGCCGGACTATTGTATTGGGTAACCTAGCCCAGATTGACGATAAGTTTGTAACACCTGCTTCGTCTGGTGCAAGTGCGGCTGTTAATGTATATAGAAATTATGAGAAAGGATCAGTTCTGATTTTTGATGAGGTAGAACGTAGTAGTTTGGCTGAGTTCACTGAAAAGAATATGTAGACATTAAACTACAATTCACATTTCCTTATAATATTGCGACAATAGCCACTGCTTTTTGCAGTGGCTTTTCAGAGAAGCCAGTTTCCACACATGCGGACGAAATGGATTTACTCTGGGTTTAAAAGATTAATCATACATTGAAGATGTAATGACTTGGGTGCTGTGGACCTTAGTTGTTATGTTTTGGTGTGCGTATGTCTTTTGAATCAGAAACGCTTATAAGCAATGTAAAGCGTCAAGCAAAGAGGTTGTCAAAAAAATTATCACTTCCCCTTGGACAGGCCCAAGAAGGGGTATCTATTTGTCTTTACGGCTGTGACAGTTACAGCGATTTACTAGTAAAAATAAAAGCTGAATCCTTTGGCAACCCATTGATAGCACTGTCTGCTCTCTCACCAAACTCGGAAATATTTTTAGTAAAAATATTAGCTAGCCACCTAGATAGCATCATTGGAAATTTTGAAAAAAAATTTCCCAGCTCCAATATAAATGAAGAAATGGTCGTATCCCTATTTGGGCTTAGCTTTTCAGAGTTCAAACTCAAAATATCTACCTAAAGTTGTACAAATACGTAAGTTGTTATTTTGTTTTTTGGCGATATTATAAGATAAAGGCTGAACGGACAGCTTACGCCTACACATGTTTTTCGCCTTGGAAAACGTGAGCAGTGAAGCGGAGCATCCGTGAAAATTTGGTGATTCAAACATTCAAGTAAACAATGTGTTCGTAGGCCATTGTTTGTTTGCAAACATTGTTTGGAGAACTAAATGATCTCACTACCTCAACTAAAGAATAAGCTTAATAACCAAGCCAAGAATTTTGCATTATTGTTAGAGTTTCCTGACCTGTATGCAGAGCGTTTATGGTCAATAGGTGTTTATAACTGTTCTGACTTTTCACAAACTCACATCCGCCTTAAGAAATATTTGACGATAATAATCTAGACTCAATTCTAAAGCATGATTCCCTGAAATACTTATTGATCAACGAATATGATGATCAAGAAATTATTGAATCGCTTCATAAAGAAATTGAGTCAATGGCAAACCGCATTGAAAGCCTGATGCTGGTAGATATCGAAACATTAGAGTTAGTTTCAGTGATATATCAAGTGTTAGGCTTGCCTGAAGATGCCAAGTTCATCGTAAATACAGGCGCAGATTTCCGTTTGGAGTGGCGTCCTTATACCGTTGAAAAATTTGATGATAATCAAATATTCATAAATGTTTACACAGCATCAATTTACTTAGTCGAAGATTTGCATTAGTATTGGAGATGTGTACTTGTAAGAGAAATTTATGTCTAAAGCATTTTCAAAAGTCTTAGTAATAACGCTTATGTTGGTTGCCTTTGTAGGGCAAGCATTTGCGTATTCTGCTATGTCTTGCGAAATGTCATCAGGTTCTCATGAGTCACACATGAACATGGATCATTCCAAAATGAGTCATCATGAAGGAATGAATCATGGTGATATGAATAATAGCAGTAATGGTCAGTCAGAAGACTGTTGCGATGTTGAATGTGTTTGTCCTGCAAATGCTTGCTCATCTACGACAGTCCTAAATTCCAGTGTTGACTCGACAGATATTCACATATTGAGTGAATCTGTAGCTGCTATGCAATCTAAACAACCCCATTCAATTTCCACTTCCCTTTATCGTCCACCAATTTTTGCCTAATACAGGATTAGTGCGTCCAAATTTCGCGCACATGTAATTAATTTCTCTGTTATTAGATTTAGCGTTGTAGCGCTATAGATATTTTCCAGCGATGTCTGGGGGCAAAAATGATCAATAAGTATTTAAAAATAGCAGTTGTAATGCTGCTTTCACCTGCGTTTGCAAACGCTAATGAACATAAACATGCACACAATAACGACGTAACACCTTTGGAGTTAATCGTTTACAAAACCCCTACTTGTGGGTGTTGTAAAAAATGGATAACTCATATTGAAGACGAGGGGATCGTTGCGCATTCCAAAGATTTCCGAAACATCGGCAATATCAAAACTAAGTATGGTATCAAGCCTAATTACCGTTCCTGCCACACGGCAGTGAGTAGAAACGGATTTGCCTTTGAAGGTCACGTACCTGCTAAATTTATTCAGCAGTTTTTATCAGAAGAACATCCCAATGCGATTGGGCTTTCAGTTCCAGCAATGCCAGTTGGCTCTCCCGGTATGGAAGTCGGTGACCGCTTTATGCCATACAACGTGTTAATTCTATTTAAAGATGGAACGAGCAAAGTCTATGCAAAAGTTAAGAGCTACGAGGAGCAATTCTAATGAAATTGAACGCTGCAAACATTGCTTCACTTTCAACTGCGTTAATGCTCAGCTTGTCAGTATTCTCTGCTCAAGCTGAAAAAGTAGTGTCGCTTGAACAAGCCATCACCTTAGCCCAGCAAAATGATCCTTGGCTTCATGGTAGTCGATTGAAACAAAGTGCGGTTGAGAATAGAAGTATCGCTTCAGGTACTTTGCCTGATCCGAAAGTATCACTAGGGATAATGAATTTACCAACAGATACTTGGGATTTAGATCAGGAAGGAATGACTCAGCTAAAGGTTGGTGTCTCTCAAATGTTTCCGAGAGGAGATAGCCTAGAGATCAAACAAGACCAGTTAAAAATTGAGTCCACGAAATTTCCATTGCTACGTGAGGATCGTAAAGCGAAGTTGAAAAGCCAAGTGTCACAGCTTTGGTTAGAAGCGTACTTAGCCCAACAAACCATTAAATTGATTGAAGCAGATTGGGCGCTTTTTGAGCAGATGGCGGAAGTGGCTAAAGCTAGCTACTCAAACGTTGTTGGTAAAACCAGACAGCAAGATGTTATTCGTGCTCAATTGGAAATCGTACAGTTAGATGACAGATTAACTTCGCAAAAGCAGAAACTCGAAACGACAATCGCTCGCCTTAATGAGTGGCTTCATATTTACGATGCTGACCGATTGAATGAATCATTCAACTTTGATGCGCAACCACTAGAGTTTAGCGTCTCAAAAGAATTGCCTTTGATTCGATTGATTAATCCAACAGTCCTAAAAGCATCTAATTACTCAAGAAATCTATTGGCTCAGGCACTTGCTAATCATCCAGCCATACTTGCAATTGATGTAAAACGCAAAGCTTCAGAAAAAGGAGTTGAGTTAGCTAAACAGCAATATGAGCCGCAATGGGGTGTTAATGCGAGCTATGCCTATCGTGACAATATGCCTTCTGGTGATAGCCGAGCTGATTTATTTTCTGTTGGGGTAACGTTTGATTTACCGTTGTTTACCGAGAACAGACAAGATAAGCAAGTTGCCGCTTCTATTGCAGATTCAGAGGCTGTTAAAACCGAGAAACTATTGCTGACAAAGCAAATGATCAGTGCGGTGGAAAAGGAGCTTAGACAGCTTAAACGTTTATCTGATAGACAATCTATCTATCAAGAACAACTCCTTAAACAAACTCATGACCAAGCGGAAGCGTCTTTGACGGCATACACCAACGATGATGGTGATTTTGCCGAAGTTGTTCGAGCAAGAATCGCAGAATTAAATGCCAGAATATCAGCCTTAAGAATTGATGTTGATGCCCTTAAAACAGTTGCTCGCATCAACTATTTCTTTGCGCATACTCAATCTAAATCAAATGCTGAACATAAGCCAATGCACACTCAGCACTTATCCAATCAGCAATTTGGAGAAAAATAATGTCAACGAATACAAAAACAGTTATTGCCATCATCATTGGGGCAGCACTAGGTGCTGGAGCATTAAGTTTATATCAAGGTACAGGTTCAAGCAGCAATGGCAATGAAGCTACATCAGCAGAGAAAAAACCGCTGTATTGGGTTGCACCGATGGATTCTAATTACCGCCGGGACAAGCCCGGTAAGTCGCCTATGGGGATGGATTTAATCCCCGTGTATGAAGAAGAATCATCTAGTGACGACTTTGGCCCCGGAGCAGTAAAAATTGCGCCTCATGTTGTGAATAACCTTGGGGTTCGCACTGCACCTGTTGAACTGAAAAATATGCATACTGAAATATCAACGGTAGGTTACGTTCAATATGATGAAGATAAGCTAATTCACATCCACCCACGTGTTGATGGTTGGATTGAAAAACTCTATGTCAAAGCCGCAGGTAATCCTGTAGAGAAAGGGCAGCCTCTGTACACACTTTATTCTCCTCAGTTAGTTAACGCGCAGGAAGAGCTGTTAATAGCGTTAAAGCGCAATAATAGTTCCTTAATTTCGGCGGCGAAAGATCGCCTTAAAGCGTTACAGCTTTCATCAGACTTCATTCAAAAGCTAGAAAAGACACGAAAGGTTCAGCAAACCATCACCTTTTATTCACCACAAGCAGGTGTTGTTGATGGCTTGAAAGTTAGAGAAGGCTTCTACGTAAAACCGGGTAATACTCTTTTAAGCATTGGTCAGCTAGATCAAGTGTGGGTTGAAGCAGAAGTATTTGAACGTGATGCAGCCTTAATTAAAAAAGGACTTCCTGTATCAATGACACTTAACTATTTACCCGGAGAGGACTGGGCTGGTGTCGTTGATTATGTTTATCCAACATTGAATAGTAAAACACGCACACTCAGAGTGAGACTGAAGTTTGACAACCCAGACTATCAATTAAAACCAAACATGTTTGCACAAGTCTCTATTCACGCTAATCAAGCTGATAGCACCATACTCGTACCTAAAGAAGCCGTCATTCGCACAGGTAAACAAGACAGAGTAGTACTTGCGTTGGGGGATGGGCAATTTAAGTCTATCGAAGTGACTATTGGCCGGGTTGATATCGATAGTATCGAAATCTTAGACGGTCTTAATGAAGATGACGTTGTGGTGACATCAGCTCAATTCTTGATTGATTCTGAGTCAAGTAAAAGCTCTGATTTCAAACGCATGACCCATGATGAAGTGCCTAACTCTGTCTGGATGCAAGGTGATGTAAATAGCGTCATGGCTGGACATCGAATGGTTAATATAACACATGGCCCTGCCGAAGCTTGGGATTGGCCTGAGATGACTATGGATTTTAATGTGGCAGAGAAAGTCGATATCGATTCATTGAAGTCTGGTCAGTCGCTGCACTTTGAGGTGAGTAAAACCGAAGGTGGTGGCTATGAAATCACTGGTATTCATATCATGAGTGAGTCTGGTGATATGAGCGAAGAAGTACCTTCGGCATCAGTATCAGGTCTAATCAATGCGATTGATATTGATACCCGTATTCTAAATATTAGCCGAGGTCCGATAGAGAAATGGGATAGACCTGCTGCGACGATGGATTTTATCGTCGCGGACAATATAGAAATAGTTGATTTCAATGCTGGTGATAACGTCACTTTCACTTTTGAGGTGAGAGAGGATTTGGTTATCACAGAAATCTCCCTTGAATCAGATGATCAACACGAGCATGAACAAAAAAGTGCTGTTGACCATTCAAACCATTAAGTAGGGAGATAAATGATGATTGAATCAATTATTAGATGGTCGATAGGCAATCGCTTCTTCGTTATCTTAGCTACCTTAATTTTGATTGGTGGTGGGCTATTTTCAATAAAGAATACGCCTGTTGATGCACTACCTGATTTATCTGACGTTCAAGTAATAATTAAAACGAATTACCCCGGTCAGGCACCGCAAGTTGTTCAAGATCAGGTAACTTACCCTTTAACAACCGCGATGTTGTCGGTTCCGGGTGCCGTTACTGTTCGTGGCTATTCATTTTTTGGTGACTCATTTGTTTACGTCATCTTTGACGAAGACACTGACTTATATTGGGCAAGGAGCAGAGTACTTGAATATTTAAGTCAAGTAGCCCCTTCGCTACCCGCTAGTGCGCGTCCACAACTAGGGCCAGATGCGACAGGTGTTGGCTGGGTTTACCTATATTCTCTTGTAGATAAAACGGGCAACTTGGATATTAGCCAATTGCGTAGTATTCAAGATTGGTTCTTAAAATATGAATTGCAAACTGTCCCCGGAGTGTCAGAGGTTGCTGCCGTTGGTGGAATGGTTAAACAATATCAAATACAAGTCGATCCCGATAAGTTAAGAGCCTACGGTATACCACTTAGTCACATTCAAATGGCCCTTAAGCGTGGTAACCAAGAAACAGGTGCCTCTGTTGTTGAAATGGCTGAAGCAGAGTACATGGTTACCGCAACTGGCTATATCAAAAGTATTTCAGATATAGAGTTGATCCCTCTCGGTGTGAACGAACAAGGAACGCCCCTAACTATTGGCGATGTGGCAGAAGTCAACTTAGGTCCACAAATGAGACGGGGCATCGCTGAACTTAATGGTGAAGGAGAAGTTGTTGGTGGTGTGGTTGTTATGCGCTTTGGTGAAAACGCACAAAAAACCATTGATGGAGTAAAAGCCAAATTAGAAGAGTTAAAAAAAGGTTTACCCGAAGGAGTTGAAATAGTTACGGTTTATGATCGCTCTGGCTTAATAGGAGAGGCGGTAGAAAACCTATGGAGTAAATTGCTCGAAGAGCTTGCTGTCGTCGCGATTGTATGTGTTGCATTTCTGTTTCATTTGCGATCTTCGATTGTTGCAGTTGTCACTCTACCTATTGGCATCTTAGCTTCATTTATCATCATGCATATGCAAGGTATCAATGCGAATATTATGTCATTAGGTGGTATCGCTATTGCAATTGGTGCGATGACAGATGGCGCAATAGTGATGATTGAAAATATGCATAAGCATATGGAGAAGACACCGCTAACAGATGAAAATCGTTGGCAAATAGTCTCAAAGGCGGCAAGTGAAGTCGGCCCTGCATTATTCTTTAGTTTGCTCATCATTACAGTCTCATTCTTGCCAGTGTTTATCTTAGAAGCGCAAGAAGGAAGGATGTTTTCACCTTTAGCTTATACAAAAACATATGCAATGGCTGCATCAGCAGGCTTAGCGATAACATTGGTGCCTGTATTAATGGGGTACTTTATTCGAGGCAAAATTGTTTCAGAAAAGAAAAATCCGTTAAACCGATTGCTAATTGCTATTTACATGCCTGTTTTAAAGCAAGTAATGAAGTTTCCAAAATCGACAATTGTAGCAGCAATATTAGTGACTATCGTCGGTTTTTGGCCTGTTGATAAGATTGGTAGCGAGTTTATTCCTCCTCTAGATGAAGGAGATTTAATGTACATGCCGACTACATATCCGGGGATCTCTATTGGTAAGGCAAGAGAGATTCTACAGCAAACCGACAAGCTAATTAAAACAGTGCCTGAAGTTGAAACTGTATTTGGTAAGGTCGGAAGAGCTGAATCTGCAACTGACCCTGCACCGTTAACTATGATTGAAACCTTCATTCAGTTGAAGCCTCAAGAAGAGTGGCGTGAGGGAGTGACAACAGAATCTTTAAAAGCTGAGTTTGATAAGTTGGTTAAGTTTCCGGGCTTAACTAACGCTTGGGTTATGCCAATCAAAACTCGTATTGACATGTTAGCAACGGGTATCAAAACGCCAGTAGGGATTAAAGTAGCAGGATCTGATTTAAATACGATTCAAGAGATTGGACAACAAATAGAGCAATTGTTACCTGAGGTGACCGGGACCGCTTCAGTTTATTCTGAACGAGTTGCAGGTGGACGATATATAAAAGTTGATATTTCTCGTGAGAAAGCAAGTCGTTTTGGATTAAACATCGATGACGTACAACAAGTAGTTTCAACTGCTATTGGTGGGATGAATGTCACTCAAACAGTAGAAGGTCAAGAGCGTTATCCTGTCAACTTGCGATACCCACAAGATTATCGTGACTCTCCAGAGCAGTTGTCGCGCTTGCCTGTTGTCACTCCAAATGGACAACGCATCGCACTAGGTGACGTAGCTGAAATAAAAGTAGAAGTAGGCCCTCCGGGGATCAAGAGTGAAAATGCACGTATTAATGGTTGGACGTTCATTGATATAGAGGGCGTTGACGTAGGTACTTATGTTGAAAGTGCAAAAGAGCATTTAGCTAAAAATCTTATATTACCAGCAGGTTATTCGATTACTTGGGCTGGTCAATACGAATATATGGAAAGAGCCAAAGCCAAGCTTACTTACGTTGTTCCATTGACGCTCGCCATTATTGTTATTTTGCTTTATTTGAACTTCAGAGCGTTTAGCGAAGTTGCGATCATCATTGTGACTTTACCGATGGCAATGATCGGTGGGTTATGGTTGATGTATTTAGAAGGGTTCAACTTCTCTGTAGCAGTTGGTGTAGGCTTTATTGCTCTGGCTGGAGTAGCTGTTGAGATTGGCGTAATAATGTTGGTATATCTCAATCAGGCGCTCGCTGAACTTAAGGAAAAAGCGAAAGAGCGAGCAGAACTCATCTCAGAAGATGAATATCAAGAAGCCTTATTGCACGGTGCTGGATTACGTGTTCGTCCTGTAATGATGACAGTAGCGACAATCATTATCGGCCTAATGCCTATTTTATATGGTACAGGAACAGGCTCTGAGGTAATGAGTCGTATTGCTGCACCAATGGTAGGTGGGATGACAAGTGCAGTCCTGCTAACTCTAATTGTTTTACCCGCGATTTATTCAATCGTTAAAAAGCCCGAAGTAAACGCCTTTAACAAGGAACTTTCTAACTCGGAGCTAAAAAACAATGCTTAGAAAAGCTAGGATGTACCACAAATGGCTAATGGCTTTTGTCGGAATACAATTTCTGTTCTGGTCTATTACTGGTGTGTATATGGTGACTATGGATATTCACTATATACACGGCGAAACCTTGGCTAAGATTGAGGAAGCCAAAATAGATTTAGCTAGTGTGGATTACTCCATTGCAAAACTAGCTGCGGATTACCCTCAAGCTAGCCAAGTCACGCTTACCCAAAGCATGGGCGACCCTTTGTATTCTTTTATTAATGGAGAACAGGGGAAAGTAGCAATTGACGCTAAAACTGGGGCTGTTCGTCCACCTGTTGATGAAGTCAAAGCTAAAGAAATCGCGCAATACCATTACGCAATGAATCATGACATCGACAGCATAAGGCTGATTAAGTCAGCAACAGATATGCCTGCTGAATTGTCTCCAAGACACTTACCCGTTTGGAAAGTAACGTTTGACCAATTCGCCACACCGACATTTTATATCAGTCAACAAACAGGCGCACTTGTTGCCAAGCGACATGATTTCTGGAGGTTGTTTGATTGGATGTGGCGTTTCCACATTATGGATTACGATGATGGTGAAAATGTATCTAACTGGTTTTTGTTCTTGGTTGCAACTTTGGGGCTAATGGCCGCTATTGCTGGTGCCGTTTTGACGTATTTTCGAGTGTTCTCTGCAAATAAAAAGGAAATCATTTGATGCGACTATTTAAGTTAAATACATCAGTACACAAATGGCTTTCTTTAGTGGTTGGTTTACAACTGCTTATTTGGTTGGGAACGGGCCTTTATTTCAACTTGATGGATCACAGTAAAGCAAGTGGTAATGAGCTTAGAGTTCATTACCATCATGAAGGTAACATTACAGACTTTATCTTTACACCTATTAAAGACATTACTAGTGAAGCACCTCAAGAAGTAAAACTTATATGGATTTTACATCAGCCTTACTATCATTTTGTGTTCGATAAGGGCCAGCATAGCTACCAAGAGCGCCGCTCAAAGCTATTTGATGCTGTAACAGCAGAGCCATTTAATCTGTCTGAAGAACAAGTACTAACTTTGGCAAAAAGCTCCTACTCAGGTGAGGGTAAGTTAACTACTCCAGTGTTATCTCAGCCTCCATTTTCTGACCACGTGAGGCAGCAAAATCCTATGTGGCAAGTTGTCGTTGAGGATGAGAATAATACAACTATTTATTTAGATAATATTACAGGCCAAGTGCTTCGCCATGCCAATGATGATTTCAGATTGAAAGATCTGATGATGAAGCTTCACTTTATGGACTATGGCAATTCTGGCGGATTTAACCATTGGTTGATCATTGCATTTGCTTTTGCAACGCTATTCCTTTCAGTTACTGGTGTTACTTGGCTGCTACAACAGTATCAAAATGGTTTTCTGAGATTAAGTTGGGGTAGTAACAGGAAAAAAGTGGTAGTGACTTTTTCCAATGAAAATACTATTACTGACATCTCAGCAGTTGGCCGCTCAACTGTATTAGAAGGGCTAGCTAGTTCACATGTATACCTTCCGTCAAGTTGCGGTGGTGGAGGTACTTGTGGCAAATGCGTGTTCTTAAGTTCAACTAAACTACCTATCACACTATCTGAGCAGGAACATTTATCAGATGAGCAGCTAAAGGAAGGCTATCGGCTTGGATGTCAGCATAGGTTCTCTGAAATTAGTTCGATTGAAGTTAATACTGATCTCAATATTGAAAATCATGAGCTAGTTGTGGTTGCGACTAATTTCATTACTCCTTTTATCAAGGAAGTGAAATTTAAAGTGAAATCAGGAAAACGATTGGCATTTAAAGCTGGTGCATATATGCAATTTGAAGTGCCAGCAGGGATGAATAGTTTACGCCCTGATGATATGCCTGAGAACTTTGAAAAATACTGGGAAAGTTATTCTCATGGAAAGTTTTCACATGACAGCGTAACTCGCCATTACTCCTTGGTTAACTTTGATCAAGAAACAAATGAGCTAACCTTCAACATCCGCTGGCAAACTGCTAAGGATGGTTATAAAGCAGGTATAGGTTCAAGCTATTTAGGGTCACTCGAAGTTGGTGAAACGATAATCGCAAAAGGTCCTTTTTCTGACTTTTATGCTACTTCAGGTAAAAAGGTTCCTCGCATTTTTATTGGCGCAGGCTCAGGACTTGCCCCACTCAGAGCTATCATTTTTGAACAGTTGAAAAAACGCCAAGATGAAGGTGACTTGACTCTCATCTATGGTGCGCGAACTGAAGATGATTTGCTGTACCGCGATGAGTTGAACTTATTGAGTGAGCAGCATAAAAACTTTTCTTATATTCCTACACTTTCTAACCCTTCAGAACAATGGCAAGGGCATTCTGGCTATGTACAGCAAGTACTTCTGCCGTATTTGAGCCAGAAAGTAAAATTCCTGTCTACAGAATTTTACTTGTGCGGCCCAGAAGCAATGATGAGTGAAGTGGAACAAATAATTACTGATGTTGGTATACCCAGTAATCAAATTTTCAAAGACAAATTTAGTCGTTAATACATGAATTAAATAGAGGTAAATATGAAAATATTAATTAAATTTTTAACCGTAATCAGCATTGTTTTTAGTAGTGCGGTGTTCGCGCACGTTCATCTTGAAAAAAGTGTGCCTGCTGATAATGCAATGTTAATGAAGACTCCAGAAGAGTTAACGTTGGCATTTAGCAAAGAGGTTCGTGTAGTCAAAATTACATTGAAAAATAAGCAAGGAAAAAAGGTTAAATTTGGCTTCAAACCTACTAAAGAAACCAATACCGAATTTACGTGGAAGCTACCGAAACTTACACCTGCTAACTATGTTGTTGATGTTACTTTCTTAGGTAAAGATGGGCACAAAATGAAAGATAGCTTTGGCTTTATGGTTCACTAATCTAATGGAGTGATTGCTATGGAAATGTATATCTGGAATACAGTCATTGTACTGTCAAAAATTGTATTTTACGTCGGTTTTTCCTGCATTGCTGGTTATACATTTTTCAAGCAAGTTTTTGAACAAAGTGAGTCTCATAATAACTTGGCAATAGCGAGCCTAAAATGGATAAGAGGTTCAATAGTCATCGCTTTGCTTGCAAATGGTCTTTGGTTCTTTGCTAGTACTGGTGCGATGGCAGAAGAAGGCATTCACGGTGCACTCGACCCTGATATGTTAGGTATTATGTGGGACTCTTCTATTGGTGATGGAACTTTGCTTAGAACCATAGGGTTAATGATAGCAATATTGGTATTAATATCACCGTTCAAACTCAAACCTGTAGTACTGAACAATTACCTAAAACAAGGCATTTTGGTATCTAGTTTATTTTTACTTGCATACACTTTTACCTTTATCGGCCATGTATCTGAGCTAGGAGTGTTCGAAAAAGTATTGCTGATGCTCCATGTGTTTGTTATGGCTTGGTGGTTTGGAGCGTTATTTCCGCTTAAACAAGCTTGCCATGAACCGGACTATGAGCAGCTCTACTCAGTGATGGACAAGTTTGGAAGGCAAGCAAGTATCGCGGTGAGTCTATTGTTAATTGCTGGCCTTTGGTTAGCTTTTCAATTGGTTGGAAATGTTGAAGAGCTGTTTAGTTCAAGCTATGGGCAAACACTGCTGCTTAAATTAGCTCTCGTCACTTCGATATTGGGCATCGCAGCTAAGCATAAATTAAAACTCGTCCCACAACTTAAAAATAACAATGGTAGAGAAGCACTATATAAATCTATCTCGATAGAAATGGTAGTCGCTTTTGCCATTTTATCTGTAACGGCTGGGCTTACTAGTGTTGTTGGCCCTGCAAATTAAAACCTAAAAGAGAGAATGAAAATGAAAACAATAAATATATTACTCGTTTTATTAATGACGTTTAGTTTCGCAGCAAACGCTCATGGTGATAAGAACAAAGATAAAGGTTTATTTAAAGGTATAGATACCCCTGCCGCAAAAGTTGTTTTGGCATTTCATCAAGCACTAGAAACGGGTAATAAGGATCTAGCAAGAGCACAGTTGGCTGATGATGTGACCATCTACGAGGGAGGTCGTGTTGAAAGAAGTGCTGATGAATACGCCCATCACCATATGCTGTCGGATATGAAATATCTTGCTTCTATGAAGAGCGAAACACTTGAACATCAAGTAACGATTCTTGGAAGTACCGCTATATCTGCTTCACGCAGTCATACTAAAGGTGCTTACAAAGGTAAAGAGCGCGATTATCAAGGCATGGAAACGATGGTGCTGGAAAAACAAAACGGTAAATGGAAGATCAAGCACATTCATTGGTCACACTAGCTCAAAAATTATTATATCAGGCTTGACCTGTGTCTAACACACAGGTCTAAACTTAACTCAGTTAACCTATTTATTAAGTCAGGATAGCTTATGAAAGTTACTGAATTGGCCAAAGAGTTTGGTACAACACCCGATACTGTCAGGTACTACACTCGATTAAAATTACTCAATCCAACTAAGTCTGAAAACGGATATAAGTACTACCCCCCAACAGAAATCTCTAGACTGAAGTTTATTTTAAGTGCAAGACAACTGGGGTTTTCAGTATCAGATATACAACACATTGTTGATGAGGCGAGTCTCGGAAAAGCTGCATGCCCTCTAGTTAGGTCTTTAATTAAGGAAAGGCTAGCTGAGACTGAAAAACAATTTCAGGCAATGTTAGCTTTGCGTAAAAACATGAAAGATGCGCTAGCACAATGGGAAGTCAAGGAAGATAAAGCACCAACCTCCACTATGGTATGTCACCTCATAGACAGCTTTGAACCTACAGAAAACAATGGAGGCTCCCATGAATAATATTAAACCTGATCATCAGCTCATTATAGAAGGTGCTGGCTGTGCAAGTTGCGTCGGTAAAATTGAGGGGGCGCTGAAAGGAACCAATGGTGTAGTTAGTGCTGAAATGAATTTTGCTGATAGGACTGTTCAAATCACAGGAACCGTGAAAACGGAAGAGCTGATTAAAGCTGTTGAGTCTATCGGTTATAACGCTAAGTCAATCGATGATAGTTCAGAAATTGATACGCTTGACGAGAAAGAGGCAGCAGACTGGAAGTATTACAAAAAGCTAATACGAGATACTTTTATTGCTCTTTCACTCGGCGTTCCTCTAATGATCTACGGCATTGTTGTTGGAGAAATGACAGTTGAAACAAACCTTGAACGCATGTCTTGGTTGGTTGTAGGCATTTTAACTTTTGGTGTTATGTATTTTTCAGGCAAGCATTTCTATGTCGGAGCATGGAAGAGCTTCAAAAATCATTCAGCCAATATGGACACCTTAATTGCTTTAGGAACAGGTACGGCATGGATTTACTCAATAGCTGTTGTATTGGCTCCAGACGCAGTGCCATTGATGGCGAGACATGTTTATTTTGAAGCTACAGCCATGATCATTGGATTGATTAATTTAGGTTTGGCACTAGAACTAAAAGCCAGAGGTAAAACCTCTGAAGCCATCAAACGTCTTATCGGGTTACAAACCAAAACAGCTACAGTAGTTCGTGATAGCAAAGAGGTTCAGATAGGTATCGAGCAGGTTTTACTTAATGATGTGGTGAAGGTAAAACCGGGGGGGAAAATTCCTGTAGATGGTATTGTATTAGAAGGCCACACATCTATTGACGAATCAATGCTTACGGGCGAACCCATGCCTGTTGAAAAAGCCAAAGAAGATGAAGTTGTTGCAGGAACGTTAAACAAGTCAGGCATGATTTTGTTTAGAGCGACACGCGTAGGCAAAGACACGGCGCTTGCGCAAATCATCAATATGGTGAAACGAGCGCAAAACTCTAAGCCACCTATTGGCCGCTTGGCCGATGTAATTTCCGCTTATTTTGTTCCTGTTGTCATGATCATATCTATATTAAGCGCTCTAGCATGGCTTAACTTTGGACCAGAGCCAGCAATTGCTTTTGCCATCGTATCAGCAACTACCGTACTCATTATTGCCTGCCCGTGTGCTTTGGGCTTGGCAACGCCTATGTCGGTGATGGTTGGTGTCGGAAAGGCCGCAGAAGCCGGAGTGCTTATTCGAAACGGTGAAGCGTTACAAACCGCCTCTAAGATCACTTCCATGATTTTAGATAAAACGGGCACTATTACCGAAGGGACACCAAAGGTAACTAATATTGTTTTAGCAAAAGCGACTGATGAGAAAGAAGTGTTACAGCTTGCGGCAAGTTTAGAAAGTGGCTCCGAGCACCCTTTGGCACAAGCGATTGTTGAAAGTGCGTTAGATCAGGATATTGAGTTACTAAAAATAGAATCGTTTAACGCCATTACGGGTTTTGGTGTAGAAGCAAGCTGCAACAACAAAACCTTACTTTTTGGTAACGATAAACTAATGAAAATTAAAGGCATTGATCTTACAGGTTTCGTTGGAAAAGCCCAGTCTTTAGCAAAAGAAGCTAAAACACCAATGTATTTTGCTGTTAATGGCGAGCTGGCAGCAATTATTGCTGTTGCAGATCCAATCAAGTCTGACTCAATATCCGCGATTAAACGGCTTCAGACCAATGGGATTCGCGTCATCATGTTAACAGGCGATAATAAGGAAACAGCCGCCGCTGTTGCCAAAAAAGCGGGTATTAGTGAGTTTCTTGCTGAAGTGCTGCCAGAAGACAAAGCCAACAAAGTTAAAGAGCTACAAGATAGCGGCGAAACTGTTGGTATGACAGGTGATGGTATTAACGATGCCCCCGCACTTGCGTTAGCCGATGTTGGTTTCGCCATAGGCACAGGGACTGATGTAGCAATCGAAAGTGCTGACATTACCCTGATGCGTGGCTCACTTCACGGCCTTGCTGATGCCATAGCGGTAAGCAAAGCCACTTTACGAAATATCAAACAAAACTTGTTTGGCGCGTTTGTCTATAACGTAGCTGGGATTCCTTTTGCTGCGGGGATTCTATACCCCTTCTTTGGCATTCTGCTTAGCCCTGTAATTGCAGGTGCTGCAATGGCGTTTTCGTCATTGACCGTAGTGTCAAATGCAAATCGACTTCGCTTTTTTAAAGCAAAAGAGCATTAAGGAGAAGCACAATGACGTTAATTAACTTATTAGGCTTAGTGTTGATCGCGCTGATTGTTTGGTGGTTTTGGCTGTACAAACCTAACAAAACAATTGTGCAAAACAGTGAAGTGTTAATTGAAGTGAAAGATGGCGTGTATTCCCCATCTTCAATTCAGGTGTCTGCTAACCAACCTGTCACCTTGAAGTTTATGCGCAATGATCAAACCCCCTGCGCTGAAACAATCCATATTCCTTCATTGGATATAAGCGAGCAGCTTAAATTGAATGAGATTACTCAAATTACCTTATTGAACTTGTCACCGGGAGAGCATGAGTTTCATTGTCAGATGCAAATGTATCGCGGCGTCTTAAAAGTAATTTAGTTTTAAATAGATCTTTTTACACATCTGAGTGCTGAGTGGGCGAAAGTTACCAGTTCATTTCGTTCATGAACGAAACTTTAATTATAGACTTTCGTTCACTTAATTGGTAAGGTGTACGAAAGTTACAGGTTTCGTACATATGAAAGTTGGTTTTGCAAGAGTCTCAACTAGAGAACAAGATTTGAATGTTCAACTGTCCAAGTTGGACGCTCTTGGCTGTGAAAAAATATTTCAAGGCAAACAGTCTGGTGCTTCAGTTAGAAATGAAGAAAAGCTAAAGGAACTCATCGATTTTATCAGGGAAGGTGATGAAGTTATTGTTACCCGCCTTGATCGGCTGGGCCGATCATTAAAGTCTATTCTTGAGGCTATTGAAAGTATCCACAAAAAAGGTGCTTGTTTAAATATTATTGACGGTTCTCTCAATACCAAAAATGATAATCCGTTTGCCACCGCCATGATTAACCTATGTGGAGTATTCGCTCAACTTGAGCGGGATCTTATAAAAGCCAGAACCGCAGAAGGTCGTGAAGAGGCTAAAGCTAAAGGCAAACACATGGGCAGATTGCCTGCTTTATCAGACAAACAAGCGAAAGAATTATATAAAGATAAATTAAATGGTGAATCGATCTCTGCATTAGCGAAGAAATATTCTGTTAGCCGCCCTACGGTTCATCGAACTATTGAAAGAATGGAACAAAAGAAATAATAAATAAAAGGAAGTGTTATGTGGTCTGATAAAGAATCAAAAATTGACTTCTTAAATTTCAATGAAACGGCTGAGTCGATTAAAGATCTTATCACTGAAAAGGAATTAATGCCTATTAGCATAGGTGTCTTTGGTGATTGGGGCGCTGGAAAATCTACCATTCTTGAACTTACTAAAGCTTCTCTGGAAAGTGATGATCAAGAATATATCCAAGTGCATTTCGATGCATGGACTTTCCAAGGGTACGACGATGCTAAAGCAGCGCTATTAGAAACAATCGCATCGACTTTAGTTAAAAAAGCAGCAGACGATGAAAACCTAAGTGCAAAAGCGAAAGAGTTTGCTGGAAGAATAGATAAGATCAGACTGATGGGACTACTAATGGATGGTGGTGCGGCATTAGCTGGTATACCAACTATGGGTGGAATACAAAAGATCATGGGACTATTCAGTGGTGGTGACGATGGTGAACTGGATGTTGATGATGTAAAAGGTGCTGTCGATGGCGCTAAGGATGTAGCGAAGAAAAACAAAGGTTTGATCAAAGATAAGAAATCATTCTCACCTCCTAAAGAAATTAAAGAGTTCCGAAAAGCATATTCTGATCTGTTAGATGAGTTTGATAAGCCACTTATTGTCTATGTCGATAACTTAGATCGCTGTTCTCCATTTAATGCCATTTCAACACTTGAGGCGATCAGGTTATTTCTATTTTTACCAAATACCGCATTTGTCATTGCTGCCGATGAAGACATGATCCGCTTGGCAGTACCTGAATATCACAAAGGTGCATCTCAACGACATCAAACTGATTATTTAGACAAGCTTATTCAAATTCCTGTGCATGTACCAAGACCCGGAGTTCTTGAGATAAGGGCATACTTAATGATGCTTACCGCCCAATATCACGGCGTTACCGATGCTCAGTTAGAAACGATAAGATGTGCCCTTGAAGAATCATTAAGGCTGTCGTGGAAACAACCACAAACTACCGTTGACGAGCTACTTCAAGATCACACGATTGAAAAGCATTCCGAACTCAGAAGCAAATTTGTAGTTGCTGAACAGTTAGCTCCACTATTAGCTGAGTCCACAAACATTAACGGCAACCCTCGCATAGTTAAGAGATTACTCAACCAAGTTAAGATGAGAAAGAAAACCGCTCACCGTCGAGGAATGCAGCTTGATGAAAAAACTATCACTAAGCTGGTCATTTTTGAGAGGTGCTTAGGTACTCAGGCTACCAATAAGCTTTATGAATTAATTGATAATACCTAAAGACCTTGCTTGCACTGGCTGCTGCACTTGAGATGGTTGTAGAGCGCAACATGTACGATAAAATTATTGTTACGCGAAGCACACCAGAAATTGCTGAATCAATTGGTTTCTTGCCCGGAACTGAAGAAGAAAAAATGCTGCCATGGCTAGCGGCAATCACTGACTCTTTAGAAGTGCTACATAAGCATGATGAAAACACCAAAGGCTCTATGAACTACATCATGGAAAAAGCCAATATTCAGTACAAGTCGGTTAACTTTATGCGCGGTCGAAGCATACAGAACGCCATTGTCATTTTAGATGAGTCGCAAAACTTAACGGCGTCACAGCTTAAAACTATTATCACCCGGTGTGGTGAGGGCACTAAGCTTATTCTAGGCGGCAATTTGGCGCAGATAGATAGTAATTACTTAAGCGCCGTAACGTCAGGTTTGACGTATTTGGTCGAGAAGTTTAAAGACTTTTCTGGAAGCGCCACGGTTAATTTAGATGGTGTAGTACGCAGTCGACTAGCCAGTTTTGCTGAAGAAAACCTGTAGCAGTACTACTCTACTTGTTCAACTTGATAGCGCCCCGTAATAAGGTGGCGCTCTGTGTCTTCGGATACCTGCCCAAATGGAATTAGCGCAGGACCCGTTGGGTCGTAGAGCACGTAGGTTTCGCCATCGTGCTCTATGGTTCTGTCGTCATCGTTTGGTGTAAGTGCAACCCCAAGTAGTGCGTGATTAGGTAAAAATACAATGATCATTTTGGTTGAAGGCAGAAATGCTCGTACCATGGACGATGCTAATACCGCTTTACTGTCACAGTCGCCTAAGTTTTGCGTTAGCAGTGTAACTGGAGGGGCGAAACCGGAACCATTGCTTACTACTCTATCCTCTAGTGTGTCGTAAGGAATGCTTTGTATCCAGCTAAGTATTAATGAAAAATATGCTCGGGAATTTGACGTCGACTGTACTTTCTCATAAAAAGCTTGCGACGCGCTAATGAGTGGTTTCACCGACTCTGCTACATACCTTACATGGTCGGGTTTTACGGCTTTTTGATTAAACAGCGTTGTAAAGCGGGTAAAGTAGTGGTCTTGCAAATAGTTGGTATACTCTTGTTGCTCAATGGCTTTTAGGTTCTCCAAAACCTCACTTACTATTTCCTCATTTGGCCCAGCAACACTTATATCGATAGTGCCTTCTCTTGGCGTTATCTCTACCTTTGCCTCTTTAGGGTCGACACGTTGAGCTTCTCTAGTAAGCGCAACAGTAATATAGCGTTGTGCAATGTGCGGTTTATAGTTAGCTTGACGCGATGGCGCCTCTTTCATAGCCTCTTGGGGTAAGGTAAATGAAATTGACTGGCGCGTGTTTTCGGCATCAAGCCAAACATAGCTTAGCGTTACACCATCGTCGCTTTTGGTTTTTTTGAAGCTTAGCTGTTCGCCGTATGACGGCGATGGTGTTAAAAAAAGAGAAGTCACAGCGAGTAAAGACAGTACGAATGATGCAGCGCGCGTAGCGCTTCTATTCAGTGGCGCGTTCAAAAAACGCGTTATAACGGTGTTATTACGAAAAGCCTTTTTAGAAAACAAGCGTGCACCATACGTAATTCATTAATACTGAACTGAGTATGCACGCCTGATTTCAAAAAACAAACTCAAGATTATTGCTGAAACCAGTTCAGTTCGTCATGAAGGCTTACTACGCTTCCCACTATGATAAGTGTAGGCGGTTTAAGGTTTGCTTTTTCTTGCTTTGCCACAATGTTTTCAAGCGTGCCGGTAAGTACAGCTTGCTTTTCGGTTGTCGCAGACTGAACCAACGCAATAGGTGTTGATGGTTCAAGCCCATGCTCAATCATTTTTTCGCAAATAATAGGCAACCCGGTAAGCCCCATATAAAACACAGCAGTTTGATTCTTTTGTGCAAGCGCGGGCCAATTCAGATCTATTGAGCCATTTTTTAAATGCCCTGTGGCAAATACAACAGACTGTGCGTGGTCGCGGTGAGTTAACGGGATGCCTGCATAGCTAGATGCACCACTGGCGGCAGTAATACCCGGTACAACTTGAAAGTCTATGCCATGCTGAATTAGTGTTTGTATTTCTTCACCACCACGTCCAAAAATAAACGGATCGCCGCCTTTTAAGCGCACCACACGGTTACCTTTTTTAGCCTCATCAACCATAAGTTGGTTAATGTTGTCCTGAGGGAGCGTGTGATTGCTCATGGCCTTGCCAACATAAATCTTTTCAGCATCGCGACGTACAAGCTCAAGTATTTGTGGTGATACTAAGCGGTCGTAAACTACTACGTCGGCTTTTTGCATAAGGCGAAGCGCACGGAAGGTAAGTAGATCTGGGTCGCCCGGGCCTGCACCAACCAAATAAACCTGACCTTCCACTTTTTTGTCCTTTGCAGCCGCTTGCAGTGCGAGTTCAAAGGCTTCGTCGGCTTTTTGGTCTTGGCCTTTTTCTACCATTTCAGCAATATCGCCATCGAGAACATCTTCCCAAAAATAGCGTCTTGCGGTAACACCGTTTAAAGCCTGCTTAACTTTATCGCGGAATTTTTCAGAAAACGCGCCCAGTCGGCTTAGGTTCGCGGGCAGTACGGTTTCTAATTTCTGACGTAAATAGCGCAGCAACACCGGTGCTACGCCACCGCTGCTCATAGCAATAACAATAGGTGAGCGGTCAACAATAGAAGGCGTAATAAATTGGCAAAGCGGTGTGTTGTCTACCACATTCACCAATACTTTGTTTGCACGCGCTAAATCGTGAATATGCTGGTTTACATCGGGCTTATCGGTAGCGATAAACACCATGTCTTTATGGGTAAGGTCACTGTTCTCAAACTCACGTTCAATAAGCGTTACTTTTTCGTTTTGCGCAAGCTGCTTAACGGTATCGCATACCCAAGGCGCCACCACGGTAATCGTGGCAGGAGTCTTCATTATCAGCTCTAGCTTACGCGCAGCCACTTCACCGGCACCCACAATAAGTACGTGCAGTTTTCTGGCATCTAGAAATAACGGAAAGTAATCCATAAAGGTTTTCTTAGCTTTAAATACAAAAAAAGAACTGACACTATTTTGCGCCAATTCTTTTTAATTAGAAAACAACGAAAACAGCCTTTATATTTCTATTGGTTATATAAAGGCCGAATGTGTTGCTATTTAGTTCTTACGCTTACGGTTTTCGCGATCACCACGGTTACCACGATCTTCACGGTTACCGCGGTTGCCACGGTCTTCGCGGTTTCCACGAGGCGCTCTGTCGCCACGGTTCCCGCGGTCGCCACGACCTTTTGCTGGTGGCGTATCTGACCACTCGCGAATGTTCAAACGCTGGCCGGCAACACGGGTACCCTGAAGCGTGTCGCGTGTTTCCTTCGGCATGCCATCAGGAAGATCAACGGTACTGAAGTTGTCATAAATCTCTATAGCGCCAATGTGCTTAGAGTTAATGTTTGCTTCGTTAGCAATAGCACCAACAATGTTGCCAGGTTTTGCACCGTGTACATGACCCACTTCAATACGGAAACGCTGCATGCCTTCTTCTGGCTTGCGGTTACCGCGTGGAACTTTAGCCTTTCTTTCGCGACCATCACGAGAGTTTCTATCACGGCTATCGCGCTGTGGCTTGCTGTGAAGATCTGGTCGGTCAGACTCTTTAAGAATTAGCGGCTCATCGCCTTGCGCAATCTTAAGTAGTGCAGCCATTAATACTTCAGGAGACGCTTCGTTCTCTTCTTTAATCATCTCAACGATTGGCATTAGTGTTTCAATGCTATCGTCTTGTGCAGCTTCAGTAACCGATTGCTTAAAGCGGCTTAGGCGCGTTTCATTAATTTCGCTAATTGAAGGAATTGGCATTGCTTCAATTGGCTGTTTAGTGGTTTTCTCGATAGAGAATAACAAGCGCTTTTCACGGTGAGAGATAAATAGAATTGCATCACCTTGACGACCCGCACGACCTGTACGGCCGATACGGTGTACGTACGACTCGCTATCGTATGGAATATCGAAGTTAATAACGTGGCTAACACGCTCAACGTCGAGTCCACGGGCTACTACGTCAGTAGCAACAAGAATGTCTATTTGACCTTGTTTAAGCTTTTCAACGGTACGCTCACGAGCGGCCTGAGGAATATCACCGTTTAACGGCTCAACGTCGTAACCACGAGCAGATAGCTTGTCAGCTAGCTCAACGGTTGCCGTTTTAGTACGTACGAAAATGATCATGCCGTCGAATGCTTCCACTTCCATAATACGCGTAAGCGCTTCAAGCTTATGGTGTGGTGCAATTTGACAGTAACGCTGACGAATAGTGCTAGCGGTGCTTACCTTAGACGCAATTTTTACGTGCTTAGGATCTTTTAAGTAGCGCTGCGTAATCTTCTTGATAGGGCCAGGCATTGTTGCCGAGAACAGCGCAGTTTGGCGTTCTTCTGGCGCGTGGCTAAGAATAAGCTCTACGTCATCAATAAAGCCCATGCGAAGCATTTCATCGGCTTCGTCTAGCACTAGGAACTTAAGCTCGCTCAAGTCTAGCGTTTTACGTTTTATATGGTCGATGATACGGCCTGGCGTACCTACAACAACCTGTACGCCACGCTTAAGCTGGCGAATTTGGTTGTCATACGACTGACCGCCGTATACTGGAAGTACTTTAATTTTTTGACTAAAGCTCGCATAAACCTGAAACGCCTCTGCAACCTGAATAGCTAATTCACGGGTTGGGGCCAATACCAGTAATTGCGGCTTACGTTGCTCAGGATCGATGTTTGCCAACATAGGCAGGGCAAACGCAGCGGTTTTTCCTGTCCCTGTCTGTGCCTGACCGAGTAAATCGTGCCCTTCAAGCAACAGAGGAATACTCTCTGCTTGAATTGGAGACGGCTTCTCGTAGCCAACTTTTTCAAGGGCTTGTAAGATAGGTTCTGGTAAATTGAGGTCTTTAAATGTCATGTCGACAGTTGTGGTCATTAAGGATCCTGGTGCATTAAGTAAGGAGGGTGCGGCATACGATTAAACCGTACTTTTTCGGTTTAGTATCGCAAGACGCTATACAGCGATGAACTGGCCTTTCGGGCAAGTTTTAAGAGCTTATTTCTAGCGTATTTCGCGATATGCTTGCCAGCAATGTTGCAAAAAAACGTATTATATTCGAATAATGTTTAGGTTGCCACGAAATTGCACAATTTTGATGAAATAATAAACAGGATATTCTGCTAAGGGTGTGTGACTTGCTTGTAGATATGCAGGCACTTGAGCAGGCATATTCGCGAACAAGAATTACAATTACTATAAAGCGTCGATGAAAACTTGAGGTAGGGCAAGGAATTACTATGAAAATTAACAATACCAAAGCGCTGCTAAAGCGCACCTCGATAGCCATGCTACTGACAACAACTTTGGTTGCCGGTTGTAGTGAGAAGTCGATGGAAGAGCACCTTGCCTCGGCACGTACCTATGTAACGCAGCAGAAGCTTGATGCTGCGGTTGTTGAGTATAAAAACGCAATCCAAAAAGCGCCTAGTGCCGCAGAGCCGCGCTTTGAGTTAGGCAAAGTCTATCTTCAGAATAAGAATTTTGCAGCGGCCGAGAAAGAGCTAAATAAAGCCATGGAGCTGGGGTATTCAGCAGGTAAAGTGATCCCTCTACTTTCGGCTGCCTATCAGCAATCAGGCGCACAAAACGCGCTAGCGGATGTGGATTATCGTGCCGATGGCATGACCGCAGTAGAGATGGCCGAAGTGGGCTTTTACAAGCTGCAGGCGTTAATGCAGCTTGATCAGCAGGAAGACGCAAAAGCGCTTATTGCAGAACTAGCCAGCCTAGATACAAGCTCGGTTTATAAAGGCCTTATTGAAACCTATGTGTTTGTTATTAAAAATGACGCGGAGCAGGCGCTCGTTGCAACCGAAGCGCTGCGCAAGCAAGCGCCTTCCAACAAAGACGTACTGCAACAGCTAGCCAAGCTATACTTGCAAACCAATCAGCCTGCCAGTGCTGCCGATGTTTACCGCGAATATGTCCCCCTTTACCCAGAAGATTTGGCTACTCGCTTTGCCTATGCGGCACTACTAGTAGAGCTTCGTGAGCTTGATAGTGCAGAACCCGTGGTTGATGACCTATTAGCCATCAACGAGACGCATCCATTGCTTAATGCGTTCAAGGGCATTATAGAGTCTGCACAGAACAACTATGCTCAGGCACTATCACATTTAGAAATTGCGGTACAAAACGGTGCGTCAGACAGCGTTGTAAGAATGGTTGCCGGGTTTAGTGCGTACCAAATTCAAGATTTTGAAGCAGCACAACGCCATCTCACTATGATTGCCTCAGATTTACCAGACAATCATCCAGGGCTTCGCATGCTTGCTGACAGTATGCTGCAGTTAGGTGAAAACGATGAAGCGCTTGCGGTATTGAACCGTGTTGAAGGCGAGCAAACCACTGATGCTGCACTTTTCTCTAAAGCCAGCTATCAGCTGCTTAAAGAAGGCAATGTGGTGGGTGCAAAGCAAATGGTTGAAAAGTCTGAAGCGGTAAGCACTACGGCCGATGATTTGTCACGTCTAGGTGCACTGCAGCTATCTATGAACGACTTAGATGGTTTGGTGAATCTTGAAGACGCGGTAAAAAAAGCGCCTCAATCTGCATCGTCACAAAACACTCTAGTGCGCGCATATGTTTCAACTAATCAGTTGGATAAAGCAAAAGAAGCGGCGCTTGAGTGGCATAAACAATCACCCAACACAGGTTTGCCATTGGTGTATCTAGGTAGCATAGCGACCAGTGAAAAAGCATTTAATGAGGCAGCTAAGTATTTCGATGAAGCCGCTATCAAAGGTGATGTGGGTAATGAAGTGACCTACGCAAGAACAAATTTGCTCATAGCGCAGGATAAAAAAGACAATGCCACAGCGTTTATTCGTGCATTTGTTGATAAGAACCCCGCTGATGTTCAGGCGCTAACCATGTGGTTTGCCTTGGCAGCTGAAAGCGGCAGTGCGCAACAGGTCATAACACATACGAAAGCGCAGCTTGATGCAGACGAAGATAATATAAATTTGCGCCTTATTTTGGCGCGGATGTTTACCCTTGCAGGCAATGGGACAAGCAAGGATAAAGAAAATGGTGTTGCTAGCGCATTAGCCTTGCTGTCAGAAGTAAAAGGGGATGCTGATACACCATTGGCGTTTTGGAATTTGAAAGGGCAGGTGCTCATTACAAGTAACAAGGCTAATGAGGCCGAAGCGTTCTTCGACCGCTGGCTGTCATTTTATCCACACGATAAAAGTGCGGTGCTGGGCAAGCTACTTATTCTTGATGCACAAAAGCAGTTTGCAAAAGGGTTAACCCTAACCAATGCAATATTAGAAAAGCGCAATGATGCGCAACTTACCCTGCTTAAAGCGTATTTTCATAGCCGTGTAGGGCAAACCAAACCCGCTTGGGAAATTCTAAATGCCACGTCGCCCGAAGTACGCGCATTGCCATTCGTTAGAGGCATTCTTGCTAGGCTTTATTTAAGCGAGCGAAATGCGAAAGAAGCGCTTCCTCATGCGCAAGCTGCGTATGACGCGACACCAAATTCCGATAATGCGTTACTTGTTGTGGCTGCGAATGAAATGCAGGGAAACAGCGATGGGTCTTTTGCGTTTTTAAAAGCGCATGTTGCAAACAAACCAAACGATATTCAAAGCAATATGCTATTAGCAGAGCGTCAAATTCAACAAGATAGAAGCGCTGCTATTGCCACTTACGAGCGCGTTTTAAAAGCAACGCCAGATAACTTTGTTGTGCTTAATAACTTGGCATATCTTGCCTTTGAAGATAAAAACTTCAGCCGCGCTGAAGAGCTTGCCCAGCGGGCAGTAGAGCTTCAAAGCGATAACGCTGATGCTGCAGACACACTAGCCCAAATTTACATCGCACAAGGCAAACAAGAGCGTGCATTAGCGCTTTACGAAAAGGTATCAGCGCAACCAATAGCTAACGACGAAGTCTATCTAAATCATGTGGCACTGCTATTGTCGATGGAAAAGACTGCACTAGCAAAGCGCAAACTTGAAAGCAGAACGTTTACTAGAGAGGCGTCGAAAAGCAGGGTAGCAGATCTGAAAAAGCAGTATGGCATTTAATGGCGAAACGCGCTTAAGCTAAAAAAACGCTTGGCTTAAAAAGGGCGCAGCTAAATGTTGATACTCGCAAAAAAGATAAAAATGCCACGTTGAAACGTGGCATTTTTGTTTTTAGCTGTTGAGCTAACGGTATCACTTGTGTTTGTCGGCAAGTGCCGCTTTTATCGCTTTTAGTTCATCCATCACTTCTGAAAGCGTTGGCTCGGCGGTACCCTTTGCAATTTGCTCTGCTTTAAGTTCCGCTGCCTTTTCTTCGCGGGCCTTTTCGTTTTCACGTTCCATAACGTTTACCACTATACCAATCACCATGTTCAAAAAGGCAAATGCGGTAAAGAAAATAAACGTTAAATAGAATATCCAGCTTAACGAATACACCTCTTGGGTTTCGTACATCACATCTGTCCAATCTTCAAACGTCATTATTCTAAATAGCGTTAGCATGGAAATAGTAATGTCGCCCCAAAGCACAGGGTTAATGGCTTCAAATAGCGTGCTGCCCACCGCGGCGTAAATATAGAAAATAATAAACATTAGCAGCATTACATAGCCAAGTTGCGGCAACGCCTTTACTAAAGATACAAGTAGAATACGAAGCTCGGGTATGATGGAAATCATACGAAGAACTCTGAATACGCGCACAAGGCGTGCTATTAGTGCCAGTTCAGTGTCGTCTGCTGGAATTAAGCTGATAACAACAATGAGTGTGTCGAACCAATTCCAAAAACTTTTAAAGAAGTAGCGCTTTCTCTTTTCTGCTAAGAAGCGAATGGTAATTTCGGTAAGAAAAAACGCGCTGATAAACCAGTCGAGAAAAACGGTAAGAGATGACACAGCTGCCGGCAATTCGTAAGTCTTTGCACCCACCAGAAGAGCCGAAATGACGATAACGCTGATAACAAAGGCTTCAAACCATTTGTTAGCGCGAATTTTTTCAAATTTATTTTGTAGTTCAGAGGCTTGCATTTTTGAGTATCGCTTAATGAAATATTTGGTAGCGCAAAGGGCTTGAGGTAAGCACCAATAGCGTTATACTAATTTTCGTATTCACTGCATGGCAGAAAAATTAGGGGCATTATCATGGATGATGAGATACGTTCGTTGCAAGAAAAATTGCACGCTGTATCAGCGAGGCTGAGCGACCTTTCATTAAATAAGCAAACCGCGGAAGCTTTAGTGGCTGAATATCGCCAGCTCTTGAAGGCTCTTGATAAGTTCACCCCCGCTAACTAGGGATAAAGCTAATAGTGATGCCTTTACATTAGCTATAAACGCAGACCCACTTTTCTTCTACAAACTCGTCATCTCTTATCGCTAATATTTCGCGTTGATTTTCTTTGCTTGCTGGGCGATAAGCCGCCTTGAGCGAAAAAAAACGTGAGCGATCCAAAAAAAGGGCGACTCAGTCACCCTTTTTATCGAAGTAAAAACTGTTACACAGGCGTTAGCCGTTATCTTTTGACATCGCTGGTTTAAGACCACGGTTAATCATTGCTACGTCTTCACCCGTTAGTGTGCCTGCTGCTTGTTTCAGCGTAATAACCGACTGAATAAAGTCGTAGCGTGCACCGGCTAAGTTACGTCTAGCATCGAAAAGATTACGTGTACTGTCTAGTACGTCAACGATGGTACGTGTGCCTACATCGAAGCCTGCTTCCGTTGCTTTTAGTGCGCTGTCAGCAGAAACGACTGATTGCTCTAAAGCGCGAATAGTAGAGATAGACGCCTTAACATTATTAAACGAGCTACGAACCGACTGAACGGTTTGGCGGTATGTTTGCTCAGCTACCTGGCTTGCTGCTACGTAGTTAAATTTCGCTTGGTCAGTTTGTGATGTTACGCGAGAGCCTTGGTAAATAGGCACGTCTAACGTTACACCAATAGACTCGCTATTTAGATACGGTGTTTCAAACTGGAGAAATGGGTTAGAAATATCGTCTTTACTGCGCGTTACATTGGCCGTTAAGCCTAACGTTGGTAAGTGACCAGAACGTGCGATAGCAATATCTTCTTTTGCAATATCCATAGCAAGACGGTCAGCCAATAATGCTAAGTTTTTGTCTTGCGCTGTTTCTAGCCAATTATCAACTGTGGCTGGCATTGGCATAGTTGCAGAGAAGTTTTCTGTATTTAGGCCGTGAAGACGGTCGTGGTATTTACCGGTAATAACGCGTAGTGCTTCAAGTGCAAACTCAAGCTGATTCTTCGCTTGGATTTCTTGTGCTACGGTGCTGTCGTAGTTTGCCTGAGCTTCGTGAACATCAGTAATAGCCGTTAAGCCTACTTCAAAGCGCTGACGTGTTTGTTCAAGCTGGCGTTCAATAGCACGTTTCTCTGAGCCTACGAACTCTACGTTGTCGCGAGCACGAAGAACGTCGAAGTACGCGGTAACGGTACGAACAATTACGTCTTGCATGCTTGCTGCAAGCTGTGCGTCACTTTGCTCAGCAACTTTTTCAGAACGGTCTAAACCAAGCCAGTTTGCATGGTCGTAAAGCGACATCTGAAGCTGTAGGCCGTAGTTAATGTTGTCTACATCTGTTTCAAAAACTACAATTTGCAGGTCATCGGCATTCGCACCTAAGGTTTGGGCGCGTTCTGCGGTTGACATGGTGTAGCCTACCGAGCCAGATAATTGAGGTAAAAGGTTTGCGCGGCTAATACTGATACCTTCAAACGCAGCGTCACGTTGCGCTTTCGCTTGGTTTACCAATGGGTCGTTAGCCAGTGCTTGTTGATACACCTGCATAAGGTCGTCTGCTAGCGCACCCGTTGTCATCGATACTCCGATAACCAGCGATAGAAGTGTTCGTTTCATGCTTACGTCTTCCTGTTGTGTTCAAGTTGTGTCATCCAATTCACGTTTGGTGACAAAGTAAAGCTAGTGTATGAAAAATCAATCACAAACCGTAAGTTCAAACTCGTAACAGTATTGGTTTAACTGTAACAGAATATGTGATCTACCCGCGCAATTTTATTAGTATTAAACGACTTACAAATTGAATTTTCTGTTTTTGCCACATCCATTAAGCAGTGCAATTCATCACGTGTACACTGCATTTATGTAACTGTACTATATATGATAAATCTATTTGAACCATAAGTGTCTGCAGATGAGCAAGGAATTCCCTTCATTTAACTCAAATGACGTCGAAATTACCGACGTAAAGCCAGTTTTTCGTGGTTTCTTTACCATGAATGAGTATCAATTTAGACATAAGTGCTTCAACGGTGAATGGAGTGGTATTGTAAAACGTGAAATCTTTGAGCGTGGTCACGCTGTTGCCGTTTTACCTTATGATCCTACCACTGAAGAGTTCGTCCTAATCGAGCAGATAAGAATTGGGGCAATGGCTACGTCTTCAAGCCCTTGGCTAATAGAAATTATCGCAGGTATGATTGACGAAGGTGAGACCGAAGAAACGGTGTGCCACCGAGAGTCGATGGAAGAAGCCGGCATTGAGCTTGCCCATTTAACGAAAGCGCTAAGCTACCTGTCTAGCCCCGGTGGGACAACCGAAAGATTACATATTTTTATGGCAAAAACCGATGCAACCAAAGCGCACGGTGTACACGGCCTTGAAACCGAGTCTGAAGATATAAAAGTGCATCGAGTAAAAGAGAGTACCGCACTTGAGTGGCTCGAAAATGGCCACATTGACAACGCTGCGGCGGTAATTGCGCTACAATGGTTCTTTATGCACAAAACTCAACTTCTGGAACAATGGCAAGCATCGTGACTCATCGCACAAAACGAAAATATGTTCCCCATCTACCGTCTATGCAGGCGTTATGCGAGCTAAATTACTCGCACGTATTGCGCATACTGCCAGACTGCGACACAGAAGATCTGCGCTATACATTTTCTGTAGGTAAAGGATTGTCATACGAAATTTGTATTGTTGAGTCGGCTCGCTACACCAGCACTTTAAGTATCAAGCAAACCACCAAAGATTTGCCGGCCTTTCTAACACCGTCAATGACAGTGCGCCTTTACCATGACGCACGCATGGCAGAGGTGATTAACAGTCAAAATACGGGAGCGCTGGAGCCGTCTTACGACTACCCCAATTTGAAAATGCGCCAACGCAATGAAAAACATATGGTGAATATATTTTTAGCCGAGTGGCTACACTTCTGCCTTCAGCACGCATCAAATGTCACTTCAGAAGTTTAATTGTTGAAGCATTGTTTAAAAACGTGATCACCATTATTCAAATTACCGACTGCCATTTATTCAAGCGTGAAGATAAACAAGGCTATTCGGGTATCGCGCCTTTTCACTCTCTTAAACGCGTTCTTCAGCATGCAGTGTCTTGGGCAAGCGCTCAGAACACAATGGCTTCAGTTTTGCTATTAATAACCGGCGATATAAGCGGTGATGACTCATTAGAAAGCTACACGCTTTTCTTATCACTAATGCAAGAATACGCCGATGCCAATGGCATTGCGTGGGCGGTGATCCCAGGTAATCACGATAACAATATACATTTCGACAACGTGTTGGCAGCGAAGCACCTAAAAAGCCACACGCCGTTAACGTTAGGAAAGTGGCTAATTCACGGCACAGACTCTCGCAGCACAAGCAGCACCAAAAGTGCTAAAGGCAACGTTCGAGAAAATGATATAGCGTCGATAGCGTCGCATATTGCAGCTAAACCACATTTGAATCATGCGTTGGCAGTACATCACCATGTAAAAGCATCGAATAGTTGGATGGATAATCATTCACTGAGTGATGCTGGTTTAATTGAGCAGCTGGCAAGTAAATATAATGCGCTTAAGGTGATAGTTCACGGGCATGTTCATGCACCGCTTCGTTACACACTAGGTGATTTCAATACGCCCGTTTACGGTTGTCCTTCTTCATGCTGGCAGTGGGCAATGCAGTCAGATTTCGGCGTAACTAACGAGGCGCCTGGCTACCAGCTAATTCAGTTAAGCGATGACGGCAGCGTAGGCGTAAAAGTGGTTTGTATAAGCGATTAAAGCAATAGCCCAGTTAGGTCAGTTAACAGGCTCAAACGAATATAAGAAACAAAAAACGAGAATTAACATGCAACACATTTTGTACCTTCATGGCTTTTTAAGCTCACCAAAGTCGGTGAAAGCCCAAGCCACAAAAGCGTATTTCAAGCAGCATCATCCAGACGTCACGTTACACATTCCTGAACTATCTAACTACCCAAGTAAAGTTGAGGCGCAGTTACTCAGCCTTATTGAAGCAACGCCGGCACTACAAAACGGTGATCTTCGTTTAATTGGAAGCTCAATGGGCGGTTATCTGTCTACCTTTTTGCTAGAAAAGTTTGGTGGAAAGGCTGTATTAATTAATCCAGCGGTGCGCCCTTACGAGTTATTGCAAAGCTTTATTGGTTCACACCAAAACCCATACAGTGGCGAGCAATTCGATATTGTCGATAGCGATATGGATGTGATTAAAGCACTAGAGGCTGCTTCTATTAAAGATGCTTCAAAATATAGAGTCATGCTGCAAACCAATGATGAAACGTTAGATTACCGACTAGCCGAAGAAAAATATGTGAACAGTCATCTGGTTATTGAGCAAGGGGGCGATCACAGCTTTGTGGGGTATGAAGATCACCTACCGGCTATTGCCGAGTTTCTGTTGAAATAAGCACATTGCCAGTATCTACAAGCCCTGATACCATCAATTCATTAGGTTTGTTGTACTTGCTTACCAATGGTAACTAATTACAACAAGCGCCGTTTTTGTTGCTGGCTTAAATAACAACCATAACTATGTCAAATCAATACAATTCAGATGCAATCGAGGTTTTAAATGGCCTTGAACCCGTAAAACGCCGTCCAGGCATGTATACCGATACCATGCGCCCGAATCACTTGGGGCAAGAGGTCATCGATAACAGTGTGGATGAAGCACTAGCCGGTCATGCGTCAAACATCAAAGTCATTCTGCATGAAGACCAATCGCTAGAAGTTATTGATGACGGTCGTGGGATGCCGGTAGATATTCACCCTGAAGAGGGCGTGTCGGGCGTAGAGCTTATTTTGTGTAAGCTGCATGCTGGTGGTAAATTTTCAAACAAAAACTACGCCTTTTCTGGCGGTTTGCACGGCGTTGGTATTTCAGTAGTTAACGCGCTTTCTACCCGTGTTGAAATTACTATTCGCCGCGACAGCAACGTGTATCAAATTGCCTTTGAAAACGGCGACAAAGTAGAAGATTTACAAATAATCGATACATGCGGTAAACGCAACACGGGCACAAGAGTGCATTTCTGGCCTGATCCACAGTATTTTGATTCAGCAAAGTTCTCGGTAAGCCGCTTAATACACAACTTGCGTGCAAAAGCGGTGTTAAGTCCTGGGCTTCGCATTCGTTTCGACAACAAAATAACCAAAGAAAGCCAAGAGTGGTATTACGAAGACGGTTTAAAAGACTACCTTTACCAAGCCGTTGAAGAGTTTGAAACGCTTCCAGCGGACACACCGTTTGTTGGCAGTTTTAGTGGCAACACCGAAGCGGCCGATTGGGCGGTAATGTGGCTACCAGACGGCGGTGATTTGGTTACCGAAAGCTATGTAAACCTTATCCCCACTGCGCAAGGTGGTACGCACGTAAATGGCTTGCGCCAAGGCCTACTTGAAAGTATGCGTGAATTCTGTGAATTCAGAAACTTAATGCCACGTGGTGTAAAACTGTCGCCTGATGATATTTGGGATCGCTGCGCTTATATTTTGTCAACCAAGATGCAAGACCCGCAGTTTGCAGGGCAAACGAAAGAGCGTTTATCGTCGCGTCAGGCCAGTGCATTTGTATCGGGCATTGTAAAGGATGCGTTTAGCTTGTGGCTAAACCAGCATACTGAAATTGCCGAAGCATTAGCTGAAATGTGTATCAGTAATGCTCAGCGCCGCTTGCGTCAAACGAAAAAGGTAGCACGTAAAAAGGTAACGCAGGGGCCAGCGCTTCCCGGCAAACTTACCGATTGTTCATCGCAAGACATTTCATACTCAGAACTTTTCTTAGTAGAGGGTGACTCTGCGGGTGGTTCTGCAAAGCAAGCCCGCGACAGAGAGTTCCAAGCTATTATGCCGCTGCGCGGTAAAATACTAAATAGCTGGGAAGTAGACTCTTCACAAGTATTGGCGTCACAAGAGATACACGACATTTCGGTAGCGCTTGGTATCGACCCAGACTCAACGGATTTGTCGGGCTTGCGCTATGGTAAAATTTGTATTCTCGCTGATGCCGACTCTGACGGACTTCACATAGCAACACTGCTTTGTGCGCTTTTTGTAAGGCACTTTAGAACCCTTGTAGAGCAAGGCCATGTTTACGTGGCTATGCCACCGCTATTTAGAATTGATGTGGGTAAAGAGGTGTTTTATGCGCTAGATGAGGGCGAGAAACAGGGTATTCTTGATCGCATTGAAGCAGAAAAGAAACGCGGCAAAGTAAATGTTCAGCGCTTTAAAGGGTTGGGTGAGATGAACCCAATGCAATTGCGCGAAACGACCATGGATCCAAACACGCGTCGCTTGGTGCAGCTTACCATTGAAGACGCAGAAGAAATGATGGAACTTATGGATATGCTGCTTGCTAAAAAGCGTTCAGGCGACAGAAAAACGTGGCTAGAGAGCAAAGGCAATATGGCAGAGGTTGCGCTGTAGATTTAGCTAGCTTAAATTAGTCATCGCTTGCTGTAGCATTAGTTGCTTATATCAACAACGCCGTGTTCTTCACGGCGTTTTAGTCTCAAAATCTCAACAAGCACTGCCCCACGCATTATCACGCTAGTACCGTTTAAAACGAGCAAGGGCCAACTTTGGCTTAACGGCATTGTAAGGCCAAATAGTAGCGTACTCACATCTTTTATTAATATGTTTTTGAATAACGTGGCCGACAACGAACCTACTTTTTGTCTTCGTTTTAGCACCAAAAGTTGATGAAGTGTGCCCTGAAACAAAATAACCGTAACGCCAAGCATTAGGGTGGCGGTACCAAGCTGAGCAATGGCTGGAAAGGGGCGAAAAAACATTGAAGCAATGCCCGCTAAAAATACGAGAGTGGCCATTGAGGTAACGATGGTCGTTACTGGTCCTCGACGCTGTTGCCAAATTTTCATAATAATAACAAGCGTGAGTAGTAGAGCGCCAAAGCGCGTCCACACTAAATAATGGTTAAAGGGCTCTACGGATATACCAAACAGAAAAAGAGAGAAAAACGCAAAGTAGCTTGAGCCAAACTGATTAAGCGACAAGCTATTGTTCGCATCTCGGCAAAGATATTGGTATTTGTTCATCGACTTAATTTGCGACCACAAACCAAACCAAGTCAGTAGAAAAAGGGCTGAACTTGCCAAGCCCATGATATGATACAACACGCGAAATGCTCTTTATTATTTGATGTTGTTAGTTTATCACATGCTGCATTTATTCGCGTTTATGCGTGCGCTTTCCATTGTGCTTTGCACTGGTTTAATTAGTACTGTGCCCGTGTTTAATACCAGCTTTGCATTGTTTTTACTGGGCTTCAGCTTTCTTCAACAAGCATAGAGATCGGTTTGAAAGAAAGCATACCGCTGGTGACTAGCAATAACTTAACGTAGTATATGGCAGCAAGAAACATAGGCGTAGCTTACAGAAAACATTGATTTTATTTTACGTGTGGGGCGGAACTTCCTCCTATTTGCTACCCTCATACATACGCGATAAACAGTTAACAGGCGCCCCGCAAACAAAAAGATATGATTGTACGCAGTATTAAATGGCTACTTATTAGCATTTCACTTATCGCTCTTTTCTTAATGGCCGCAGGGGCAACCGTTGCGGTTATGGCAGTTCAAGAACAGCCTTTAGTGGCGTCGACAGCACCGACACAGTTAGACGGCGCTGATAGCGTTAATACATTACTTGCACAGCTTCAGCGCGCTTTTTCTCGTCGCGAAGAAGGTCATCAAATTACGCTTACCGAAACGCAGGTGGAAAGCCTTGTAGGCGTGTTACAGCGAGCCCTTCCGGAATTCAAAGGGCGCGTGAATATATCGCCCATTGGCGGCACCGTAAGTATTACCTATGCAATTAAAGATTCGGGTTACTATGTTAATGCGTCTGCCCTAGTGTTGCCCGGCAACAGCTTACAGGTACAGCAGCTACAGGTGGGCAATTTAGCCATTCCTGGCCGCTTTCTATTATCCTTTCTTGAATATGTCGTAAACACTTACACCAAGTCTGAAATAGCCACCATTGCGCTGTCTCGTGTCGAGGAAGTCACCATGCGCGATGGCGAACTGTCGCTTAACGTAGGGCGATTAGATACCTTTCTGGCCGAGCTCAATGTAGCGGCGTCTAACTTATCGCAAAGTGAAGCAAGCGAGCTGGAAGTGTTAACCGCGTATTACTTACGCTACATCTCTGGCAGAGAAATTGCGCTGTCTTTAACACCGGTTTCGTTAACTGAATACTTACGCGAGGGTATGGCGCGTGCAAGAGAACAAAGCCATTCGAAAAGCGAAGCTGCGCTTCATAATAAGGCAGTCATTTTAGCCCTTGCTGTTTATGTAGGGCATCATCGCGTAGGAAACTTGGTTGGCGATATTCAACCCTATGCTGATAAAGCGCTTAAGCCTAAAGTGGGTGCAGTATTGCACAATCGCAATGATTTGGCGCGTCACTTCATTATTTCAGCTGCGTTAGAACTGCTTGCCGAGCAGGGAATGTCATTAGCCATAGGTGAATTTAAAGAACTTATGGACCGAGGGCAGGGCGGTTCAGGATACAGTTTTGTAGACCTAGCAGCTGATATGTCGGGCGCTAAATTTGGTAGCGTTGCAATTAATCCCGAAAAAGCCGTTGAAGTACAAAATGCGATTGCGCGTATTCAAAATGAATTAGAAATAATTACCCCTATCAACAATTTACCTGAAGGGTTGAGCAAGCAGACATTTACACAAGTTTACGGCGGAGTAGACAGCCAAGCGTATTTAGATGAAGTAAAAGAAATACAGCGCAGGCTCGATGAGATTGCGCTGTATAGTTTGTAAGTGCTTATATATAGGTGTTTATTTCTTGCTTAAGCTCTGTTGAAACTGGGCTAAAGTAACTAAAGCTAATTCAATTTTTTTCACCAGCGGCGCCAGCGCCTGTTTTGCAGCGTCACCTTCAAGTTCTTTCATGGCTTGCCAATCGTTGGCAATTTCTTCCACATACGGGCCAAAACGCTTTGCCGATGTAGTAAAGCCGCTGTCTTGTGCAAATACAGCAGCAAACTTTCCTTTTTGGTCACGCTGTAAACTGTCTAACATTTGGTCGGCATCTACCGCCTTGCGATAAAGGGTTTGCATGGTCTCTTGAAGTTGTTGATGAATAGCCTGCATTTCTTGCTTTTCCTGCATAAGAGCGCCTTTTGTTTCGATGCTGAATTTTTGAAAATTGTGGTTAAAGATTCGTCGTTACCGGCCGATAACCTACCGAGTACTACTTTTTGGGCAACTAAAAGGTAGCACACTATAAAGGGGGGCAATTCTGCCCACTTTTTTACTTTGCTACAAGCAACAAAGGAAAATGGTATGGATCTACAAGGTGCTAATGCCTCTGGAACGTCCGGTGCGTCACTTGAGTTGGCCTCTCTTAAACTGGCGAAAAGTCAGCAAGAACAAGAGGGACAAGCGTCGCTTCAGTTGCTGGAATCAGCTTCTGACGTACCAAAATCGTCATCTTCAAACCCCGCGTTAGGCGCCAACATTGATACCTACGCGTAAGTTACGGATGCAAATGTAAGTCGATAGGCGTTTTGCCAGGTTGACCGCCAATTTCTCTAACCAGTTTTGGCACTAAGAACCCTGGCAGGCGCTTTATCGCTTCTTCCATGATGCCTCTTGCATCATCATCACTAACATAAAAATGGCTTGCGCCCTGCACTTTATCAAGCACATGTAGGTAATAGGGCAGTACCCCGGCATCAAACAACGCATCACTTAAATCACTTATTGCCTTGCCCGAGTCATTGATGCCTTTTAGTAACACGGACTGATTTAGCAGCGTTATGCCTTTGCTTTGAAGTTCACGCAATCGTACGGCCAAGACCGGCGACACTTCATTAGCGTGATTCGCATGCAGTACTAGCACCCTTTGCAAAGGTAGATCTCCAAACCACTCCATAAACTTATTATCAATACGTTCAGGTAGTACCACCGGCAATCGAGTGTGAATACGCAAGCGTTTTACGTGTTCGATTTGGGCAATTTCCTGAGCCAGCCACGCTAAGTGATCGTCTTTTGCCATAAGCGGGTCGCCGCCAGAAAAAATAACCTCATTTATGCTGGGATTCATGCGTATGTAGCTAAGTACTTCTTCCCATTGATGTTTACTCACGGCATTGTCAGCGTAAGGGAAGTGACGGCGAAAACAATACCTGCAGTTCACTGCACAGCCCGTTCGCACCATTAAAAGTACTCGCGAGTCGTATTTGTGCAAAATGCCTTTTCCCGCTGTGTCGTGCTCTTCTAGTGGGTCTTCGGTATAACCCGGTGTGCTAAGAAATTCGTCACTTAATGGCATAACCTGCATAAACAATGGGTCGTTAGGGTTTCCTTTTTCCATTAAGTTAACGAAATGACGCGGTACACGCATAGGAAAAAGCCGTCTTGCTTTTATGTGTTGTGCATACTTTTTCTCGTCTAAACCCATGTGCTGCAACAGTTTTGATGGGTCTGTAAAACTCAATGCCAATTCTTTTTGCCAGTTATGCTCTACAGAAATTGGTTTTTTAGGTATTATTTGGTCCACGAAACTTTTTTGTACCTTATGTTTAGACAGAGGAATTATGGCTAATTACAGCACTAACGAGTTCAAAGGCGGCCTGAAAATCATGCTGGACGGCGAACCATGCAACATTCTAGAAAACGAATACGTAAAGCCGGGTAAGGGCCAAGCATTTAACCGCGTTAAAATTCGTAAACTAATTTCAGGTAAAGTTTTAGAAAAAACTTTCCGCTCGGGTGAGTCAGTAGAAGGCGCTGATGTAATGGATACAGAGCTTGCCTACCTGTACACCGACGGTGAATTCTACCACTTTATGAATAACGATACATTCGAACAAATCGCTGCAGACGAAAAAGCGGTAGGCGAAAATACGAAGTGGTTGGTAGAAAACGATATTTGTACCATTACATTGTGGAACGGTTCACCCATTACGGTAACACCGCCAAACTTTGTTGAGCTTGAAATTACCGAAACTGATCCAGGCCTTAAAGGCGATACTGCTGGCACAGGTGGTAAACCTGCAACACTAAGCACTGGTGCAGTAGTACGTGTACCTCTGTTTGTACAAACGGGTGAAGTTATTCGTGTAGATACGCGTTCTGGCGAATACGTTTCTCGCGCGCAAAAATAAATCTACCGTACACAGCACGCTAAGCGCACTACATGCATAGCATGTTGTTATAAAATTAAACCGGTGTTTCTCGTTAAGGGGCACGCCGGTTTTTTTATAGTGAGTACACCGGTTTTTTTATAGTGGCACACCGGTTCGTTATAAGAAATACGCCGGTTTTTTATTTACGCTGTGTTCTGTAGCAGTTCTATCAACGTCAGTTAAATAAAATTTGTTTACGAGTAATGCTATGCCGTCATGGAAACCTACAACAACGCATCAGGCAAGAATAGCGCGGGCTGAGCTTCTGCGTTTAATTCGAGAGTTTTTCTACAAGCGCGATGTGTTAGAAGTAGACACGCCATTATTATCTAACGGCACCGTAACTGACGAGCACCTAGATGCGTTCGAAACGCCGTTTCATTTTAGCGCTACGGGAAAAACAACCAGCTTGTTCCTGCAAACCTCTCCTGAATACGCCATGAAACGTTTGTTGTGTGCACAAAGCGGCTCTATTTATCAAATAGGCAAAGCATTTCGCCATGAAGGTGAGGGGCGTTGGCATAACCCCGAATTCACTATGTTGGAATGGTATCGCGTTGGATTTAACCATTTCGATTTAATGGACGAAGTTGATGCGCTGCTTATGGAAGTACTGGCAACGCAACCTAGCGATAGATTTACTTACCAACAGGCATTCAAAAAACATGTGGGTCTTGATCCGCTTGATACAACCGACACCGCTTTGTTAAACGCAATGCGTGACAACAATATTGATATTCATGAGCCGGAAACGCTGAGTATTGATAGCAAATTACAATTGTTGTTCAGCTATTGTGTAGAGCCGAGAATTGGCCAAGAAAAGCCCTGTTTTATTTATGATTTCCCCGCATCGCAGGCAGCCTTAGCAAAAATAAATCCAGATGATGCACGTGTCGCGCAGCGCTTTGAAGTGTATTTCCAAGGTGCAGAGTTGGCGAACGGGTTTAACGAATTAAGCGCGCCACAAGAGCAGCGCGCCCGATTTGAAGAAGATAACGCTAAACGTCAGGCTAGTGGCTTACCCGTAAAGCCCATAGACGAGCTGTTTCTTGAAGCACTAGACGCTGGGTTGCCTGAATGTGCAGGCGTTGCTTTAGGCGTTGACAGGTTATTAATGCTTAAAATGGGAGCCACTCATATTCAACAGGTTATTAACTTCCCTGTTAGTAGGGCATAGCGTTTTGCCCTCTAACTATTTTTACATTCATAGCTAAAGAACATTAAATATCGTTCAATGTGCTAAGCAGTGCGCTTGCTCGCAATTGACATCGCCGGTTAGATCCTGAAAAATGTTATATCATAACTAATGTAATAATATAACATCCTCAGAGGGTCCTCATGAAAATGCGTTCACTGCTAAGTATTACCATAGCAGGGCTGTTAAGTGCGCCTGTTTACGCCACTACCGTAACTGGAAAAGTAACCGATACGGCTGGCAATCCAGTGGCAGGTGCAGAAGTTAAAATTGAAGGAACACGCCGTGTTGCGTTCACCGATAAAAACGGTGTGTACCGCTTTAACGACGTAAAGCAGCCACATATTCATTTACATGTTTATTCATCTGACTACATTCACGGCGATAACGATTTGGGCGATGTATCTACCGATCAGAACGTAGATTTTGTACTAAAGCCTGCTTCAGTTGAGAACATTGTAGTAACCGCAAATGCACTTGAAACGTCAGTGCTTGAGTCGGTAACACCCGTTACGGTCATTAGCGCTGAAAAACTACGCAAAATTGAAGCCCCAACGCTAGGTGAAACACTTAAAAATACACCTGGGGTGCACAGCACTTATTTTGGTCCAGTATCAAGTAGCCCTATTATTCGCGGTAACGATGGCCCTCGAGTACGCATTGTACAAAACGGTCTAGACGTTTCGGACGTATCGCGCGTTGGTCCTGACCACAACGTAGCTTCAACCCTAAGCAGCGCAACACAAGTTGAAGTATTACGCGGACCTGCAACCTTACAATACGGCAGCGGCGCTATCGGCGGTGTAGTTAACGTGGTAGACAAGCGTATTCCTCAGTACCAAGTTGACGGTGTAGAAGGCGAAGCTGAAGTAAGTTACAGCACAGTGAACGAAGGCACGTTTACGCGCGGTGATGTTACTGGCGGCAGCGGCAATTGGGTATGGCACGTAGACGGTTTCTATCGTGACACCGAAAACGCAGATATTCCTGGCTTTGCGTCGGTAGACCCTGACGAAGACGAGCCAAACGGTGTACTAGAAAGCAGTGCAATTGAAACCACAAACGTTGTTGCTGGCTTATCTTACGTTGCCGAGGAAGGCTATTTTGGTTTTGCCGTTGAGAAGCTAGATAATGAATACGGTGTACCTGGGCACAGCCATGGGCACGGTGAAGAGCATGACGAAAATTATGAAGAGCACGAAGATGACATCATGGGTGATCATGACGCCCACGATCATGAAGAACACGGTGAAGAAGGCGTACTGCTAGACGTTGATATGACGCGCTATCAAGCAGCAGGTGAGTGGCACTCACCGGTACGCGGGCTAACTAACTTAAAGTTTGCAGCATCGTATACCGACTATGAACACGCAGAAATTGAAGACGGCGAGCCTGGTACCGTATTTTCAAACGAAGCAAGCGACATTCGTTTATCTGCTTACCATGAAGAAGTTAACGGTTGGCATGGCGTATTCGGCCTACAGTTCAACCATAGCGACTACAATGCGGTTGGCGAAGAGGCATTTACGCCTGCAAATACCACATCAAGCTTTGCACTATACCTCGTTGAACAAAAGCAAGTAGGCAATGTAACGTTTGAACTTGGTGGTCGTCTAGAGCGCACCAGCATTGATGCAGATGACAGTGACATTGAGCTAGACATTGCTCATGAAGAACACGATGAGCATGAAGGCGAAGAACACGAAGGTGAAGAGCACGAAGAACACGAGCTAGCGTTTAGCTTCCCTGAGTACGACTTTACTAGCCTTTCGTTATCAGCAGGTGCGAATTGGGAATACGTTGAAGGTCACTCAATTGCCGTAACGTTGTCACGTAGCGAACGCGCACCAAGCCAACAGGAGCTATTCTCAGCAGGTCAGCATTTGGCAACGCAAAACTACGAAGTAGGTTTAGTATTCGACATGGATGAAGAAGGCCATATTGAAGAGACACTAAACAGCGTAGAGGAAGAAGTTAGCACTAACCTTGATATTACATTCCGTAAATTTACGGGTGACTGGGGTTACAGTGTGTCGTTCTTCTATAATCAGGCTGACGACTACATTTTCCAAACTAATACAGGACTGATTGCCCTAAGCGAGCACGAAGAGCACGATGAAGGTATGGAAGAAGAGCACATGGGCGAAGAGCATGAGAGTGATCATGACGAGCACGGCGATGAAGAAGGTCTGCCAGTATTCTACTTCCAGCAAGCCGACGCAGATATTTGGGGCTTTGAAGCTGAAACCTTCTTCGACTTAAGCGATACGTTACGTCTTACTGTATTTGGTGATTACATTCGCGCTGAAATTGAAGACGATAACCTTCCGCGCACGCCGCCAATGCGTTTTGGTAGTGAACTTAGCTACGTAAACGATGGTTTAAGTGCTGATGTTGGTTTCACATGGTACGACGAGCAAACACAAGTTGCCTCATTTGAAACATCAACTGACGGTTACACCCTTGTGAATGCGAGTGTGCAATATGAGTTCGGTGGTCAAGGCGTTGACTGGGTAGTGTTTGCGCGCGGTGAAAACCTTACCGACGAAGAAGCTCGTGTACACACGTCATTCCTAAAAGACCAGGCTCCACTGCCGGGCAGAAATGTAACTGTTGGTGTACGTGCCTTGTTCTAAGCACTAAAACAGGTTAATTTCCGTATGAAAAGGCGATGTAGTGTACATCGCCTTTTTTGTTTTACGCGTTTAAGTGAGATGGTGTCAGTTAACCCAGTTTACGTGTTAAATCACTAAGAGAAATTAATAAGACCGCGCATTAATGAGACACCGCATAAATAAGGTAATGAGTTAAAGAGATATAACATTGAAGAAGCATACTATTGAAGAGATTACGCAATGGTTATCGGCTCTAGACGAACGCCATATTGTGCTTGGCTATGGTAGTTTATTTAGCAAAGATAGCCGCGAACGTTTCTCTAACATTTTTACCAAAGGAGTGCCGGTAACGGTAAACGGGTTCGAGCGCGCATGGGTAACGCGTAGTGAGCAAGAAAAGCAAACTTATGTCGGTGCGGTAGCTTCGTCGTCGAAGCAGCTTAATGCACAGCTTATTCCCGCTCAGTTAAGCCCAGCACTTCAACAGCGAGAGCGCGACTACAGGTTTGTTGAGGTTAATCACGATAGCGTACTGCTTAATGAAAGCGGTATTAGTAATTACAATAGCGCTGAGATAGCCACCTTCAAGAAAGCGCTTGCCCCTTTTAATTTGTGGATTTGTGAAACCCTTGAATGTGCTCCAGCATCACAAGCTTACCCCGTTAATCAAACCTATATTGACACCTGTATGGCCGGTTGTTTGGAACATGGCGGTGTAGAGGAAGCAAAAGCGTTTATCACCATGACCCAGGCGTGGGACCACCCAAGAGTAAACGACAGGGCGTCACCTCAATACCCAAGGGCTGCTAATGTAAGCCAAGAAGTTAAAGAGATAATTGATGACCTACTGCAACCGCTTTAGCACTCAGAGACTCATTATGCGCCCACTGGCCCTTGCCGATAAGCACTGGGTACTGTCGCTACAGCAAGATGCACAGTGGAAAAGGTTTATAGGCAGTCGTGGCGTAAATAATGTAGATGACGCGTGTGACTACATTGAGAGCACCAACGCGCAGCGAAAAGAGTGGGGATACGGGTTACTTGCACTAGAAGATAAACAAACAGGCCTGCCGCTTGGTGTATGTGGGCTATTTAATCGTTTCGCATTTACTTGCCCAGACTTAGGGTTTGCCATGCTACCTCAAGCGAGAGGCAACGGCTTATGTGTGGAAGCGTGTAATGCGGTGATTGATTGGAGCAAGTCACAGGGCTATGGCTTTCTTACTGCCATGACGCATCCTGAAAATGCGGCTTCACAGCGTGTGCTGGAAAAAGTCGGGTTTAAACGTCACGGCATTTACTTCGACAAAACCTTTCCTGCACAAACGCTGTATTGGCGAGATTTATAATTGCTGTTTAAACAATACATCAGGTGGCTGTCGCGCTTTATATGTAAAAACTTGTACGAACAACCACCCATATGATGCTGCTACAGCTAACGTCCCTATAATTTACGTCGCTTTATTAGAGGTTACAGTGGCGGTAACACGGTCACTTTCTTGATAACAATGGGTTCAATAGGCACATTGTTCGCGTTTAAGCGAATTGAATACTCAGTTTCTACTTCTGACATCGCATCAACTACATCCTCACCTTCCACGATAACGCCAAATACTGCATAGCCCCAATCTCTTCCCGGGTTTAAGCTGCTGTTGTCGTTAACGTTAAAGAAAAATTGACGATTGGCTGTGTGTGGATCGCTCTGACGTGCCATCGCAATAGTATGTAAGTCGTTGGTCAACCCGTTCCCAGACTCATTAAAAATTTCAGGGAAGTTAGATTTACCTTCAAAATCGGCAGTATATCCGCCGCCCTGTACAACAAATCCAGGCACTATGCGATGAAAGATGGTGTCTTCATAAGCGCGTTTATCAACGTAGCGAAGAAAGTTGTTCACGGTAATTGGCGCCCGTCTTCTGTCTAATTCAACCACTATGTCACCCATTGTCGTTTCAATTTTTACACGTGGGTAGTAATTGTCGGGCTGTATTTGCGAGCCGTCGTCTTTCTTTGCCGCCGCTGCAGCAAAACTCACCATCATGGTAAGTGCGCAGCATGCTGCCAATACGGATTTAAAAGAATACTTCATGAAATAGTCCTCTAGTTTCATTCGCTTAAGTATTTACTAGCGTTTTGCTGTGCCTAAGATAACGAACTTTTTGTCACTGGCAAGCACCTTCGCGCCACCAAACAGTTTTTTAAGTTTAATGTGATAATCTAAGTGACGATTTCCCACCACAACAAGATGCCCGCTCTTTACAAGCAGTGCTCGCGAGTCTGTGAACATCTGCCACGCAATATGGTCGGTAATTGCGTTTTGCTGATGAAAAGGTGGGTTACACAATATTTTTGTCACAGCAGGTGTGTTGGTTCGATTAAGTAAGCTTTCAAGGCAATTACTGGCAACGAACTCGCACTGGTCAATTTTGTCTGGAAAGTTGTTAAGCACGTTCAGTCTTGCACTTTCCAGCGCCATGTAAGACTCATCGATAAAAATGACTTTGCAGTCTGGCGCGAGCGATAGTGCATTTACACCCAGTACGCCGTTACCACAGCCTAAGTCTACCACGACATCATTTGCGCTCACGGTCATGTGCTCAAGCATAATGCGAGCACCAATATCTAATGATTGACGAGAAAACGTATTAGCTAAATTATCTAAGGTTAATGAAACGCCTGTCGTTCCCTTACACTGCCAGCGCGTAGGGTAGGGCGACGTTGCCTTTTGCTTCTTTTCATCGGGTGACGCAAAAATAAGGCGTGACTTTTTCTTAGCTAGCGACGTTGTAGTAGGGCCAATATATTTCTCAAACAATCCCAGCACAGATTTGGTGATGGTTTTCACTTTGCCTGTAGCAATGACTTTTGTGTTTGGCGTTATATATTGTTGAATATCGATAAGCTGCTGCTCAAGCAGGGCCAATGCACGAGGTACTTTTATTACAACCAGGCTTGGCGCATTTTTTGGGGTAAACGTTAAACTGTCTACACTCGTTAAGGGTGTAATAGGCGCGGTATTGCTTTCATCATCCCCACTTAACAATTTATTTGATGCAAGGTTCTCCTGCAATGAACGAAGCGCAATATAAGAGTCTGAAACCCATAGCGGAGCTAGATGTGAAAACCAGCAACCAAGCGCACCGAATTCATCATTAAACAACATCATTGGCGAGTCGTTATTAATCATTGCTTCGTTTTCGCTAAGCAGTGCTTCTATATGCTCTATAACCAGTTCATCTGCACTATCCCATGCCTGCAGGCTGACATGCTGGTGTTTTTCTGGGTAGCGAACGAGTGTAAAGTGACGGTCGGCCAATATAAATTCTGTATTCATTAACGTGTACGTAATCTGCTGGTGGAATTCAATTCGTTGGTGAATGCGTGCTAGGCACCCGCATACATAAGATCATTAGAATAGCATTTTAACGCTTCAAGCGCAGCGCGCAGGGGCAAGTGGTTTAACTAAAAATGTGTTAGTACGCCACGTTGTAAAGATTGATTAAAATGTAAACGTTTACTTTGTAATTAAAATGTGAAAATATTGTTAAGTTAGCTTGTCTGACCACTAACAACAAATCGCTTAAATAAAAACTAAAAACAAAAAAGAACGAATAAAACCATGAAAAAACAACTCACCCTACTTTGGACCGTGCTCGCCATAGCTTTTTCTATGTCGGCCAATGCAGAAATTACCTTTCCAAACTCCGTGTATAGCAGCTTAGATTACGGCTTATACTGGTTTGATTATAACGATGCCAAAAAAGCCAATAAGGGTGAGCCTAACCCTTACTACAGCAGCAATAAAAAAACCGTTATTTACATTCACGGGTGGCAAAACGGCTCGGTAACTAGCCGTAATCGCGAAACGCTAAACAGAAATCGCTCTGGCGGCCCTAATCAAGATTTAGCATGGTATTGGTTAGATCGCGGCTACAACGTAGGTATTTTGTATTGGAACCAGTTTGCTGATGAAAGCGAAGTAAAAGACGCTGAAGCCAAAATTCACTCGGCTAACGGTCCAAGGAACATGCGCTGGAAGTCAAGCAACGGCAGCTACAGCAGCGGCCCTAATAAATCCGTTACTGACTTGCTTTACACAGCCCTTGTTGATGGCATGCCAAGCTTTTCTGGTTCAGAGCTTCGCGTAACGGGGCATTCGTTAGGTAATCAGTTGGCCCTTACTATTTCAAACAAATTAAACACTGCTGTGAACCAGGGCAGTTTATCAGGCGCATATCGCCCCGACCGAATTGCACTGCTTGATCCGTTTTATTCAATTGGCGAGAAATCGTACTTGAACAACCAGTGGACTGGTGAGCGTAGTAAAGACATTGTTGACACCTTAAAGGCTAAAGGTATAGCCATTGAGGCGTATAGAAGTTCGCCTGTCACCAGCACGTTTTTAGCGGGCGACAACAATGCCAGTCTTATGAATAGCATTGCCTTTTCGGAATTAAAACCATGGAATTTCCAGTTTTGGCAAATTGCTGAGAAACACGGCGCAGCCGTAACACACTATTTCTGGTCACGTGCATTCAGCCCGTTAACCTTGGATAGAAGTTCAACACAGGTTCCAAGTGCGTCTTCAAGTGCTAGCGTTATTAAAACATGGATGAACAAAAACAAGGGCGTTATTCAAGACAGTGGGGCATGGAGCGCAACGCCAGGCGATGACGATTTCAAGGAAAAGTCACGCCTATAACGACACTTCTCTACCACAGGCGTGAGTAAAAACTCACGCCTTGTTCGTCGCTTTACCCTTTACTACCCGCCTCTTAAGTACATCATTTAACACAGCAGCAATACGACATCTAACACCGCAGTAAGCTTCTCCTATCCTTGCAGTGTATAGCGCATGAACATATTGCATAAGTTTTGCGTACAATAGGGTTAAGTGTAAGAGTCAAAACAAAAGGTGCGTTAACTTACAATGCAATTTTCTTTATTTGACGAGGAAAATGGTCGGCGTGAAAAAGCGTGCGTACAGTTGCCGCTACTAGAAGCCGATGTTAAATATTATCCCAATGCGCTTTCATCAAGCGACGCTAATCGCTGTTATGAAGCACTTAAAACCGAGCTGCCGTGGCGCCAAGATGCAATTCGTTTGTTTGGAAAATCGGTAAATATTCCTCGCCTGCAAAGCTGGCATGGCGACCCACACTGCACCTATACCTACTCAAATTTAACCATGGCACCTAACCCTTGGTCGAAAACGCTTAGCGAGCTACGCAAAACTTGTGAGCAAATTACTGGCACTGAATTTAATAGTGTACTGGCTAACTGGTATCGAGATGGTCAAGACAGCATGAGTCTTCATGCCGACGATGAGCCCGAACTAGGCATTAATCCAACCATTGCTTCATTAACCCTTGGCGAAGCGCGGCCTTTTGTTTTGCGACATAAGGAAACCAAAGCGCGCTTTACTCAAGTGCTTGAGCACGGCAGTGTGCTTATTATGGCCGGGACTACGCAAAGTCATTATGTGCACGGTATAGCCAAGACGGCCAAGCCTATCGGTGGTAGAATAAATCTAACATTTCGACATCTAATTTCGCCAGCAGGGTAGTGAATATGCAAGTTAAAGCGTTTCTTGAATCAGCCATCACAGAGGCACTCGCGCCGCAGTATTTAGAGGTTGTTGATGAGAGTTTTATGCACAATGTGCCAGATGGTGCGCAAAGCCATTTCAAAGTGACGGTGGTAAGCGACACGTTTGACGGTAAGCGCCTTATTGCAAGACACCGCGAAATAAATGCACTCGCTGATGAAGCATTACAAGGCCCAGTTCACGCACTTGCACTTCATACCTATACGCCTTCTGAGTGGGAAGCGCGAGGTGGTGAAGCACTGAGTTCACCTAAGTGCTTAGGCGGCAGCAAATGAGGGGCAGCATTTAAGCCCAGTGATTAAACAGCAGATAATGACTAAAAGCGAGGAAAGCTATAAGGCCTGTGTTTCGCGTTTAATGCAGGTCGACAGTCTGCGGATGGCTTGTCTTAAAGCTGTCCGCGCTCTTGAGCTTCCTCAAGGTTATATTGGCGCAGGTTTTCTGCGAAATGCGATATGGGACCATCTACACAATAAACCCTCGCCAACCCCTCTTAACGATATTGACGTTATCTATTTTTCGAAAGCAACGCCTAAACAAGAAGATAAAACTCTGCAAGCACGGTTAAGTAATGCGGTGCCAGATGTAAATTGGCAAGTCAAAAACCAAGCGCATATGCACACCAAGCACAGTCATGAACCTTACAGCAGCTGCGAACATGCTATTTCATACTGGGTTGAGCGGGAAACCTGTGTAGCGGTGCGATTAACCGATAATGACCAAATAGATGTGCTTGCCCCGTTTGGACTAAACGCAAATTTCGCAGAAACCATCAGTTTAAGCCCTTTGTTTAAACGGCCAGATGTTATGCACAAACGTGTTGAAGAAAAGGGCTGGCTTACATTATGGCCTAAGCTACAGCTTATTGTTAACTCTCCTTAACTATACTACAACGAAATACCGGTAAAACAGAAAGCACTAAGGAAGAGGCACATGTATGGTGTCACTTATTGCGAACCACCTTTAAAAACCACCCTACAAACAGTGAAATTAAAAAGCCAAAGAACGCAACAAGTGTAGTAATGGTAAGCATTTGTCCAGAAAAGTCTGCGGTTTCACCCGTTTGATCGCTTACCAACATGCCAGATGCTTGGAAAATAAAAAGAGCTGCAACACACAAAAGTAGAATAACTGCCGTAGACATTATTGTGGCTTTCCAATACGTCTTAGGCGCAAGCCAATGAATAGCGCCGGCAACAAGTACACACAAAATGGTTAAAATGTAAGGGACCACGAAAACTCCTAAAACACGCTTTTTTCACTGTGGGTAAACCACAACACTAAAATTTCAAAGCGCTAACCTTGCCATGATCACCTTCATTTGTCAGCACAACGCGCTAAATAAACCAATAAATGTGATAACAATCTATTAAAAGATTTTAAGTGTTAATGGTGATAGAATCGCCAACAAATTTTTGAAGCTCAACAGGTGCGTCTGTATTACAGAACGCGTCGCGTTGGGCTTTTGCGTTTCACTTTTAAGTTACTGAGAGAACATGTTCGATTTAATTACCAGTAAAGACAGCAATGTAAAAAACGATGTGTTGTCGGGGATCACGGTGGCGTTAGCACTGGTGCCTGAAGCCGTTGCATTTGCATTCGTAGCCGGTGTCGAGCCAATGATTGGTTTGTATGCGGCATTCATGATGGGGCTTATTACGTCTGCAATTGGCGGTCGTCCCGGTATGATCTCTGGCGCAACCGGTGCCATGGCCGTGGTAATGGTGGCGCTCGTTGCTCAGCACGGTGTGCAGTATCTCTTTGCCGCAGTTATTCTTGCCGGATTACTGCAAATTCTCTGCGGTATATTCAGGCTTGGTAAATTTATTAGGCTGGTGCCTTACCCAGTAATGCTGGGTTTTGTTAACGGTCTTGCCATTGTTATTTTCTTGGCCCAGCTAGGCCAGTTTAAAGTTATTAATGCCGCGGGCGAACTTCAGTGGATGGAAGGTACATTACTGTACTGGATGCTAGGCTTAGTGGCGCTAACTATGGCTATCATCTATTTACTTCCAAAGCTTACTACCGCAGTTCCTGCGTCGCTAGTGGCTATTGTTTCTGTAACGGCGCTTGTACATGGTTTAGATTTAGAAGCGCGTACTGTAATTGATTTCGTTCGTGATCTTCTGCCACAAGACCAGCGCGACAGTGCAACATTGGCCGGAGAACTACCAAGCTTTGCTATTCCTATGGTGCCGTTCACCTGGGAAACCTTCATGATTATTCTTCCTACTTCAATCATTTTGTGTCTGGTAGGTCTTATTGAATCACTACTTACTTTGTCACTTATTGACGAGATGACAGACACACGTGGTCGCGGCAACAAGGAATGCGTGGGTCAAGGCGTAGCAAACACGGTTAACGGTTTCTTTGGCGGTATGGGCGGTTGTGCCATGATTGGTCAAAGTATGATTAACATTAACTCTGGTGGCCGTGGTCGATTGTCAGGAATTACCGCTGCAGTGGTATTGCTTGGCTTTATTTTGTTTGCCGCCCCACTAATTGAAATGATCCCACTTGCGGCATTGGTTGGTGTAATGTTCGTTGTTGTTATTGCAACGTTTGAGTGGGCTTCATTCAGAATTATTCGTGGCGTAAATAAAGAAGATGCCTTTGTGCTTTTCTTGGTTACTGGCGTTACCGTTATCGCCGACCTTGCTATTGCAGTAGTGGTGGGTGTAATCGTGTCTGCTCTTGTATTTGCTTGGAAGCATGCAAGACACATTGAAGCTAAGTCGCATATTGATAACGATGGCTGGAAAGTATACGAACTAGACGGTCCGCTATTCTTTGGCTCGGTATCGCACTTTAAAGATTTGTTTGATATTGCTAACGACCCAGAAGACGTTGTTATTGATTTCAAAGAATCACGTATTTGGGATTCATCAGGTATCGATGCACTAGATACGCTAGCAGACAAATACGAACAGCAAGGTAAGAAACTGCATATTCGCCACATAAGCGATGAGTGCCGCTGCTTACTGCGCAAAGCCGACAAGTTTGTTGAAATTAACGTAGTTGAAGACCCGCGTTACCGCGTAGCTACTGACAAGCTAGCATAAGTTATTCGTCTTATTAGCAAACGACTTTCGATAAAAAGCCCGCGTCAACAAGGTTTGGCGCGGGCTTCATTGGTTACCGGTTCAACGTTACTTATTTTTGGAAAGGTGGTAGAGTCGAAGCAACACGTCAATACGCTGCTACTGCACTCATATAAACATGCAACAACCGTTTAGCGAATACATCAAAATTATTGGGAAGGGCCAAAAAGGTGCTCGAAGCCTAACACGTGAAGAAGCTTATTATGCCATGAAAATGGTGTTAGCAAATGAAGTGACTGGCGATCAGCGAGGCGCATTTTTAATGTTGCTTCGAACCCGTGAAGAAACTCCTGAAGAGGTTATTGGCTTTGTTGACGCCTGTCGCGAGCTTATTGTTCCCGATGTTAAGCGGTTAAAACCTTCACTAGATGTGGGCTGCTACGCCGGAAAGCGACGACAGTTGCCGTGGTATTTGTTATCTGTAGCACTGCTGGTAAAACAAGGTGAAAATGTATTACTCCATGGCGCCCATGAGCCTGGCTCAGGGCGTTTATATGCAAGCGTCGCATTGCCCACGTTAGGCTTGCCTGAAGTAAGCAGCGTAGCAGAAGCTGAATTACAACTTTCCCAACTTGGGGTAACCTACCTCGACCTGTCACATTTACTCCCTGCACTCGATACCATTATCAAACTTAGAGAAGTGTTTAGCTTACGCTCATGTGCTAACACCCTTGCTCGCCTGCTCAATCCCACCGAGGCCAAATATGCGATACAAGGAGTTTATCATATGCACCTTGATCACAAGCATTGTAGGGTAAACGAGAATTACCCCTCTATAAATGCGTTATGTTTTCGCGGTGATGGGGGCGACCCCGAGGTGAACGGCGAACGTGAAACCGAGCTATTCATTACGCGCAATGGCGAAACCAAACGTATTGATTTACCTGTGGTGGCAGACAAATGGGCGCTTAAAGATAAGCGCATGGATGTTCAAGTCATGGTGGATGTGTGGCAGGGCAAACAGAGGCATGTCTATGGTGAGCAATCAGTCGTCGCCACCTTAGCAAGCTACCTTGTGCTTCTTAAAAATGCAGAAGCGGGTGATGCACTTGCCGAGGCTCAACATCTATGGAAGCATCGTAAAGGCGAATTTTTGCCTTTTCATCAATAATATACGTTAAGCTTTTTTGTTAGATATAAGTTTATAACAAGTCCCAGCAACTTGACTTATTCGGTTATATAATTGTTAATGGTGTTAACAATTTGCGTTTTTGTGGTGCTATGGGAAATAAACTTCTGTTTGTGTTGGTGATATTAATGTCGTGGGCGTGCAACGCCAGCGATGAGCATTCCCCTGTCACGCTTATTTTCGCAGCTGATATGCCTAATATCAGCGACGAGCGCACTGGTCGATACGCTGAACTAAAAACCTTAGTCGATGAATATCGCAATACCAGCGATAGTGTGTTTTTTGTGTTCGGTGGGGGCTCAATTGGACCTAGCGCGCTATCTTCTTTTGATAGAGGCTCGCACATTATAGACCTGTTAAACTCCCTAGAGCCTGACGTGATGGGCGTTACAAAACGAGAGTTTAGCTTTTACGAAGATGAGCTTTCGTTGCGTTCTTATGAAGCTGCATTCCCAATAGTTACCAGTAATGTGAAAGACAGTAGAGTAGAGCAGACACCGGAAGGCCTGCTTTCATCGGCGTTAATTAGAAAAGAAAATGTTTCCTTAGGCGTCATCTCTATCTTGCACGAGCGCGTTATAAGCGAGTACCAGCTATTTGATGTTGTGGTGGAGCCTCCACAAAAAGCGGTACTTGAAGCATCGCAAGTCCTTAAAGAGCGTGGGGCGGATATTGTGTTACTTAATTATTCTTACCCCTTTCCCTTCGTAAGCAACTTTCTTGAAAAAGGCATCGTTGATATCGCTTTTATTTCTGACAGCCGTCTAAACGACAGGCCGTACGACGACAGTATCGATCATCCTAATATTTTGAAACTAGCTACGCCTGCAACCGCTATTGTGGCGACTATTAATAAAAAATCGCAATGGGCTGTAAGTAGCGTTGACTATACCGCGCTTGCAGACATGCAGCCTCATCCGATGGTTAAAAAACAGGTGCTCGGTTACGAGTCTCGGTTAAAGCGACTTTTAAACATTCAAATTGGAGAATGGCAAACCGCTTTTTCTACCGAGCGTAAGCTTGTTAGAGGCGGTGAGAACGCGTTTGTAAACTTCGTAGCAGACACCATAAGGAAACATGCTGGTGCTGACATAGGCTTGGTCAATGGCGGGAGCATACGGGGCAATGATTCTTATGGCGTGTCCGAACCTATTACGCGACAGGATATAGTATCCGAGTTACCGTTTAGGGCACATGTTGTTACCCTTATTCTAACTGGCGAACAAATAGTTCAGGCCTTGGAAGAGGGGCTGTCACAATATGAGAATAGTCGGGGAGGATTCCCACATGTGTCGGGTATGGCTTATACCTTTGACAGTAATGCCAAGCCGTTTGGACGAATACAGCAAGTCACCGTGAACGGTAAACCGTTAGTAAACGAGAAGTATTACACGCTAGCTACCAGCGATTTTATTGCTAATGGTGGCGATGGCTATGAGTCGTTAAGTAGTGCACGCCGAAAAGACAATGCTTCTGCAAGGCCGCCTCAGATATCTGACCTTGTAGTGCAGGCTATTGTTGATAAATTTGAAGTTAAGTTAACGCTTGAAGAGCGCATTCGAAATCTCGCGGAGGGTGGTGATTGATATGCGCTACAACAAGGCAACGTTACAGATATTCATTATTGCCCAAGGTAGTATCATAGGCCTAATTTTGCTTATTTTGATGCTGTCTTTTGCTAGGCTCAATGATGTGCGTTCAGTGTTATCGACAGTGACAAGTAACGCGGTTCCAGCGCTTACTCAAGCTACTGCGCTCACTCGGGAAGTGCAGCATCTCATTTCACTTACTGCCAGGCTAACCTCGTCTGAAAATCAGTCTGCTCGCCGCATTGTTAAAACCCAGGTAGATGAAACATTAAGTCGCCTTCAATCGCCTTCGTTAATTAATCAAGATAGCGAGCGTTATCTAAGCACTCAGCTTAACGTTCTAGCGCAGGAAATTGACGAGTTAAACGGTTTAGTTCGCAGGCGAATATCGGTAGAGCAAGAGGCTCATGCAGAACGAGAAGCATTATTTTTGTTTCTAAATAGATTAGTTGATAAATCGTCTGCTGATTATTTATCCGAAGAAAGTGCTGATGTACTAGTATCGTTGATTCTTCAAATTGCACAAATAAATCAGCAATTTCAGCTACATGAATTACGCTTACTTGAAACACAAATTGAAAACGCCATAGAAGCGCTTGCCGAGCTTTCCAGCGGAGCGCGCCACAATGAGCTTGTTAGTTCATTATCATCCTCGGTCCTTGGTGATGAGGGGATGGTAGACAAACAAGCTAATATTCTACGCATACGCGGTCGCTCTCGTGGGCGAGGTAGTTTTGTTGAACATCTTGCAGAAGAAGTGGCAACTAACATTGAGTTCAAGGCCGCCAATATTACTCAAGAAACCTCAGCTAAAGGTCAAAAGGCCATTGCCGGTGTCTCAAAACAAATAACACAATCGCTGGTGTTATCGGGCGTGGTAATGCTGATTTGCTGCATTATTATTGTATACATTTATAAGCGCATCATATTGCGACTTATCGATTTGACGAAGTTAGTAGAAAAAGGAAGTACAGAGGTAGAAAACTTCCAGGGCAGCGATGAAATAGCGCGGCTCGCAAAAAGCTTTGCTTCTTACTTTGAGCGTGTACGATCGCAGGAAGATGAGCTTATTCGACTGAGTTTAAGCGATGCATTAACCAAAATTCCTAACCGTCGTGCCTTCGAAATTGAAATTGAAAAGTCGATAGCACTTGCTAAGCGTCACAGCTGGCCGCTAACTTTAATACTGCTCGACGTGGACAGTTTTAAAGGCTACAACGACTACTACGGCCATACCCAAGGTGATGAATGTTTGAAAGCCGTTGCCGCAGGGTTAAACAGCGCTATTACGCGCACTACTGATTTCTGCGCGCGCTACGGCGGAGAAGAGTTTGTTGTTATTTTGCCTTGTACCGACGAGTCTGGTGCGCGCATCAAGGCTGAAGAGATTCGCGCTTGCATTGAATCATTGCAATTAGAGCATAAAAAAAGCGCAATTTCGGATTGCGTGACCATGAGTCTAGGGGTAGCTACATTTAACTATAGCGGTACAAAAGAGTGGTCATTAAATACAATGCTCAATGAAGCTGATGCTGCTTTATATGAAGCTAAGGCATCGGGACGAAACTGTTGTAAATTTGCATCCCATATCTAAGCTTAGTGCTTGTATGGTACTTCAAGGTAGTAAACCTTATCTGTTATTTTTCAAATGTTTTTTGAAAACATCTAAAAAAATCAAAATGCTCTGCTATTTTTAATCAAACGCCGAAAAAATAACGGCCCCTTTTACGCGGTATAACTAAAATAGTTGCAGGTGTTTTGGTGGTATCCAGAGATTAACTCATCCTACGTGTGAACCTGCAGAGTTAGGGTGGAGATAGGAGTAGTGGATGTTTTTCAAGAGTAAACAGCTGTTAGAAGAAAACGCACGCTTAAAAAAGGAACTTGAAGCATATAAAACCGTGCAGGAAGAGCTTCGAGAGGAAATGCTATTTATTGAGCTTTCTCACGATGGACGAATTCAGGGAGGCAATGCGCTGTGCCTCGAGGCAACGGGGTATCAACTCGATGATATCAGTGGTAAAACCTTAGAAAGTCTAATTCCTCAAAAGTCGCTTAAAAAGCAAGATACACAAAACATGCTTAAAGCCGTAAAAAACCACCGGCATTGGCATGGGGCAATAAATTTCTTAAATGCTAAGGGCGATGAAATGTGGGTGCGTGGCATAGTGCAACCTGTTGACGATGCAAATGGGAACATTGCCTATATCGCTTTTTATATGGCAGAGCAAACGCGTAACATTACGTTGGGCAATGAACTTATGGATATGATAAGTGCGCTGCACCGATCATCTGCTGTAATAGAGTTTAAACTTGATGGCACCATCATTACCGCAAACGATAACTTTCTTGCGGGTATGGGCTATTCACTAGACCAGATAGTTGGTAAACATCATCGTATTTTTTGTACCGAAAAAGAAGCGGCGTCAGCGGAGTATAAACAATTTTGGCAAGACCTTGCGGCTGGCAAGCTAGCGTCTGGTCGATTCCAGCGCGTTGATAGTCAGGGTAATTCAGTGTGGTTAGAGGCATCTTACAATCCAATTCGCGACGATGAAGGAACGGTATACAAGGTTGCCAAGTTCGCAACGGTTATTACGGAACAAATGGAGCGAGAGTTCGCCATTTCAGAGGCTGCCAATGTGGCGTTTAATATTTCTGAAAATACGGGTGAACAAGCTAAAAAAGGCAGCGAGATTCTAGACTCCACAGAGCGCACAATGAATGAGCTTGTTCAGCGTATGGGGGAAGCAAGCTCAGGTATAAAAGATTTGGATGAACAGTCGCAGAAAGTGGCAGACCTGGTAAAAAGTATTAGTGGCATAGCCGACCAAACCAACTTGTTAGCGCTTAACGCTGCTATCGAAGCTGCTAGAGCAGGTGATCAAGGACGTGGATTTGCGGTTGTTGCCGATGAAGTTCGCCAGTTAGCATCAAATACCAGCAGTGCAACGGAAGAAATAGTAAACGTGGTAAATGAAAACCGAAAGTTAACTGAAAACGCAGTACAGTTAATAGAAGCAGGTCAAGAGAAAGCTAGAGAAGCACTCGATTACTCCACTGAATCTGGTAAAGCGATGAACGAAATTCAAAAGGGAGCAAATGAAGTCGTTAATGCAATTGGTCAGTTTACTAAACGTTTGTAGTTACAACTTAGCCCCTTAAAACTTTGCGCTGATTTACACGCTAATTAAAACAGCTCTGGCGCACCAAGGTAGAACATCATTTTCTGTTTTGGTGCGCTTATACTACGGCGAGCTAAACGTGCTTACGCTCAACACTTTATTAGTCACTACCTAAACAACCAGCCTTTATCAACGGCGCTATCAAGTTCAGTCATTAGATATTGCCAAAGCTGCGGTGCACAGGTTTTAAGGTGTTGATTTCGCTTTTCAATTTTCTCGCGAGCAATGCCGTGTTTTTTCCAGCTCCCGCCTTCATTGTTCATGTTTTGAAAAACGGGCAATACTCGGTCCATCGCTTTGGCGAATTCGGCGTCATCTGTCTTAGCATCTTCAAATTCAAGCCATAATGACAGCATGTTGTTATTTAGCGGCGCAGGTAATAAACCGAAAATACGCTTTGCAGCAGCCAGCTCTTTTTCTGCCTGTGCATCGTGGTCTTGCTGTTCGTTAAACGCGAACATATCGCCGGCATCAATTTCCACGATATCGTGAATTAGGATCATTTGGATAACGCGCTGCGTGTTAATAGGTTTAGCGGCATACTGACAAAGCATGGTTGCCATAAGCGCTACGTGCCAACTATGTTCGGCCGAGTTTTCCTTACGGTCGCCGTCAGCAGGTAACGTAATTTGTCTTTTTACCGCTTTTAACTTATCAAGTTCACAAATAAAAGCGGCAAAGTTTTCCACTGGCGCTACGGTGTTTTGTTCCAAAGACATACCTCTAATATAATTTGTTGAAAAGATAGAAACGAAAAAGGGCGCAAAGCGCCCATTTTCTGAAATAGCCTGCCCCGCTAACGCGGAGGCAATAAAAACTACTTTTGCTCAGATAGCCATACAATTAAGTCAGCAATATCGTCAAACGTCATATCAGCAGTAAACGTAGGCTGATATTTACCATTGATAATAAAGCTTGGTACACCTGTTAGGTATTCACGGTAATCATCAATTTGTTGCTGGTTTTTACGCAGCATGCTGTTTACGCCAAAGCTCTTAGCCATTTTATCAAACTCGGCGCCATCTGCACCGTTTACAACAAAGATGTTGCGTAAGTCTTTAAGGCCCGTGATAGAAGCGCGCTGTTTGTGAATGTAGTTAAAGATAGCACCGTTCATTGCTTCTTCTTGCTTCATAGCACGCGCGATAAGCATAGCTTTTGTTGCATCATCTTGTACGTCTGGGCCAGTGAAGCGCATAAAGTTTACGTGTACTTTGTTGAATTTAGTGCCTTTGCTCTTCTTCGCTTTAATTTGCGCTACGATAGGTTCAAACTGGAAACAGTGTGGGCACCAAAATGAGAAGTACTCAGTAATAACAGGCTTATCAGTGGCTTCTCTGTCGAGTACTTTATAGTGCGTGCCTTCTTTCCATTTAGAACCTGCTTCTTGCGCACAGGCTGTTAATGGCAAAAGCATTGCCATGACAAACATTACTGCAAACTTTTTCATTAAATTGTTTCCTATAATTATAATTCAAAAAACACGTTGAGATTATCACAGGCATTTAAGGTTAACTAGAACCTGTCGGTTATCAAGCGTTAATACGCGGTGTGGTGGCGATAAAATGCAAGTTTTGCGCTAACCATATGGCTTTATGTTACTGATGAAAACCTGAATGCTGAATGAACGACTAAAGGGAAAAGCAAATGCCGCCGTTAGGCGGCATGTTAAGTGCAATGATAACGGTGCTATCGGTTTTAATTACATGCTGTAAGTTACCGACAATAATGTACGTCTTTCTTGCCCTGCAAAGCCAACAATATCTTCGTAATCGGTATCGAATACGTTGTTAACTTTGAGCGCAAGCTGCCATTTTTCATCAATTCGATAACCCAGGTTAACCGTAGCTAACGTGTATGCTGAAAGCGCTAGCGTTTCAGCTGACGCTGGGAACGGTGGGAAGAACGTATCGAAACGCGTGCCGGTGTAAGCTAGCTTTGCGTAAAGGCTAAAGCGTTCTGTGCCTAAGTTCGACGTGTAAGTTAATGCACCTTGATGACGAGCGCGCCTTAGCTCGGTGCTCGCCATGCCCGCGTTATCTTGCTCAGCATCTAAATAACTATAGCTTGCACCTAGGTTTCCGTAATCGGTCGACCATGTAAGCTCTACGTCAACACCTTCACGATTACTGTCGCCAGCAACGTTATCAGCACTAAAGGTGCCAAGATCTGGAATAAACACAAAGCCATTTATTTCATCTTCAAGGTCGGTGTGATAATAGCTAATTTGACCGCTAATATTGGCCCAGTTCGCTTTAACACCTACTTCCCATTCTTCACTGGTTTCAGGTTGAAGGTTAGGGTTGCCAATGAAGCTTGCCGGGAAAAAGCCAAAGCGTTCGGTAAAGGTGGGTGTTTTTACTGCACGGCCCAGACTAGCAAATGCCGCATAGTGTTTATCAAATTGCCATGTTAAACCGCCACGGTAGCTTATTGCATTGTCGAACTCGCTATTGCTGTCATGACGAATGCTCAACGTAGTAAACACGTTTTCGCTAAGTTCACCATTGGCTTCGGCAAATACGCTGTATGTGTTGTCGTGTTGCTTCTGATTGGGGTCGCCAAAACTAATTGGACCTCGCTGAGCAAACAAGCGCTGTAAATATTCTACGCCGCCGGCGACTTGCCAATTTTCGAAACTGTAAAAGCTTGTCCAGTTAAGCTCTACGCGTTCGCCTGTTGTGCCGCCTGCATCAAGCCCAGATGTTGTGTTGTCGTTTTCATCTTTACGATATTGAAGGCTTAGTGCGCTGCGATAAGCAGTGGCATTTGGTGCAAATTCCCAGCGCAACTTGGCGCTTAGTTGCGTGCCATCGGTAACATTATCTGAATCAGCGGGCAGGCCTGTGGTAACAAAATCAGTACCATCGTACTGGTTTTCATAGTTAACCGTGCGAAGGTTACCCATAAAGGTGTGCTCATCGTTAAATGCGTAGTTAGCATTAACGCCCGCCGTCACATTCTGGTAGCCATCGTCTTCACTTCCCATGCGAGAAACATTATCGCCATCGGTATTGAAGTAATTCGCGTAAGCGGTAACGCCTAATTTTTTGATTTGCGACGTTGCATTTACGCTACCAGTATAGGTGCCTTGGTTACCCGCGCCCGCGGTTAACGTTACACCCGATGATGCATTATCAAACTGCCCGGCTTTGGTGGTAATACTCAATACTCCACCAATAGCACCGCTTCCCCAACGCGCGCTTTGCGGGCCACGCAGTAGCTCTATTCGCACAACGTTGGCGCTATTTAAATGTGCAAGGTCAACCAAACTGCCTTGACCTACGTCGTTAGCAACAACGCCGTCAATAAGCACCAGTAAATGGTTGGTTTCGCTGCCGCGAACGCGAACCTCGGTAAGTCCGCCCGGGCTGCCCGATTGTGAAAGACTTACGCCTGGTAAACCGCGAATAAGGTCGGTAAGTTGAATAGCGCCCGACGCATTAATATCGGACTCGGTGAGCACCGACACTGAGCCTGGAAGCTTAGTAAGTTGAATAGGTAAACGAGAGCCAGTAACGGTTAGCGTTTCTATTTCAGAGTCTGTGGTTTGAGAAAATGATGGTGTGCTTAGGCACGACAAAACCGCTGTAGCAACAGCAGCACGAGTTAGTTGTGTACGCATGATTTTTTAGTGTTTTATCAAATGTGCTCCACCCGAGCACATGTTATTGTGGACGCTCAATACGGTCATGAGTGAAATAATTGTATGAGCCATGAGGCACAGGCCGGTATCCGGGCTTACTCGCTGAAAATGTCTTTCAGATCTTTTACCTTCCCATCGACAAAAGCAGGTATTGCTTAAAAGACAGTGGTGTATGAAAAGAGCATGTTGAACAACAACATGGAGCTTACCGTTGCGGGGGCAGCACCAGTTTTTCACTGGTTTCCCGTTTAACGCCAATCACAGTAGAACAAAGATAGTTATTGGCGCACCTACGCATGGCGAGAGTATATAGAATACACGGTTTGATTAAAACCCAAGCTTAAGTGGTGGCTCGTTAAGCGCTGAAAGCTGTTCCTTAAGGGCTAATATCTGACCTTCCCAGTACTTATCTTCGGCAAACCATGGGAACGCTCTTGGGAACGCAGGATCTTTCCAACGACGTGATAGCCACGCCATATAGTGCACCATCCGCATCGCGCGAAGCGGCTCAATCAATGAAAGCTGGCTATTATCAAAGGTGTGAAACTCTTCGTAGGCTTCAACTAGGGTGTCGAGCTGCAGCAGCTGTTGCTGCCTGTCGCCGCTTAACATCATCCATAAATCTTGAATGGCTGGACCCATACGGCAGTCGTCTAAATCAACGAAGGTAGGACCGTCGCGCCACAGTATATTGCCCGGGTGGCAGTCGCCATGTAAGCGAATAAGCGAACTTGCGCTATACGCGCTTCGCGTAGTTTCGATAACCGGGTTTAAAATAGCGAAGAACGCGGTTTTTAGGTGCTCTGGCAGCAACGAGCTATTCTCAAGCACGTGCTTTGGCTCTTCTAAATAACTGTGAATATCAATGGTAGGGCGCTCTTTAAACGGTGTTGCTTGCGCCACCTGATGAATACGGCCAATGAATCTACCCATCCATTCAAGCTGATCTAAATTGTCGTTTTCAAACTGTCGACCGCCCACCGATGGAAATAGCGTAAAACGATAGTCGGTACCTTCAACATTGTGGTGGTGCAGGGTGCTTCCATTTAATGCAATGGGTGCTGCAAGTGGAATTTCGCTTTCAACTAATGCTGTTGCAAATGCATGCTCTTCAAGAATTTGAGCGTCAGTCCATCGTCCAGGTCGGTAAAATTTAGCAACGTAGCGCTTCCCGTCTTCAGCTAAAAACTGATACACACGGTTTTCGTAGCTGTTTAGCGCAAGCAATCCGCTTTGTAAAAAAATGCCCTGAGATTCCAGGGCATCAAGTATGGTGTCGGGGCTAAGCCCCGAGAAAGAAAAATCAGTCATCGATAAAGAAATTTAGTTGGCTCATCAACGGTAACTGCCTCGCCATCAATGGTGGTGGTTACGCTAATGAAGATATCCGTTACCGTATCTTCCAGATTATAGGCATCGGTTGCAACTGATATCGGCGTGCTGTACACCTCGCCACCTTTAACAGTTACTTGTTGCTCCCCAATGTAGGTGTAGTCAGGCAAACCTTTTACCGCAATAGTGTAGATATGCTCTTGCTGGGTTTTGTTTAGCACCTTAATGGTGTACACATTTTCAATTAAGCCTTCGTTGGTTTCGCGATACAGTGAGTTTCTATCGCGAATGATGTCAACTTCGGTGGGGCTGCGCGTATAAATATTGGCGAATAATAGGCCTAACATGATCACGAGCACCACAAAGTAACCTACTAATTTCGGACGAATAATATGGGTCTTACCGCCTGCAAGCTCCTCTTCAGAAGTGAAGCTAATAAGGCCTTTGGGGTACCCCATTTTATCCATCACACCGTTACAGGCATCAACACATGCACCGCAGTTGATACACTCGTATTGAAGACCGTTTCTAATGTCGATACCGGTAGGGCACACTTGTACACATAAGTTACAGTCTATACAGTCACCAATACCCTTTTCTTGCACTTGTTCATGGCTTAACTTTCTTGGGCGAGGGCCACGTTGCTCACCGCGATTCGCGTTATATGACACGGTAAAGGTATCTTTATCAAACATAGCCGACTGGAAACGTGCGTAAGGACAAATATGCGTGCACATAATTTCGCGCATATACCCAGCGTTGCCGTAAGTACATACAGCGAAAAAGATGACTGAGAACCCGGCCCAAAAGCTAGTATTTAGCGTAAAGAAATCAATAAACAAGCGGTCGATGGGGGTGAAATAGCCTACAAAAGTAAGTGCGGTTAATAGGGCAACAGCAACCCATGCGCTGTGTTTGGCTGTTTTGCGAAGAAACTTGTCGGTATCCATAGGGCGGTTATCTAGCGCTATGCGCTTGTTGCGAGGGCCTTCAATTTTTTCTTCAAACCAAGTGTAAATGTATACCCACGTAGTTTGCGGACACATGAATCCGCACCACACACGCCCTGCGAATGTGGTGACGAAAAACAAGGCAAATGCAGATACGATAAATATGTACGCTAGCAGCGTAAGGTCTTGTGGCCAAAGCGTTAACGAGAATATGGTGAAGCGCTGCTCGCCAATATCAAGTAACACTGCCTGCTGATTGTTGTACTGGAACCAAGGAATAATAGCGAACAGGCCTAAAAAGAATAGGCCAAAAAAACGGCGGAAAGATTCCAGTGGACCTTTTACGGCGCGCACATAAATGCGGCTGCGAGAATCGTAACGTTTCCCTTCAATAGCCCCTTTGGGCTTATGCACTTTTACCGGAGTGACATTTTTTACCGGTATTTGGTCATTCATAGTTACACCTTCGCTAACAACATCTACTGCTACGTTGAGTATAACAGCATGTGCTACATCATCTTTAATGTAGATCAATAGTGACGTGAATGATCCATTTTTTTTATGTTTCAGTCAATACTGAAAGTTCAGAAAGTTTTAGGCTGTGATTTTATGTAAGCTTAGTTCTAAGTTCAATTAAGGCCTTCTAACCACTGACCTTAATCGAGCTTTAAGTAAAACCGTCGCTATTGAATAAGGTTTACTTGCTGTACAGCGGTGTCTGTTTGAAGACCGAAATGACCTAAAACATAAGTATATGACGCGTCTTCACCGTCTATTCTGCTGGTGTGAACGCCGTTAACTGTACATACGCCAGTTGCGCACACAATTTGATCAATATTGCTTTTAATGGAATACACGTTTCGACCAATAGGCACGTTGGCAATGCTGTCTAAAAATGGGCTTGAAATAGAAAGGCCATCTCGTCCGCACGTGCTTGACCACACGTTAAACGGGTACACGCCACATGTGCGCAGGCCTTTTGTTGCACCTGCTATGCCTACAAAGCTATCAACAAAACCTGATGCTGCTAATTTATCGATTTGCTGAATAGATAAGGTAACACCCATTGAGTGTGCGATAACATCAATACGCCCCGTGCACGATGCGTTTACCGCATTGATAATGGCATTCCTAACCGGTGTTTCCTCCGAACCGCTGTGGTTATTGCAGGCAGCGCATGACTTTGAGCCCCAGTTGGGCAAGAACAAGTCGCTTGATGAGTAGCCTCGTCGGTATAACTCATTCACCGTATTGTTCCAACTTGATGGTGATGCACTGTTCCCATGTACCAAAACTACCGCGTCTTTACAGGCATTAGCATAAGTAGCCACAACCGACGAAATTAATAACAGCCCTATCATTTTTATAATTTTCACTTTCTTCAACCCTCGCTTATTAACAATTATTTAACAAGGCTAGGGTAGAAGGCCTGTAACATTATTTCGATAGTACTTTCGTACAGCAAATGAACAATTTATAGTAAAGGAAAGCCAGCACTCAAATATTGAGTGAATGCAAAAGATGATAGTAGTAAGGCGCACGTTGTTTATAGCAACGCGGTAATGCTGATGGTGTGATTTAAATATATATGCAGGCATATATACTGGCGTATAGATAGCGCTATTTATGACCCATAAATGTATGTATATACTCACTAACGTTTAATGGAACTGAACGAAATACAGTGCTTATTCTCAACCAAATATCTATGCTGAATAAGTGCTGTTAAACGTTGTATACAACTGTAGAAGTAGGCTGAGAAGTCATGTTACGTTTTTTTGTTATTGCTGCTGAAATTATTCTTTTGGTACTGGTGCTACGCTCGCCTTTTGCACAATATTTATTTGAGGATGTGCAAAACTCTATTTCTGATTGGCTTGCAGAAATGGCTACCATGCCCGAACGCAACGAATTAGAAGCGCTTAGAGAAAACGTGGTAATGCAAATTGGCCCGCTTAAACCCTACCAACAAACCTATTTACAGGAAATAACCGTAGATAAAGCAAGTCTTCGTCGTTTCAGTGGCGTGTATTGTGATGGCGACGATATAAACCCAAATTTTACGGGAACTAAAAGGGCACAATTGTGCCTAATAATAAAACAGTCGTCGGTTTTGCAAGCACCTAATTAGTTGCTGCTAAGTAGCAACTAATTAGCTAGGCGTTGTAATCGATAGATGAACAAGTGTTGTTTACCTGTAGCGGTTTTTTAGGAGTTTCAACGTGAATAAAGTTATTCTATGTTCTTTGATAGGAAGTGCGGTGGCGCTACCGCTGCTTTTCGCTAGTGCGCCGGTGTCTGCGGCTGAAGTGAAAGTAACATGGGAAAATGCAGAGAAGTACACCGATGTACGTCCTGCCAATGAATCAAGAAAGCGATTTCGCGAACGTACCCTAGCAGCATTGGAAGAGCATATTGTTGAACTTGCATCGAAGTTGCCTGACTCACAAAAGTTAACGATGACGGTAACGAACGTAGATTTAGCAGGCCAGGTTTGGCCAAGTCAATTTGTGGGGTTTGGCGTAGGTGCGGCCAACGATGTACGCGTTATTCAACGTGTAGATATTCCCAGAATGACGTTTAGCTACACCTTGTCAGATAAGCAAGGCGCTGTGATCTCAAGTGCTGAAGAAGTGCAGCTGAAAGACATGAATTTTATGGAGTCGAATATTCGCCAAAATCGCGGAGACACGCTGAGCTACGAAAAAATCATGTTAGAAGACTGGTTTAACGATACTTTTACGACAAACGTGGCTGCAAACGAAGAGTAGCGAATTGTCCTCTTACCGGCTATCGTGCCTGCGCTAATATAAGCCCGATATAAATATATAAATGCTAAGGAAAAGGCCGCCAATTCTTGACGAATTAGGCGGCCTTTTTGTATCTACGATGTGACGACAGCTCTGCTTATTTGGCAGGACTATCTACTTACGTTTACAAGTAATCGAACTCACTGCCAGCAATGGCAAGTGTGCTGTCAGGACCCGCAAGGTACGCTGCTTTGTGTGCATCGCGACGAGGAAGTAGACGTTCAATGTAGAAATCACGTGTCTTTTTCTTCGACGCAGCAAGTACAGCATTGTCGCCGCGTGCTGCCGTGTCGGCCATGCTGTACCACAATACCCCAATTAGCGAGTATGCAGTGTAGTTCAGGAAGTCACAGGCAGCCGATGCTGCTGTAGTTGGATCCATGCCCAAGCAGTCCGACGCCGATGCACGCCAGTCGTCTAGAATGCCTTGAGCAAGCGCTTTGTCTTCTGCATTTTGAATGTCAGCAACTAATGCACTAAATGCACTGTACGTTGCTTCCATCATTTGACCGCCATCGCGCGTTAATTTACGGCCAATCAGGTCAAGTGCTTGAATACCGTTAGTGCCTTCATAAAGCATAGCAATACGCACATCACGCATTAATTGCTCCATGCCCCATTCGCGAATGAAGCCGTGACCGCCAAATACCTGAACACCAATGCTAGTGGTCTCTAGGCCCATATCGGTCATAAATGCCTTACAAATTGGCGTTAAGAACTGCAGAACTTTGTCGGCATTTTCTTTTTCTTCACCGTCGCTTAGCTTTTCTACGTCCATAAACTTCGCGTAAAGCAGCGATAGCGCACGACAGCCTTCAATTAACGACTTCTGCGTTAATAGCATACGTGCAACATCTGGTTGGAATACAATAGGGTCAGCTTTGCCTTCAGGGTTTTGAATACCTTGAGGCGCACGTGACTGAACACGCTCGCGTGCATAAGTAAGCGCACCCTGATAAGACGCTTCAGCAGCCCCTAGACCTTGCATACCTACTTGGAAACGCGCGTCGTTCATCATAGTAAACATGCACGCTAAACCTTGGTTTTCTTCACCTACTAACCAGCCAGTAGCATCATCGAAATTCATTACACAGGTTGGGCTCGCTTTAATCCCCATTTTGTGCTCAATGCTACCCACAGATAAGCTGTTTGCTTCGCCTGGTGCGTTGTTAGCGTCTGGTAGGAATTTAGGAACAAGGAACAAGCTAATACCTTTGACGCCTTTCGGTGCATCAGGAAGACGCGCCAGTACAAGGTGAATAACGTTCTCACTCCAGTCATGATCGCCGGCGGTGATAAAGATTTTGTTACCTGTAATTTTATAGCTGCCGTCGCCTTGCGGCTCAGCTTTAGTATTAAGCAAGCTAAGGTCGGTACCCGCGTGTGGCTCTGTCAGGTTCATAGTACCAGTCCACTCGCCGCTAATTAGCTTAGCAAGGTAGATATCTTTCAGCTCTTTGCTGGCGTGCTTAGTCACCGCTAGCGTTGCACTTTCGGTTAGCATAGTGGTTAAACGCCAGCTTAAATTCGCCGCGTTTAGCATTTCATGAACCGGAACTGCCATGGTATACGGTAAGTCCTGGCCATCGTACTCTGCAGTACCTAGCATCGCATTCCAGCCGTTGGCCACATACTCTTGGTATGCTTCAGCGAAGCCTTTAGGGGTCGTCACTTTGCCGTTTTCTAGTTTACAGCCTTCTTCGTCGCCTTCACGGTTAAGAGGAGCAACAACATCAAGTGCGAACTTCGCGCCTTGGGAAATAATTTCATTGGCCAAGTCACTGTCGAAATCGCTAATACCTAGCTTTTCGTAGTGCGCATCAAGTCCAAGCCAGTCTTTCAGAAGGAACTGAAAATCAGCTGTTGGGGCATGGTACAGAGGCATGGATGACTCCTTTTTCAAACAAGTGTTTTAATTTTGCCTATTATAGTCATAAAAAGCATAGTCAGAGTAGTCCGTTAAAGGAAAGTTAATAATAAATTTGGTTTATATTGCGTTCAGAAAACATCGCAAGTAGGTCAACAGCTAAGGTAATTCATCACATATCGCACTTGCTTTTCTGCTGTGCCTTGGCATGCTTATCTACTGGTAATTAAATTAATAAGAAGCGTGTTATATGACAGAGCAGCATCCCGTATGCGTTGTGACTGGTGGAAGCCTTGGCATTGGCTTAGCCGTTTGCGAGGTGTTTTCAAGTAATGGCTATAAGGTAGTTAACCTAGATATTCGCGACTTTGAAACCGCCCCGTTAAATAGTGAGTGGGTTGACTGCGATGTAAGCGTTGTAGCTAATGTAGCAAGGGCAATAGATCAGGTTGCTGCAAAGTACGGTCGTATAGATGCCTTGGTATGCAATGCAGGCATGCATGTGTCGGCAACCATTGAAGAGACTGATGAAACACTGCTTGATAAAATATTTAACCTTAATGTTAAAGGTGCCTACGGTGCTATTAAAGCCACGTTACCAGTAATGAAAAAGCAGGGGGCTGGTGCCATTGTGGTGATGGGATCAGATCAGTCCTTTGTGGGCAAACGAAATTCATTTGCGTATGGGCTAACAAAGTCGGCGCTGGCGTCGGTGGCAAAAACAACGGCCCTAGATTACGCTCCTTTTAATATTCGCGTGAACGCAGTATGCCCCGGTACTATTGAAACGCCTTTGTTTCATAACGCCATAGATAAATACGTAGCGGCTTCTGGAGCAAATAAGCGTGAAGTGGTGAAAGAGGAAGCCGCTGCACAGCCTATCGGTAGACTAGGGCAGCCTGAAGATGTTGCCGAGTTAACCTATTTCTTATGCAGCGAAAAAGCATCGTTTATTACAGGTAGTCTGCACGCTGTCGATGGCGGGTATACTGCGCAATGACCGTAAAAGGTGGTGCGGTTGAACCTCGTGATAAATGGGTAGACCCTCATATTCATTTGTTTGCGCTAGATAAAGGGCATTACGATTGGCTAAAGCCTAGCAACCCCCCATACTGGCCTGATAAAAGCCAAATTACCAGCTCTCGAACAGAAACACAGTTAAGACTGGCATCACATAATAAGTTACGCGGCTTTGTGCATATTGAAGCGGGTTTCGATAACGAAAGGCCGTGGCGCGAAGTGGAGTTTTTAACACAGCACTGCACTATGCCTTTCAAAAGTGTGGCGTGTATAAATGTAACTGCAAATTCGGCCATACAGCATATCAGTAAACTAGCACGCTACAGCGCTGTAGTGGGAGTAAGGCATATTCTTGATGACGATGCCTACGACATTCTTCGTTCGCCAAAAACGCGTCATAGTTTGGCTTATTTAAGTGAACAAGGGCTGTCGTTTGACGCGCAGTTTGATGTATCAAACGCTCAGGCAGTAAGCGCGTTATTGCGCGTGGTTGAGAGTAACCCGGCGTTAAAGGTTATTGTTAACCATACAGCCATCGCGCCGTTAGATATGGCCAGTAGAGCGTTCCAAAATTGGCAACAGCATATTCAGTTAATGTCGAACACCGGCCAAGTGGCGTTCAAATTCTCTGGCCTTGAAATGCAAGACAGAAACTGGCGATGGCAGCGTGCAAACTCGGTGTTTAACGCGTTAGTAGACGCAGCGTCAGGGCAAAATGTTATGTTTGCAAGTAACTACCCACTATCGCTTTGGCGTATGCCATATATTGCGTTGTGGAATGGCTTTAAGCAAATGGCGGAGCGATATGACAGTGCGCTACAAAAAGCGTGGCTTACAGACAATGCGAATAAATGGTACTGCCTTCACAACTAGCGCGCCTTGTAAATAGCACTTCTTTTATCTAGCTCGTTTTTGCAATAAAAAAGGGTTAACCGTAAAACGTTAACCCTTTTTTGATGTTTAGCATTTTGTTAGCACTATTATTTTAACGACGTCACCGTCATGTTCGGTGAACGATATACCACTTCATCGTTAAGCTCTATGCCAATTCCAGGAGTATCAGGCGCTTCAATAAAGCCATTTACAGGCTGCGGGTCTTGAAGGCAAAGTTCGCGGTTCCAATCTTTAATGGCGTAGGTGTGATGCTCGTGAATTAAAAAGTTAGGAATAGCCGTCTCTAAGTGCAAGCTAGCCGCCGTTGCTACCGGGCCGCCACACACGTGAGCCTGAATGCGTACATCGTAAATATCAGCGTAATCACACACTTTTTTCGCTTCAGTAAAACCGCCGCATAAGCCAACGTCGGGCTGAAGTACGTCAAGCGATTGGTCTTCAAGGTAAGGGCGTACATCCCAGCGGTGATACAAACGTTCGCCGCCTGCAATGGGAACTCTTACATTTTTCGCTACCTTGTCGTGTAGTTTTGAGTTCAGATAATTAACCGGCTCTTCGTAATACAAACAGCCAATTTCTTCTACAATGTCACCCAGCTGAATTGCCGTAGAGGCGCCTAGTAAGCTATGACATTCAAAGATGATATCGCCATCTTCACCCATGGTGTCTCGAATGGCTTGAAGACGCGCTTTAAATAGTTTTAGCTCTGGTTTAGTGAAAAGCTTGGTTCTATCGAAATGGGTATTGCCGTCTTTGTCGTAAACGATAGGATCTACTTTTACGGCATCGTAGCCATCTTTTAACGCTTTTTCTGTCGCACGCGCATAGTCGGCAGGGTCGTTCAGTTTGGTAACTTCTTTATCCCAGTCAAACTGCAGCTGGCTTGCATAGCTGCGTAATTTACCGTTTGTTTTGCCACCTAATAGTTCGTAAACAGGGAGGCCCAATGCCTTACCTTTGATATCCCAAAGTGCAGTATCGATAGCGCTCATTGCTGCATAAATAACTGGGCCGCCGCCTAGGCCCCAAAAACCTTCTCGCAGCATACGCGACCACAATAGCTCGGTGTGAAACGGGTTAAAGCCAATTAGCATTGCTTCAGCAATTTCTTTAATCATATGAGCGGCAGCACTGTGACCCCAGTCGTAGGCCAAGCCGGCTTCGCCCACACCCGTTAATCCTTCATCGGTGTAAACACGCACAAAAACCGGGTTCCACTGAGGGCGTTTAGGGCATTCAATATCAAAAATTTCTACTTTTGTGACTTTCATTGTGTTGATGTTATTCCGTTAAAGTAAGGGTTATTCGCAAAAACTCGGGTCTAGCTTGTAGGCTTTACGTAGCATGGCTGGCCACGCTTTTTGACCGCCGGTTTCGCCGCTGTGTACCACTTTGGCTTGTTCGTATATACCGTCGATAATAGGTTTAGGGATCTCAATAATGTCTTCATTCGACTGCATTAGCGCTAGCTGAATTTCACACGCGCGCTGTAAATCATAGAAGCGCATAAAAGCATCGCCAACGGTAGGGCCTACTGTAAGGCCACCATGATTAGGTAGCAGCATGTGGTTGGTGTCACCTAAGTCATTTTGTAGACGCTGTTTTTCGCCATCATCTACGGCTAAGCCTTCATATTCGTGATAAGAAAGTGAAGGTAAAGAAAACATAGAGTACTGGCTCCATGGCCTTAAGCCGCCTTTTACCGACGCCACGGAAATGGTGGCAAGCGTATGCAGGTGGATGACACATTGGGCGTCGTGACGAACTTCGTGAATGGCACTGTGTATGGTAAAACCGGCAGGGTTTATACCGTAAGGGGTGTCATCAAGAATGTTGCCCGCCAAGTCTACTTTAACCAGGTTAGACGCAGTTACTTCATCGAAGGTTAGGCCAAATGCATTAACCAAATAATGGTCGGTGCCGGGCACTTTTGCCGATATATGGGTGTAAATAAGGTCGCCCCAGCGCATATCTGCCACAAGGCGGTAGCAGGCCGCAAGGTCTACTCGGGTTTGCCACTCTTCATCAGACACTTTGCCTTTAAGGCTTAAGGTGGGCAGTGAAAACAAGCTGGTTCTCCTAAAAGGTGTAAGCGCTCAATTTACCAATACGCTTTGAAATGAACAACGCTTTGTCAGTACAGATTGTTATTAGCTAGAGCGTGTGGCTATTACTTGGTTCTTATTACCACGCTATTTTACCGAGTATGCTGTGTAAGCATCGCGAAGTACAACCAAGTCATCTGCAAAGCGTAAATCATCATGGGTGAGTAAAAATGGGTCTACTTTTTCTAGTGCTGTCACCTCAACGGTAGCCCAAGCAGGTGCGTCGAATACTTCTGGTAATACGTCTAGCCCTGCGTCGGTATAACACCCAAAAAGTAGTAAGCCATTGCTACTTTGTCCAAGAAACTGCTGTACTTCAACGTTAAACCCCGTTTCTTCCCATGTTTCTCTATGCGCCGTGCAGGCCGCAGAAACGCCATCAATACGGCCCCCACCGGGAAAGTCTAGCTTTCCAGATAAGCGATGACGAATGAGCAGTAAACGGTTATTGGTTTTTATGACACAGGCAGCAGCTTTGAAAGTATCGGCAGATGAATCGAGATGCACTTTAGATAAGTTTTTATGCATGCGGCACGCGGGCGTGTTTGGAATAGATTCTGAGCAGCCTAAAAGCGTTAAAACCGCGAAAATTACTGATAAGCGAAATAAGAATGACATCGAATTGGGTAAAATACTCGTAACAAAGACGTGCAAAACAGTCGTGCTCAAAATGGGCTTTGCACAACGTAAGTAAAAATAACAAAACAGCATGTAAGTTAACCGCTTGATGACACACTCTCAAGCGAAATTTTCATGTCAACTGCTTGGATTAACGGCCGAACAGTATTTTACCTATAGGAAAGGTTATGTCTTCACGTATTTCAGTGTCTCCACTTTTAATCGGTGTTGTACTTCTTGCTGCCATAGTGGTGTATTTAAACCTGCCAAACGAGCAAGCTTCAGGACAACGAGGCCCGCGCGCAACGCCGGTGAAAACTGCAATTGCTGAAACGAAAACCTTACCCATTACTATAGAGTCGTTAGGCACTGCCGTTGCTAACGAATCGGTAAATATTACCGCGCAAGTTACCGAAACCGTGAAAGCTATCAACTTTGAAGATGGCGATAAAGCAATGGAAGGTGAGCTGCTTGTTCAATTAAATAACACCGAAGAGCGCGCTCGAGTAGAAGAGCTTAAAGCCAATATCGACGAGGCAAAACGCCAGTTTACGCGTATTGCTGACCTGCGCCAATCTAATGCAACCTCTGAGCAGTTGTTAGATGAACAGCAAGCCCGAGTGAAAGCCCTTGAAGCGCAGTTAGATATCGCCATTGCTCAGCTTAATGACCTTCAAATTCGAGCGCCGTTTAGCGGCTTATTAGGTAATCGTGAGATTAGTATCGGCTCATTGGTTCAGCCGGGCACCACAATTTCAACGCTTGACGATATTAGCGTAGTAAAAGTTGACTTCAGCATAGCTGAAAACCATTTGGGAAGCGTTGCTAAAGGGCAGAGATTGTCTGCCACGTCTGTCGCCTATCCTGGCGAAGCATTTGAAGGTGAAATTACGAATATAGACACTCGTTTAGACCCGGTAAGCCGTGCTATTCGTGTGCGCGCTACTATTCAAAATAAAGACAGCCGTTTGCGCCCCGGCATGCTGCTTACTGTGGTTGTAGAAAAACGCGTGCTAAATACACTGGTACTGCCAGAAAAAGCCTTAGTACCCGTAGAAGATAAACAGTTCGTTTACGTGGTGAAAGGCGATGTTGCACATCAGCAAGAGGTGGTGATTGGTGAGCGTCGTCCAGGCTTCGTACAAATTATTGAAGGGGTTAGCGTAGGCGATGAAGTGATCACAGAAGGTACGCTTCGCGTTCGCGACCAGTCGCCTGTTAATGTCTTAAACCGATAGGAGCGCATATCATGCTATTGTCTGACGTATCGGTTAAGCGCCCGGTCTTTGCTACGGTAATCAACCTTATTCTTATTATTTTCGGCATTGTGGCAGTGTCGATGTTGTCACTGCGTGAATATCCCGACATTGACCCGCCCATTGTGTCGGTATCTACCACTTACACTGGCGCTTCAGCAAATATTGTTGAAACACGTATAACGCAGTTGCTTGAAGATCGTATTTCAGGCATTGAAGGCATAAAAAATGTCACGTCGACGTCGAGAAATGGACGTTCGGACATTACCATTGAATTCAAGCTTTCCCGAGATATCGATGCTGCAGCGAACGATGTGCGCGAGCGTGTAAGCCGCGCGTTAAATAATTTGCCTGACCAGGCCGATCCGCCTGAAGTGTCAAAGGCGAATTCTGATGAAAGCGCAGTGGTGTGGTACAACCTAAGAAGTACCAATTTAAACACCATGGAACTTACCGACTACGCAGAACGGTTTTTAGTAGACAGGCTATCAATTGTTGATGGTGTCGCGCGTGTGCAAATTGGCGGCGGCCGTCGTTATGCGATGAAGGTGTTTTTAGACCGCAATGCAATGGCCGCTCGTGGTATCACTGTTAGTGACGTGGAACAAGTCATTCGCGCTGAAAACGTTGAGCTACCTGCCGGTGAAGTAGAATCGGTTGACCGTAATTTTGAAGTGCGCGTAGCCAGAACGTTTTTAACGCCAGACGACTTTGCTGCGCTTACTGTAGCGGTGGGCAGTGACGGTTATTTAGTGCGCTTGGGAGAGATTGCCAACGTAGAGCTAACCGCTGAAGACGATGAAACCGAGTTTCGTGGTGACGGCGTAAACATGATTGGTTTGGGTATAATCAAACAATCAAAAGCAAATACGCTAGACGTAGCTAGGGCAGCAAAAGAGCAAATTACACGTATAGAAGAGTCGTTACCCGACAATATCTTTATTGTACCTAGTTACGATTCAAGCGTGTTTATCGAAGCATCCATTGATGAAGTTTATCAAACACTTGCTATCGCCATGATGATGGTTGTGATAGTTATCTACCTGTTCTTGGGCAATGTGCGCGCCACCTTTATTCCTGCTGTCACCGTGCCAGTATCTATTATTGCCGCGTTTATTGTGATGTACGCACTTGGCTTTTCAATTAATTTGCTTACGTTGTTGGCCATGGTACTTGCCATAGGTTTGGTGGTAGATGACGCCATTGTTGTACTAGAAAACATCTATCGTCGAATTGAAATGGGTGAGCCACCAATACTTGCAGCCTATCGCGGCGCACGAGAAGTAGGTTTTGCTGTTATTGCTACCACGTTAGTCCTTATTTCCGTATTTGTACCGTTGGTATTTTTAGAGGGGAATATTGGTAGGCTATTTACTGAATTTGCGCTAGCTATTGCTGCTGCTGTGGCATTTTCAAGTTTCACAGCACTGACCCTATCACCCATGATGGCATCTAAAATTCTGAAAAAACGTGAGCGTTCATCGGGTTTTGGTAACTGGATGGATAAGCGGTTTAGCGCGCTTGAAAACAGCTATTTCAACAGCTTAGGCAAAACCCTTCATCAACCATTACTTATGGTAATCATGTTAGTTGTAGCAGTAGTTGCTTTAGTGCAGCTTTCTGAACGTGTCCCTAGCGAGTTTGTACCTAAAGAAGATAGAGGTAACTTCTTTATTTTGATGAATGCCCAAGAAGGTGCCAGCTTTGAAAGCAATGCGTCAAACCTCAAGCAAATTGAAGATGTGCTTATGCCGTATCGTGAGAACGGAAAAATAAACCGTCTTTTGGTACGCACACCGGGGTTTGGCGGCAATGCAGGTATTGCTATTGTAGGTTCAGCAGATTGGGATGAGCGAGACTTTTCCACCTTTGAGCTCATGGACGAAATAAGCGCAAAGCTTAATACCGTGCCTGATGTTCGTGCATTCGCCATTATGCGAAGTGGTGTGTCAGGTGGTGGTTTTGGACGTCCTGTTCAGTTTGTATTGCAGGGTGATACCTATGAAAACTTGGTTGCGTGGCGAGATACTGTGCTTGAGAAAGCCAGTGAAAATCGCAATCTCATTCGCCTTGATTCAGATTATAAAGAAACATCTCCTCAATTATTGGTGAACATTAATCGCGACCGAGCAGCGGACCTCGGTGTTTCAATAAGTGACATTGGCGGAACACTGGAGGTGATGCTAGGGCAGCGTAGAGTATCTACCTTCCTAGACAGAGGTGAAGAATACGACGTTATTATTGAAGGTATCGAAGATGATTTTAGAAGCCCCAACAGTATAGAAAACTTGTATGTGCGTTCTTCGCGTACCGGTGAGCTTATTCCTATGGATAACTTACTTACTTTTGAAGAGCAGGCTACGTCGTCACGATTAAACAGATACAACCGTATGCGTGCGGTTACTATTTCTGCCAATTTATCCGATGGCTACACACTGGGCGAGGCATTAGCGTACCTTGAAGATATTGTTCGAACGGAATTACCAGATAACGTATCGATAGACTACAAGGGCGAGTCGCAGCTGTATAACGAAGCCGGTAACTCATTTGTCTATGTATTTCTTCTGGCGTTGGCAGTGACCTACCTTATATTGGCTGCACAGTTTGAAAGTTGGGTGCATCCATTGGTTATCATGCTAACCGTTCCATTGGCCCTTGTGGGCGCTTATATTGGGCTTTTCTTCTCAGATATGACCATAAACATCTACAGTCAAATAGGTCTAGTTATGCTCATTGGTCTTGCGGCTAAGAACGGTATTCTTATTGTTGAATTTGCTAATCAGCTTCGCGATGCAGGAATGGAGTTCGAGCAGGCGCTTAAACGCGCCGCAGCGCAGCGCCTACGTCCTATTGTGATGACAGGTTTTACTACGGTATTTAGTTCACTGCCACTCGTGTTGGCTTCAGGCCCTGGCGCTGAAAGCCGTATGGTTATTGGTATGGTCATTTTCTCTGGTGTGTTGTTGTCTGCATTTATGACGCTGTATGTTGTGCCTACTGCTTACAGTTGGATGGCCAGAAACACAGGCTCGCCACTTATGCGAACGCAAGAAATAGAAAAACTTGAAAAAAATATACCTTACAAAAAAGGTGAATAGTTTACGTGAGCGGGCCAACACACTGTGTTTGCCTGCTTTTTGTGCAGATATGCTGGGCTAAGGCGAATAAATAGTAAACATTCAGGTATTTGATGCTATACCCTAATATTATTAGGTATTCGTTTTTATATAAAGGTATATGTTTTTATATATTTGATATACAACACTTATTTTTCTTCTGGCTAGCAATTAGTCACCTAAAAATGGCAAGTTAATGCGTTGGAACGTATTCATTAGACAATTGTATAGTTGATTAAACTTGCCCTTCCTCTAAACTGCGCCCAATTTCAAACGCTTGTATAAGTTATTAATTTTTAAACAGTAAAAACTTAATGCGCAAATTGGCGAATATGGCTTTTGTGACTAATACTTACTTCGTTGTCTGATAATTAGCATAAAAGATATCGCAACGCTTAACACCTTGCCTACGAAGAGTAGCAGTTGATAAGCAAAAGAGCATGAAACCTAATAGTAGAGTTTAGAGGACACATCATGAAGAAATGGATACTTGCAGCAAGCCTATGCTGCAACGTGGCTTTTGCTGAAGTAGCAGTTATCGTTAATCCAAGTAACGGTGACGCCCTCGACAAAGATAGCATCAGCCGTCTATTCCTTAATAAAGCGAAAGCGTTCCCAAGTGGCACGCAAGCAGAGCCAATTGCACTGGAAGAAAGTGCGGCGGCAACAGATGAATTCAACGGTAAAGTGTTGAACAAGACAGCGGCACAGCTAACTGCGTTTTGGTCGAAGCTTGTATTCACCGGTAAGGGTCAGCCTCCTAAAGCACTGTCGAGCGATGCAGACGTTGTTGCAGCCGTAGCGGCAAACGCGGGTGCAATTGGCTATGTAGATGCAAGTGCAGTAAACGACAGCGTTCGTGTAGTTGCTACGTTTTAGTTTACCGACAAATAAAGATTTAAAGGAACACACATGAAAACCAAATTAGCTATGTTATCTATGGCTGGCCTTTTGGCGGCACCTGCAATGGCAGACGTACAGATTAATGGTTTCGCGAACCTTATTGGCGGTATGACGCTAAGCGATGGCGAGACTGTTTACGACTACGACGATGATTTCAGCTTCGATCCTGCAAGCGTATTTGGCTTGCAGGTACGTGGCGAAGTTAGCGATAAGTTATCTGCAACGGCGCAGGTAGTTGGACGTGGTCGCGACGATTACGACGCAGACTTTGAATGGGCGTACATGACCTATGCGCTAAGCAACAATACAAACATCAGTGCTGGTCGCCTACGTATGCCGTTATTTAAATACTCAGCATCACTTGATGTTGGTTATTCGTACCACTGGCTAACACCACCTGATGCTGTGTATGGCATCGACTTTAACAACATTGATGGTGTACGCGTTGACTACTCAAATTATGCTGGCGATTGGGAATACGGCGCACAGTTTACTGCGGGTCGTGTTGAAACTAACACAACAATTTCAGGCACACCTGCGCTACTTGAGCTTGAAAACGTACTTGCAGTGTCTGTAGAAGCCACTCGCGATTGGTTTAGCGTTCGCTCGCTCATTGCACGTGGTAAAACAAGCGCTCAGAACCCAGAGTTTGACGGTTTTGTTGCTGGTTTAGGCCAATTCGCCCCGTTTGTTCCAACAGCAGGCGCCGCGGCTGAAGGCTTTAGCGTAAATGAAGATACAGGAACCTTCTTTGAAGTAGCGGTAGATATCGATAAGTACGACTGGTTTGTAGGTGCAGAATTTACACAAACTGAAGTAGATGGTTCTATTATTGCTGATAACAAAGCGTACTACATTACCGCAGGTCTACGTCTTGGTAAGTTCACGCCACACATTACTTATGAAGTAGAAGAGGCGGATAATGCAAACCAACTAGCGCTTGTTGCTGGTCTTCCATCAACAATTATGACGGGCGATGCAGTAACTGATGTAACATATGCAGGTTTAGTGCAAGCCGCGGGTGGTATTGCAGCGCAGCAAGAGCTTGATGTTTCGGCTGTTACTGCGGGTCTTCGTTATGACGTTGAGCCAGGTTTTGCTCTTAAAGTTGACGTTACTTGGTATTCTGACGACTTGAACGATGCAAACGATGCGACCCTACTGAAAGTAGGTGCGAACTACACGTTCTAAGTAGTGAAAATAGGGTCGCGCTTGTGTAAAGCGCGACCCTTTTAATTTAGATTAAAGTTTTTCGTAAATAAGAAGATATAATAGAACAAGAGGTATTTTCGGGTTAGCCTGAAAGTAGATGTAAATAATAAAACAGTGAGATAGCTGATGAATTTCCTGAAGAAAATGCCCATAGCGACAAAGATATTTCTAATTCCGGGAATAGCGGCGTTAAGCTTTATCATATTTTTGCTTATCACCGTATACACGGCGCTAAATAACGGCGCTACGCTTGAAAAGGTACAAAAGGTACAGTTCCCAGCGCTACAGCTATCCGCTTCAACGCTTGTTGATATGCAGAAAGTGCGAGACACACTTTCAAGCGCCGTAACAACGGGCGATCAAGACACACTAGCAGTTGCACAAGACCTAGCTGCTGAAGTGGAAACAGGCCTTAATCAAATTTCATCCATAAGCCCAGATTTTCGTTCTGAGATCTCGCGCATTTCTTCAGGTTTTGAAGATTACTTTAAAGTTGCCTTTGATGTGTCGCAGTCAATGGTTAACGGAACCGCTGATTTTAGCCGCCTTGGCGAGTTGTCGTCACAAATGAATGGCTCATACGACGGCGTTATTGCCTCGATGACGCGCTTCAGAGACGCACAGCAAGCTGCATTTGAAAAGGCATTCAAAAATACTGATTCAGCAAATACATCGCTTATCAGCACGGGTGTAATTCTTACTATCGCCGTAACCATTTTATTATTTGCTACAGCTGTACCGATTGTACGCGGTATTAAGCAAAGCATTGACGATGTTGTTCGCTCGTTAAAAGACATTGCCCAAGAAAACGGCGACCTAACGGTACGTATTGAAACGAAAAGTGAAGATGAAATTGGTGAGCTTGTTTATTGGTTTAACCAATTTATGGATAAACTTCAAGGCGTTGTAAAAGACGTTGTTGAAGCTAGTTTGCCACTGTCTAACCTAGCGCAAAACCTTCGCGGTGTAACGGAAGAAACGCAGCGTACTATCGACGTTCAGCAGAAATCAGCGACCAATGCGAAAAAAGCGGTTGATACCATGAGTGGCTCGGTAGATGGCGTGGCACACAGTGCAGCACAGGCAGCGAGCGACGCTAATGAAGCGACGTCTGCGGCAAGTGAAGGCCGTCAAATTGTACAGCAGACGGTAACCAGCATTCAGCAGCTCGCTGAGAACGTGCGTGAGACCGCTGACGTAATTGCACGTCTCGAGTCAGATTCAAACAAAGTTGGCTCTGTGCTTGATGTAATTAAAGGTATTGCTGAGCAAACTAACCTACTTGCACTTAACGCGGCGATTGAGGCTGCACGTGCCGGTGAACAAGGCCGCGGCTTCGCGGTTGTTGCTGATGAGGTACGAACGCTAGCTTCACGTACACAGCAGTCTACTGAAGAAATTCAAAGCACCATCGAGCAGCTACAAAATGCAGCCCATTCTGCGGTAGAAGTAATGGCTCGTGGTACTGAACAGGCAACAAGCAGTGTTGAGACTGCCAATAAAGCCGGTAGCAGCCTAGAAACTATTACTAGCACTATCGGCCGTATTAATCAGATGAACGAGCAAATTGCACACAACACCGAAGACCAACGCACGGTTGCTGTTGATATTGTACGCCACGTAGATGAAATTCATGAGCGTACAGAGCAAACTGCAAGTCGCTCTGGTGAATTAGGTAGTATGTGTAACGAGCTTGCAGATTTAGCGCAGCACCTAGAATCGATTGCTAAGCAGTTTAGAGTGTAAGCTAAAAGCTAGCATCAAAGTAATTCAAGAGCCTCCGAAAGGGGGCTTTTTTGTGTCTGCGTGTTGAGAGTAAAGCGCATTACATCTAAAAGGTGAGGTTTATTTTAAACGTGTCGCTTTTTCAGGGGCTCAATGTTTAAAAACGCAGACATCAAAAATCCCCAGCCAAAGCCGGGGATTTTTATTCGAAGTATTACTTTTTACTACTCGTCTAAGAAGCTGCGAAGCTGCTCTGAACGGCTAGGGTGGCGAAGCTTACGAAGCGCTTTCGCTTCAATCTGACGAATACGCTCACGCGTTACATCAAACTGCTTGCCTACCTCTTCTAGCGTGTGGTCGGTGTTCATATCAATACCGAAACGCATACGCAGTACTTTCGCTTCACGTGCTGTTAGGCCTGCTAGAACTTCTTGAGTAGCGTCTTTCAAGCTACCGCCAGTTGCAGAATCGAGGGGCTGAATAATTGTGCTGTCCTCGATAAAGTCACCAAGATGTGAATCTTCATCATCACCGATAGGCGTTTCCATCGAGATTGGCTCTTTTGCAATTTTCAGAACCTTACGGATCTTATCTTCTGGCATTAGCATGCGTTCCGACAATTCTTCAGGTGTAGGCTCACGTCCCATTTCCTGAAGCATTTGACGAGAGATACGATTAAGCTTGTTAATAGTCTCAATCATATGCACAGGTATACGGATAGTACGAGCTTGGTCCGCTATTGAACGCGTGATTGCCTGACGGATCCACCATGTTGCATAGGTAGAGAACTTGTAGCCACGACGGTATTCAAACTTATCTACCGCCTTCATTAGGCCGATGTTACCTTCCTGAATAAGATCAAGGAATTGAAGGCCGCGGTTTGTGTACTTCTTCGCAATTGAAATTACAAGACGAAGGTTAGCTTCTACCATCTCTTTCTTCGCACGGCGTGCTTTCGCTTCACCGATAGACATGCGACGGTTAATGTCTTTGATATCAGCAATAACTAAACCAGTTTCTTGTTCAACTTGGTTCATCTTGCTGATGCAACGCTCAATTTCTTCTTGGTTAATGGCTAAATCTGCTGCGTAAGCCGCGCCAGATTTTACTGCTTCATGTAACCATGCCGTTGATGTTTCGTTGCCTGCGAACGCTTTAATGAAGTCTTTCTTCGGCATTTTTGCGTTAACAACGCAGAACTTCATAACAAGACGTTCTTGGATGCGAACCTTGTCCATCATCTCACGCATGTTTCTTACCATGCGGTCGAATTGCTTGGGTACCAATCGGAACTCTTTAAACACGTCGCTAAGCGCAGTGATTTGCTCGCGAGAGTCGGCATGAGCACGACCTTTCTTCTCGATAACAGCGCGCGTTTTTTGATACTGCTCACGTAGCTCAGCAAAGCGCTCGCGAGCTAGTTCAGGATCAACACCGCCTTCATCTTCATCGCTGTCGTCGTCATCACCGTCGTCATCTTCGTCATCAAGCTCTTCTTCTGAAAGCTCTGAACCAACGTGAGTGGCCGTAGGTGCTAAATCTTGGTCGTCGTTCGGGTCTACGAAGCCTGAAATGATATCGCTTAGGCGAATTTCTTCCGCTTCAAAAAGGTCCCATTGGTCAAGTAGATAAGTGATGGCTTCAGGGTACTCAGCAACAGAGCACTGAACCTGGTTGATACCATCCTCAATACGCTTAGCGATTTCAATCTCGCCTTCACGCGTAAGAAGTTCAACCGTTCCCATTTCACGCATATACATACGAACAGGATCGGTTGTGCGGCCAATTTCACTTTCTACAGTAGCAAGTGCCTGTGCTGCAGCTTCAGCAGCATCTTCATCGGCATTAGCTTCTTGCATGAGAAGTTCGTCTGCATCAGGAGCTGATTCAGAAACTTGAATTCCCATGTCGTTAATCATGCGGATTATGTCTTCGATTTGATCAGAATCGACAATGTCTTGCGGCAGGTGGTCGTTAACTTCTGCAAAGGTTAAGTAACCTTGCTCTTTACCCTTTGCAATCAGGAGTTTAATCTGAGACTGCTTGCTTTGCGCCATATAACCTACACTTCTCACATTCAATTAGTTTGCATTAAAAAAGACAACACACACGTCGGCATGTTCCCTTATTTGCTGTATTACTGCTTTTGTATCAAGGCCGTTTTGTTGCTCGATGCCACGCTGCTTTCATTTTACGCATATGCGGTGCACATCGGCTCGGGTTCGGTTCTGCCCGTTATCGTCGGCTATATCTTTGCTACTTTTGTTGCTGTATTCTTGTTCACATAAGCTGTTCAACTTAGCAGTTCGCATTGGCGTTCATATTAGAGCTGCCTAATGCTTCCAAGTCTACTTACAGCGAATTAGCCAGTATAGCAGAGTCAACGGTTGTTTGACCAGATTGACGGCTGATTTTTTAGCCAGTATTTTGTGAGCAAAAAGGGTTAACCCGTTGGTCAGCTTTTTTGTCTTTCCCTCATAAGTAGGTTCAGTTCCTCTTTCTCCGCTTTTGTCAGCGGTTGAACCCTAGAACGAGAAATTAAGGTCTCTATTCGGCTATCGAAATGCCCATCAAGTAAGCGAGCGAAGCTGTCGTTATAAACACGTTCAGCATCCTCGTCTTTAACTAAGTGTTCTTGCAACAATAATTTCGCGATAGTAGAAGAATGGGGATGGTTGCGGAAATTTTCAACAAGTTGCGCAGTATTAGCTTTAGGATTGGTTAAACAAAACGTGTGAATATCGCGCAATAAGTCCATGCCAGCAGCGTTGCTTCCGGCGAAAATACCAATTTGTACGTCTTCGCACTGGCTTGCCAACGCAGGTTGGTCTAATAGCAGACGAATTAGCATACGCAGCGGCGAAAGCTTAGGCTTGTTAACTTGCGTTCTATTAGGTGAATACGCTTGTTTGCTGCCCTGGTTTGCTCGAGTTATATCTTGCTGAAGTTTAAAACGATCGAATTCTCCAGTGTGTTTGGCAAGCTCTTCAAGCAGCATTTGTTTCTGATCTTCACCCAACGTACTTTCAATAAGTGGCATAGCGGCTTTTTTAAGTGCTATTTTGCCCTCAGGTATACCCACATTATGGGTTTTCAACAGGTTTTCAAAGAAAAATCGCGACAAGGGCATTGCCGTATCGAGCATACCCATAAAGGCATCTTTACCAACTTGGCGTACCATGGTGTCTGGGTCTTCGCCGTCAGGCAAAAATAAAAACGAAAGTCGCACGCCATCTTTAAGCGAGGGCAGGGCATTTTCAAGTGCACGCCATGCGGCTTCGCGACCAGCGCGGTCTCCGTCATAACAGCATACAATGTGTGACGTCGCGCGCACTAGCATTTGTATATGTTCGGGAGTAGTGGCCGTACCTAGCGCGGCAGTAGCAATATTGATGTCGAACTGGCTAAGCGCAACCACGTCCATATAACCTTCAACAATCACTACCGTATCAAGGTTTCTGTTTTGCTGCCGGGCAGAATAAAAACCAAAAAGCTCGCTTCCTTTGTGGAAAATACGCGTTTCAGGCGAGTTTAAATATTTAGGACCACCGTCTTCTAATACACGTCCGCCAAAACCAACTACGCGTCCTCGCTTATCGCGGATGGGGAACATAATTCGGTCACGGAAAAAGTCATAGGTGCGACCTTGGTCGTTCTTGTTCACCAGCTTTAAATCAATGAGTTGCTTTATGCGCTGGGGATCGGTTCCAAATGTCTTTAATAAGGCATCCCAACTATCAGGGGCGTAACCAATTTCCCATTGCTTAACAATATCACCGCTTAAACCGCGATTTTTAAGATAGTCGATGGCCTTTTTACTGTTGCTGTTCTGACGAAGCTGATGCTGGAAAAAACGAGCTACTTGTTCCATTACAGCGTAGTCGTCTTGCTGCTGTTGTTTTTTCTCCTCGCTCATAGCGGGGCGACTGCCTTTTTCACGAGGAACTTCTAAACCGTGATAGCGCGCTAGTTCCTCAATGGCTTCAACGAATTCAAGCCTGTCGAATTCCATCATAAATGAAATAGCGTTACCGTGAGCACCACAGCCAAAGCAATGATAAAACTGCTTGTCTTGGCTTACGGTAAACGAAGGGGATTTTTCATTGTGAAAGGGGCAGCATGCTTGATAGTTCTTGCCAGCTTTTTTCAACTTAACACGACTGTCTACAATCTCTACAACGTCGGTACGAGAAAGTAAGTCATCAATAAAATCGCGAGGTATTTTTCCAGCCATGGGAGAGTCAAAAACGTAAATCGAACAGTACTGTAACAGGGAAGTTTGAAAATGAGAACGACTAACCAATCAGCGTTCTCATTTTTACCTCTTATAAATGCATGACTAGGGTGTTGCGCCTTCGTTATACACTTTTTGCATTTGGACTTATGCGTTCAGGCGAGCCTTAATTTTAGCGCTTAGCGCGCCCATGTCGGTGCGGCCCTGTACTTTTGGCTTTAATGCGCCCATTACTTTACCCATGTCTTGCATACCGCTTGCGCCTGTTGCGGCCATTGTTTCATCAATAAGCGCACTAAGTTCATCATCAGTTAATGGCTTGGGCAAGAAACCTTCAATATGCGTAATTTCTTCGCGTTCTTTACTTGCAAGATCATCACGATTGGCAGCATCGAACTGAGACGCAGCGTCTTGGCGCTGTTTTACCATTTTGGTTAATACCGCAAGAATTGCGCTATCGTCTAATGTGATTTGCTCGTCGATTTCTTTTTGTTTAATCGCAGCAAGCGCCATACGGATAGTGCCAAGGCGAACTTTATCTTTCGCGCGCATTGCGTCTTTCTGTGCATTTTTTAAATCATCAATTAGTGCCATGATGCTTCCTGTTTTTGTTTGATTAAGCGAAGTAAAAAATAGAGGCCCAGAAACGCGAAAGGTGCTGCAATTGCAACACCTTTCAGACTCGTTACTTAACCCTATATTAGTAGAGTTTTACGCGACGTGCGTTTTCACGAGCTAGCTTCTTAAGATGACGCTTTTTAGCGGCAGCTTTCTTGCGCTTGCGTTCCCAAGTTGGCTTTTCGAAGAATTCACGACGACGAACTTCAGAAAGAACACCTGCTTTTTCACAAGAACGCTTAAAACGACGCAGCGCCACATCAAACGGCTCGTTTTCTCTAACTTTAACGATAGGCATTAAACACTCACCTCAAAACTTTTACTGTGTAAATCCGGGTAAAATTGTGCGCTAAAAAGGCCACCCGGGTTAAAAATGGTGCGAAATTCTAATCATATCTACAGAGAAAGTAAAGGATGAATTGCCAAAAAATAGTCAATAAACTGCAATTACCCCTTTGTTAGCATTCCATGAATGCTGGTTTAAAGGTAAACTCTGCGCCCATATGATATGAGCGACCCACCGCAAAGAATATGTTTTGATGTGGAGTCGGATTCGATCGCGGGCAGATCATAAAGAGGATCGCACAAGATCGCCAGTAATAATTTTAAGATCTTTGAAAATCTATAAGTAGTGAATAGGGGTCGCCTTAATGCGGATTTTGGGAATAGAAACATCGTGTGACGAAACAGGCATTGCCGTGTACGACGACGAAAAAGGGTTGTTATCGCACGAATTATACAGCCAAGTTAAGCTGCATGCCGACTACGGTGGTGTTGTTCCAGAACTGGCCTCACGCGATCACGTTCGTAAAATTATCCCTCTTATTGAAAAAGCCATGCAGGATGCCAACAGCAAACCTTCAGATATTGACGGCGTTGCATTTACACAAGGTCCAGGTTTGGTTGGCGCACTGTTGGTAGGTTCTTCTGTAGGACGCTCGTTAGCTTACGCATGGAACGTGCCCGCGGTTGGCGTTCATCACATGGAAGGACATCTTCTAGCCCCTATGCTTGAAGCACATGCCCCTGAATTTCCTTTTGTGGCACTGCTTGTGTCTGGCGGTCACTCTATGTTGGTTAAAGTAGAATCCATTGGTGCTTATGAAGTACTTGGTGAATCTATCGACGATGCAGCCGGTGAAGCATTCGATAAAACTGCAAAACTGCTTGGTTTGGACTACCCAGGTGGCCCGCTGCTGGCAAAGTTGGCTGAAAAAGGTGAACCGGGGCACTATAAGTTTCCACGCCCTATGACTGACAGACCAGGTTTAGATTTTAGCTTTAGCGGTTTAAAAACGTTTGCCGCTAATACTATTCGCGATGCAGACTTAACCGGAAACGATGCTGAGCAGATAAAAGCCAACATTGCGTATGCGTTTCAAGAAGCGGTTGTAGATACGCTTATTATCAAATGCAAAAGAGCACTTAAGCAAACAGGCATGAAGCGACTAGTAATAGCGGGCGGTGTAAGTGCCAACACTATGCTGCGCGAGCAAATGCAAAAGTTAATGACGGAGCTTAAAGGTGAAGTATTTTATCCTAGCCTTGCTTATTGCACAGACAACGGTGCAATGATTGCGTACGCGGGTATGCAGCGACTAAAAGCGGGTGAAATACTTGGGCTTTCTTCTCAGGCCAAACCGCGTTGGCCGCTAGACACCTTAACAGCTATCTGACGTTAAGTTAGGCGCTTTAGAATAAAAGTATGCAAAACATAAAGCACGGCAAAAAAATAAAAGAAGTTGAGGTAGTAGTGTGAGTAGGGCAGCAAATAGTTTGAATATGCAGGGCATTACTTGGTTTTTAATATGTTTCTTTTTATCGTGTACACCGACACATGCTGCCAACGAAAATATACAATTAAAGGTAAATGCACCACAGTACGTGGTGTTAATGTCGCTTGATGGTTTCAGGCACGATTACGTGGAGTTACACAATGCCAAGCACCTCAATCGCATAGCTAAAGACGGTATTCGCAGCGCGTCGTTAACACCGGTTTACCCTGCCAATACATTTCCCAATCATATTTCGTTAGTAACCGGGTTATTACCTAAAAACCACGGCATTGTTAATAATAGGTTTTACGACAAGTCACGCCCGAATATGCAAAATGGTATGCCGGGCTATGCACAATACAAGCTGGGCGGCGGACTTAAAGACAGTACGTGGATAACGGGTATTCCGCTATGGACATTGGCTGAGTATCACGGTTTAAAAGCCGGAGCCTTTTTCTGGCCTGAATCCGATGCGCGCATATCAGGTGCGCTGCCTACTTATCACTACCACTACTCAAAGTTTGCGAGCTATCAGCAGCGCATCGATCAAATTGTGCAGTGGATGAGTTTGCCGGAGGTGTCTCGCCCCCGGCTTGTCGCAGGTTATTTTTCACTAACCGACACCATAGGTCACAATGAAGGCCCAGCGTCTGATGAAACTAAAGATGCCGTACAGTTCGTGGATGCGTTAATTGGGCAGCTGTATGACAGATTAAATGCCCTTGGTATTAACGTTAATCTTGTTGTGGTGTCAGACCACGGTATGACAAACATTGATAACAACGCGTTAATTGATGTTGCCACGCTCAATATTTCAGATAATTTTATTGCTGAAAACGAAGGGGCACAAATTCATCTTTATGCACTGCCGGGCGTATCTGACGACGAAATAAGCAGAGAAAAAGAGCGTCTAAACTCTATATCGCAAGGCAAGTTCTTAGTGCTTAACGATTCGCAGCGTGCAGATAGAGCAATGCAGAAAGGCGACCGTACCGGCGATATTTTAATTGAAATTGCGCCACCCGCGCGTTTTGTTAGCGGCGGGAAAACCTATTCTAATAAAGGCAGTCATGGATATTTAAATACGCTGCCCGATATGGGCGCGCTTTTCATTGCTGCCGGGCCCGCTTTTAAAAAGGGAGCAACGCTTCCGGCATTTTCAAACCTTGAAATTTACCCCGCGTTGGCAAAAATCCTAGGTATAACGCCGCTTTCACCCATTGACGGTAAAATTGACGTATTGGAAGACGGCCTTACTCTTTAATATTGCCCTTGTCCCATACTTTACTTTCGTTGCCAGCAAATAAGCGGCTGATGTTGTCTTTATGGCGTACAATAATAAGTAGAGACAACATAGCTACAGGAATGGTGTACAGAGGTTTAATAAGGTAGGTAAAAATGGGTGCAAGCGACACCGCAATAAGTGCGCCCAGCGATGAATAGCCAGTAAAAAACACCGCAATAACCCAACACAAAATAAGTAGCCCAGCCAAGTCCAATCCTATGGGTAACATAGCACCGAAGGCAGTAGCCACTGCTTTACCGCCTTTAAAACCAAAATACAGTGGGAAAATATGGCCTAGGCACGCCGCTATTGCGATAACGCCAAGTAAAATGGGCTCAATACCTAAAAAGTAACTTCCGTAAACGGGAATAGTGCCTTTTAAGATATCCATTACAAGTACCAATAGGGCGGGTATTCTGCCGCCTAAGCGATAGACATTTGTAGCTCCAGGGTTTTTTGAGCCAGCTGTCCTTGGGTCGGGTAATCGAAAAGCGTGGCTAATTACCACAGCACTGGATAGCGAGCCAAATAAGTAGGCCACAGTGATCATTAATAGAGTTAGCGATGTCATTGGTAATTCACGTACACGTTTATAGCTGCCTTGCTGTTTTATTTCACTTCTAGACTACGGTGCTATTTTTAGGTGCCATATTTAAGGGCCGTATTAAGTGCTATCTGGCGTAGTCGTACTTATAAATATTTAACGTTTTATGGCGTAAACATACGTTTAGACGTTAAATTTGAAAACCTTGGTTGCCCCTAGTAATAGTACAGCGTTATAGTTGTGCCACATTTTCTGCGGTGGTTTAGCGTAACGCTACTCCATCCAAACGCGATATACCACCTTTACGCCGCAATAATGAAGGTAAAACCGCAGTCGTAAGACCAGTAATGACACGAGTAGATTAATTTCATGGGCAAAATTTATATAACAGGGCTAGCTGTAGACACCCTGATTGGCGTGTATGACTGGGAAAGAGTTCAAATGACCGAGCTTTTACTGGATATCACATTAGATGTTGATCTAGATGCAGCAATGCAAAGCGATAACGTGCACGACACGGTAGACTATGCCAAAGTGGCCGATTGTATTGTTGCTGTAGGCAAAGAAAGTACCTTTGAGCTTTTAGAAGCCTTTGGTTCACGGGTAATGGATACCGTGCTTGCAACGTTTAACGTTCACGCTATTAAGCTAAAAATAGTGAAGCCAAACATTTTGCCAAATGCACAGACCGTAGCAGTAGAAATGACAAGAGAGCGCGCTTAATGGCTCACCACGTCATACTTATCAGTATTGGTTCAAATATTGAAAGAGAGCGCTACACGCGTCAGTCTGTTGTGGCGCTTAAACAGCATTTTAGCAACGTTACGGTGTCGTCGGTGTATGAAAGTGAAGCCGTCGGCTTTAATGGCAACCCTTTCTACAACTTAGTCGCGCGAGCTGAGACCGACATGTCAGTTGATGACGTGTGCAATATTCTTAAAACAATAGAAAAAGAGAATGGCCGTGTGCATAGCGCGAAGAAGTTTTGCGCACGAACGCTAGATTTAGATTTACTCACGTTTGATGACCGAGTGATAAACGAGCCTGTGGTGCTGCCTAGAGACGAAATTACGTTTAATGCTTTCGTGCTGTGGCCGCTAGCTGAACTGGTGCCTAATGATATTCACCCAGTGACAAAACAGTCCTACGCACAAATGTGGCAGGCATTCGACAAACAGAAGCAGCAGCTTTGGCCTATTGACTTTACTTGGAGCTAATCAAGGGAATGACACTTTTCGAAATTATTATACTTGCTATTATTCAAGGCGTTACCGAGTTTTTACCTATTAGTAGCTCGGGGCACCTATTACTACCGGCAGAGCTTTTAGGCTGGGTAAGCCAAGGTTTAGCCTTTGATGTAGCGGTGCATGTTGGCAGCTTACTTGCGGTTATTATTTACTTCCGCCAAGAAATCGCAAGAATGACGGTGGCATGGGTAACCGAAGGCTTTACTAAAGAACAATCAACCGACAGCAAACTGGCGTGGTACGTTATTCTTGCCACTATTCCTGCGGTTATTGTCGGCTTTTTAATGAAAGGTTGGATTGAAGAGAACGCAAGAACTGCCTTGGTTATTGCTGGAACCACTATTTTGTTTGGGCTGCTGCTATGGTACGCCGACGCCACCGCCAAGCGAAAGCAAGAGTTAGATACGCTAACCATGAAGCAAGCCATCTTTATAGGTATTGCGCAGGTGCTAGCTTTGATACCGGGGACTTCACGTTCTGGTATTACGATGACCGCCGGTTTAATGCTGGGTTTAACTCGTGAAGCCTGTGCACGTTTTTCATTTCTTTTGTCGATCCCCGTTATTTTGGGAGCAGGCTTACTGGCAACGTTAGATTTATTAAGTGCGAATGAAACCGTAGATTGGGCTGCATTAGTGTATGGCGCGGCATTTTCTTTTGTTAGCGCTTACTTGTGTATATTCCTATTTTTAAGCTGGATATCGCGCATTGGAATGTTGCCGTTTGTATTGTATCGCTTGGCATTAGGCGGTGTTTTATTGTGGTTTGTGTTTGCATAATAAAAAACCAATAGATAATTGGTTTTGCATTAATTGTAAAGAAGGAAGAAAAGGTTATGGCCGAGACAATTTTTACTAAGATTATCAATAAAGAAATACCGGCAGAAATACTTTATGAAGACGACATGGCGTTGGCGTTTAAAGACATAAACCCACAAGCGCCAGTGCACTTCTTAGTCATTCCAAAGAAGCCAATTGCTACGATTAATGATATTGCACAAGAAGATAGGGAAGCGGTAGGTCACTTGTCTTTCGTCGCCGCTAAAATAGCCGCTGAACTTGGCTTTGCCGATCAGGGGTTTCGTACGGTAATGAACTGCAATGAATATGGCGGGCAAACCGTTTACCATATTCATCTTCACGTGCTTGCGGGTAAGCCTTTGGGATGGCCTCCTTACACGGAAAACATGAAACAGCACGTAGAGTAAAACTTGATGGGCTGACCGTTGAGGTTAGCTGAGCGTGCTTAGCTACAACAAGCAAATAAAAAAACGCAGTGGGTAAGTCACACTGCGTTTTTTATTTGTGCTTTAGTACTTGCTAGTAGGAACTTGCCTTAATGCAGTGCCTAACCGCCAGCACAAGTGAGCTTATGCGTTAACGCTATTCAGTTAACCCAAGTAACTTTTTGCCTTGGTTAAAGTGAATATCTACAGGAATGTTTGCCGCTTCTAAACGGGCTAAATCAGAAGCTAAATCTGGCTTTATCATTCCCATTGTAGCCACTAAGTCAGCAACACCACCGTAGTTACCGTCGCCTTGTAGCGTTAATATAAGCTCGGATAACGCTTCAACCGCCGCGCCCATTTTCTGCATATTGACGCGATATAAGCCGTCGTCAGTTTTCTCAAAAGCACCTTGTTGTGCAAAGAAGTTAAAACGGATCATATTCGCTTTACCGTGTGCTGAGCTTGCGCCAAAGCGCACCGAGCGGAATATGCCTGCCATAAAGGTTACATAGTAGTCTTCTAACGACCCTTCAGTAATTTCACCTTTCTCTAATAAGCTTTGCACCATGTAAAGCCCAAGAATATCTGCTTTACCTTCCTCAAGTGCCGAGGCGTGCTCTTTAAGTGCTCCGCGAACGGTGCCTTCACCGTCTAGCGTGTTTTTAATACCAAGCCCATGCGCAACTTCGTGAAACATCGTATTTGCAAAAAACGCGTCAAACGTAATGTGGCTACGCTGCTCTTCAACAATAAGCGTGTTGGCAATAGGCACTAGAATATTGTCGAATTTAGCCTGCATTGCATTTTTCAGTTGAAGCCTGCGTGTGCCTTTTTCTAGTTGTACACGTTCATCGTTAGGCAGGTTAATCGCAATAGTTTTGCTCCCCGCATTTGAATGACCGGCATAATAGATAACATCATAGGCGTTAAGGTCGGCATCAGAACCTGGCATTTCTGCTTTGTAGGCTTCTGCTACAGGTAAACCTTGTTGAAGCTCTGGTAAAAATGCTGCGTATTTTGCAAGTTTCTCGCTCCACGCTAAGTCTTTTACCAATACATAGGCTTCAAACGCTGCGCGATAACCAAAAAGCTGATCTTCATAGCTTTCAATAGGACCGATAACCAGTTCGATTGGGTTGGTTTTCATATCCATCCAGGCCATATCTGATGCAAGATAGTCGTCGGTAAGTAACGCTTTAGAACGCAGTGTTAGATATTGTTTAAAGCTCTCATCATCAGCAAGTTCTGCAGCTTTTGTAAGCAGCTCAGAGGCTTTCATAAGCTCGCTTTTAAATGCTTCTGAGTACGGCTGTGAATAAAGCTGACCAGCGTCGTCTCGTTTTACGACTGAATAAAGCCCGTCTTTATTGGCAAAGTCTGCTGTTGCGAATTCCGCTTTGTCCATATCGTGAGGGTAAAACTCAGCCCCCATCGCTTTGTCCTCATAGCCAGCTAAAAATGGCGTGTCACCATTTAAGCGATCCCAAGGGCCATAATTAATAGCTGCAAAGTGACGCACGTTTTTATTTTCAATAGACTGAAGAAAGGTATCTTTGTCATCAAAAAAAGCCTGTTTCCAGAACAAGTCGTCCATAATCTTCGATGCATCGATAAGTAACGACAGCATGGCTTTTTGATTGTCAGATAAATGCGATAAATCTGCGGTAAGGTCTACTGGGTGATAAATTTCTAGTCGTGATTCATCCACTAATAGCGACTGCGCAGTGGGTGCTGCGTCGTCTACCGATGTTGTGGCGGTGTTTTCTGTGTTTTTTGTACAACCTGATAAAAGGAAGATACCCGCTACTGCCGCAGCAATAGGTGAGAAAGAGGCGCGTTTTATTGTTTTCATATTATGTGTTCACCGTTTTCGTTAAGCTGACTTTATCTACTGTTTTTATATCTATGCTTTTGATTTCATACAAAAGTATGAAAATATTTTTGGCAATATCAATAGTGCTTTCTTACTTGTTGTCTATACTTTCAAAAGCAACTATTTACAGATATTGAAATTTTTGTGATTACCATCAAAGGGGTCGGATGTGTTGGATATTTGTCACAACTGACACGTTTTTAGTTGGTCGAATCGTTTCAGCTACTATAGTATGTTGGTTGAAATACTAAAAGAAAACAATGAGCTTCTGTGCGCTGGTTTAAACCCTGTGCATTGACAACAAACGATTAGAAGCTAACAAGCACAACTAACCTATTTGGTATATTGGAACGCCAATCAAATTACCGTAGGTAGGTTAAGATAATTAGTCACTGGTTGCCTTAAACAGGCCACACGGAATTTTCTAAGGGTAGAAATATGTCTACACAGAACGCGCTCTCAACAATACTCGTTGAAAAAATCAATAACGATACACTCGTACTGCCTACGTTGCCAGCAATTGCACTTAAAGTGCGAAAAGCAGCGGATGACCCTGATATCAACCTTAGCGACATGGGCGACGTAATAGGCCAAGACCCTTCATTAAGCGCTAGAATGATTAAGATTGCCAATAGCGCCTATATGGGCCGCAGCGTAAAGGTCTCCTCTATAAGCCAAGCGGTTACGCGTATTGGACTTCGCCAAATTAAGAATATTTCTACTGCACTTGCAATGGAGCAGTTGTTTGTTTCAAAAAACGACATTGTGGCTAGACAATTACAGAAAGAGTGGGCCAATACGGTCAATATAGTTGCTAACTCGATGGCCGTGTTACAAGTTTACATTGCACGAACTAAGAAGCGTGAAATGAGTATGGACACTATGACGCTTGCGGCATTGGTTCACAACATTGGTGTGTTGCCTATTTTGACAGAAGCTGAAAGACACCCAGAGGTTTTTGCAACGCCTACGTTTTTAGAAAATGCGATAGACAAACTAGCAGGTCGTATTGGCGCCAGCATTATGCGCGAGTGGGGCTTTGGTGATACCTTTGCCAACGTAGCAAAAAACTGGAAAGATCTTAGCTATATGCCAGAAAATCTTAGCTACATCGACTTTGTACGCGTTGGTGCTGCTATATCTGGTGCAATAGATAGTCAAAAAGACGCGGTGTTAAACCTTGCCATGCAGCGCGGCGTTGTTGAAGACATGGGTGAACTGCACTCAGATGAGTTTGAAGAGTTGGCGAGCGCAGCAAAACAAATCTTCGCTTAATAAACGTTCTTTTATCCTCTAAAAGCCGGCATTTAGACATAAATTGCCGGCTTTTTTGTGCATGCCTTTAAGGCTTCTTCTTTTGAACCAATAACAGTAATAAGCCCAACGTTAGCCCCCACACTGCTGACGTGATAGAAAATAAGCTAAACCCTGATGCAGTGCAGAGCAGCGTGATTAACGCCGGAGCGCGATGCTGCTCTATTTCTACACACTTTGCTAGTGCACCCTGTAAGGTGCCCAATAAAGCTAGCCCGGCAAGCAGATGAATTATAATAACGGGCATACTCACAAATAAGCCAACCACCACTGAAGCAAGTAGCCCCATCAATAAATACCCTATGCCCGCGGCGATGGCTGCTTTATAGCGCTGCGATTCATCTTGGTCTGCTTGTTCTCCCATGCACAGTGCAGCAGTGATTGCCGCTAGATTAAATGTAAACCCTCCTAATGGCGCCAATAAGCCTTGAACAAGCGCAATGCCTGATAGAATAGGTTTATGATCGGGGCGGTAACCGTGTGCATGATGTATAGCAATACCAGGTAAGTTTTGTGACAAGGTAGTGATAATAAACAGGGGAATAGCCAAACCCACTGTAGCCGATAAGGAAAAGTGGGGCGTAACCCAGACAGGCGAGGGAAGGGTGAAATGCAAGGCAGCGTTTGTTTCTGACTGAAAAAACAGGCTTATAACCAACGAAAGTGAAAGTAATACAAGCATTAAATAGTGCGGAAATAGGCGGCTTCCCACCATATATACAGCAAGAAATGTAGCAACGAGTAATGGCGCTTCATTCACATCACTAAAAATTGCTAAGCAAATAGGCAGCAAAATACCCGCAAGCAACGCTGATGAAATGGCCACAGGAATGCGACTTATTAGGGTTAAAAGGCGGCGACTCTGGGCGGCAACAAGAGAAAGCAGAGCACAGATGACAAAGGCACCTATACTTTCTTGAAGTGAATAATCACCTACACTGGTTAACAAAAAAGCGGCGCCCGGCGTAGACCATGCGGTAACGACAGGAAGCTTGGTAAGCCAAGAAAATACAATGCAGGTTGCGCCCATTCCGATACCAAGCGCCAGCAACCAGCTCACTACCATGGGCTCAGTTGCACCCGCACTTCGGGCAAGATCGATTACAATAACCACTGCACTGCTATAGCCTACGGTCACCGCCGTTAGACCTGCACTTATATGACTTAACTTCCAGTATTTCATGCTAATTCCTTAAAAGAACGCTTGAGACTTACGCTAGTATTGCTACAGTTGCTTTGTATTATGTGCGTTATAACGTACGTCTATTTCTGTAACTGTAGCATTTGTGCGTTATAGCGCACAACTCAAAATGGAAATAATAAGCAAAGAAAGAAAAAGCAGCAGCATAAACGATTTCACGAATACATTTGGTTAGCGAAAAGCATAATGACATCACAGAATCAAAACGACATCTCTGCGCGCATTGCGAGCCACCTTAAGGCACTACGAAAATCGCGAGGCCTCTCGCTTGATAAAACAGCGCAGCTTACCGGTGTGTCAAAAGCCATGCTTGGGCAAATTGAAAGAGGTGAATCTAGCCCCACTATCGCGACCTTATGGAAAATTGCTACGGGGTTGTCTGCATCTTTTTCATCTTTTATTACGCCTTCAGAAGGTGTAGTTGCTGATGATCAACATTCAGTAGATAACAAATTTTCAAACGACCCCAATATGGATGTGAAAACACTGTTTGCTTTTGATGAGTTAACACAGTTTGAAGTATTTGCACTAGTGCTTAGAAATAAACATGAACAGCATTCAACGGCTCACCAAGTAGGGGTAACTGAGCGAATTCATGTGACAAAAGGATGTTTAAGCGTTTTACAAAATGGCCAATGGGAAAAATATGAAGAGGGCGAACAATGCCTGTTACATGCAGACCAAGCCCATGGATATAGAGATGAAGTAGGCGAGACCCATTTTATTGCGGTTATCCATTATCCCAATGGGGCATGCGCTTCAAAAAGTGTCGATTAAAGTGCTGATTGCAGCAACATAATGGGCACGAAGCGTTGAATAAACTCGTGAATCACGCCTAGTGCCCGAAATTTGCGCTTAATTAAAGCGCAGTGTCATTCAAATTTAGCTCATCTCTTAAGAAGTTAAGCAGGGTAGTAATTTCTGCCGACATTAATGCAAACTCTGCGTCTAACCGTGCTTCAACCTGGTCTTTAGGTACATCATCGGTTTCTTCTTTAATGCGGTCAGTAAACTTAATGCGTTTAACCGCCCCGTCTTCACAAATAATAGCTGTCAACGTATCGGCATACTCAAAAGCGACCTTTTGAACCAGTTTTCCAGCATCTAAGTGAATACTAATTTCTTCGCTGTCTAACGGCTGGTTTTTACAGCGGATAACGCTGCCGGTGTCGTCGCTAGACTTCAACTCAGCTTCTTCAAGCAGTGAAATGCCCTCGGGTGTTGCGTCTGTAACCCAATGCGTCAGTTCGCTTTGTAGACTACGTCTGGCTAATGGCACTACGGGCAAAGAACCAATGGCTTTGCGTACCATCGCAAGAAAAGCTTCTGCTTTTCCGTCAGAAGAGGCATCAACAACTACAAGGTTGTCTGGTAACGAAATGAAACCGTGGGTATAGCTATTTTTAGTAAAAGCCTGCGGAAGTAAGCGCGTTTGGATTTCCTGCTTTAAGTCGGCTTTCGCTTTTTTACCAACAGGAGAGCCGGTTTCCATTTCGATCTTCGCAACCATCTCTTCTAACTCAGCATTTACCACCGCACCGGGTAAAATCTTTTCTTGTTTCTTAAGCGTGATCCAGAAACGCTGCTGGACTACGTGAAACATAGTGCCTTGTTTACCTGCTTGTGAAAACGGAGAAGCAAAGCCCATTGTTGCTAAGTCTTGACTACCACACGGACGAAAAGCATGTTCGCTTAACACGCGTTCAAGATCGCCTTCGTCGAGTGATAAGGGTTGGGTTAGTTGATAGGCTTTAACGTTTTTAAACCACATAGGTAAGCTGTCTCTTTGTAAAAGTGGGGCGCAAGCGTACCAACGTACGCTTAGCCGTGCAATTGAAAATAGGGGGGAGTTTTTTTATTAAGCGCTTCGAGATGGGAAGCGAATAGTGTACTTAAGGCCGTCGCCAACCGCGCTCTTGGCCTCAATTTGGCCATTAAGTGTTTGCGTGACTAAGTTGTACATAATATGCGTTCCAAGGCCACTGCCACCTTCGCCACGCTTGGTGGTGTAAAAGGCGTCGAAAAGCTTGTCTAATTCGCTTTCAGAAAGTCCTCTGCCGTTGTCAGCATACTCAATAACAACATCGTTCTTATTTTTGCTGACGTCGAGTTTTATTTCGCCCGTCTCTTTGTTTTCGAAGCCGTGAGTTAGGGAATTAACCACCATGTTCGTTACAATTTGAGCAATAGCACCAGGTGCGCAGCTTACCACTAAGTTCTCTGGGCACGTAACCTCTATAGTGTGCTCGGTATGTTTAAAGCTGGGCTTTAACGACTGAATAATTTCTTGAATATAGTTGCCTAAGATAAACTCTCGCTCAGTTTCGCTAGTTTGGTCGACGGCAACCTGTTTGAAGCTGGCAATTAGGTCAGAAGCCCGTTCTAAATTGCTAAGCAGCAATAAAGCAGTTTGTTCTGCCTCGTCAATAAAGCTAGCCATATTCTTGCTGGTTAGGCTTTTATCTTCAAAATCGGTTTTCAAATTGTTTAACCGCTCTTGAAGAAAACTAGCCGCCGTCACACTTACCCCAAGCGGGGTATTAACATCGTGTGCAATACCCGCTACTAAACCACCAAGCGACGCCATTCGTTCACTTTCGACCAGTTGTTCTTGCGCCTGATTTAGCGTGTCCATGGAGCTGGCAAGCTCTTCATTTCGTTTGCGCAGTTCAGCTTCAATGTACTGACGGTTTTCATTTTCTTGTCGCAATTCACGTTGGTGGGCTATTAGTTCGTCTTTTTGCTGCTCTAAGTCCAACATTATTTGTGAAAGCGATGCAGTTTTCTTGGCGACTTCTTGTTCTAAAATTAGGTTTTGATCGTCAAGTTTCTTGTTTGCCAGCGTTAACTCGTCTTGCGTACCTTTCAACTTGTTGTTCGACACTATTAAGTCGTCGATTACATGGTTATACGATTCTTTTAATTGAAGTAACTCGTTATCTTCATCTAGCTGTATCGTGAGCTTACTCTCTTCAGGATGATGTGGGTCAAAGTTACCCATTTGTTCCGTCATCTTTTGCAGCGGCTCTGACAGCATGGTTTTGAATGCGGTCATAAACAAGAATACAAGGAAGGTGGTTTTCACCAATGCGTTGCCAATAAGAAAGAAAACACCTACTTCAATACGACTAAAAATGGTGTCGAAGCTGGAATAAAGCGTTACGTCACCTACGGTGGACTCTCGCCCTGAAAACTTAAAAACAAGGGGGAAACTGTAGCTGAATACACCGCCAGGGTGGTCTTCTATTAATTCTCTATCGATAGGGGCAGAGGAGCGTTGCGTGCGGATGCCGTATTCGGCAATGTAATTGCCGTTTTCACCTCGTACCTGCAGCCCTTCTACAATGGGAAGCGACATAAGGCCTTCGGCGATAGCTCTTACTTGGTCGTTGTTAAGTTCCCACAACGCCCGCGTAAGACTTGACGAAAACGTGTTTTTTAGTGTTTGAAGTTCACCTTCTACGTGGTTTTTTGTACTCAAGTATTCAGTGAAAATTTGACCAACGGTGACTATTAGCGTTAGAGAAAAGTACACCGATAGTACTCTTGCTAATAGTTTCCTTGATAACCCTGTCTTTACCGCAGCCATCGATAAACATACCCCTGTTTAGCATCGACACTATTAATTTACTTTCCAAGAATATGCGTAAACGTATGAATAAACAAGCCAATGCGATTAAACTTTGGTCACACCGTGTTGGGTTAATCATTGCGCCAGTCACTGTTTTATTTTTGTCCACAACTTGACACATTTGTGTAATCCATTTAATAAAACTGTCACACACCGCATGAATAATAACGGCGTTTTAACATGATCAGGAAAATATCGATGTCTCGTACAGTATTGGTGGTTGAGGATGAAGCGCCTATTCGTGAAATGCTAAAGTTTGTGCTTGAGCAGTCTGGCTTTAATATTATTGAAGCTGAAGATTTCGATATCGCACAGGAAAAAATTTGCGAGCCTTACCCAGATTTGATTTTGCTAGACTGGATGTTGCCGGGTGGCAGCGGTGTACAGTTGGCGAAAAGCCTAAAGCAGCATGAATTTACCAGAGACATTCCAGTAATTATGCTAACGGCGCGTGGTGAAGAGGAAGATAAAATTCGCGGTTTAGACGCTGGCGCGGATGATTATGTCACTAAGCCGTTTTCGCCAAAAGAGTTAGTGGCGCGAATTAAAGCGGTAATGCGCCGTGTAACGCCTACTTCAAATGAAGAGCCTATTGAGTTTAACGGCTTGAAACTTGAGCCTGTATCGCATCGCGTTATGGCCAACGATGAGCCGCTTGATATGGGGCCAACAGAGTTTAAGCTTCTTCACTTCTTTATGACGCACCCAGAGCGCGTATATAGCCGAGAGCTTTTACTCGATAACGTTTGGGGTACAAACGTTTATGTGGAAGACAGAACGGTAGACGTACACATCCGACGTTTACGCAAAGCTATATCTCGTAACGGTCATGATGCTATGATTCAAACTGTGCGCGGCGCGGGATACCGTTTCTCGACAAAGCTGTAACAAATAGGAAGTGAGGATCAATAGTCACTTCCTCTGTCTTTTTTGCAACAAATAAGAGTTTATTCATGTACTACCCATTCTCTTGGTTGAGAAGCTGTTTACGTTTAGTGCTTTTCCTTGTGGTGTTTGCACTAATTGGGTGGTATTTGGACGACATGGTCTTCGCGGTAGCAGTAGGCGCTACCGTTCTGCTTATTTTCAACTATTGGCATCTTTATAAGCTTAATCGCTGGCTATGGCACAGTAGAAAAATGTCGCCACCTACAGTACGCGGCGTATGGGAACACATTTATGAAGGTATTTATTACCTTCAGCGTCGCAACAGAAATAAGCGTAAAGAACTTGGTGAACTAGTAAAGCGTTTTAGAGAAGGGTCAGAAGCACTTCCTGATGCCGCAGTCGTTGTTGATTCTAAAGCGTGTATTATTTGGTGTAATAGACTGGCGCGTTTGGATTTGGGGCTTAAATGGCCGCAGGATTCAGGCAGAAGAATCGATAACTTAATACGCCACCCTGAATTTATTCAGTACTTTCACGAAGGGAATTATAAATACCCTATTGAAGTACCATCGCCCACAAACCCGAATAAAACCTTCGAATACCGTATTATGCCCTACGGTGAAGAGCACCTACTTCTTATTGCGCGTGATGTTACCCGCGTCTCGCAGTTAGAAGAAATGCGTAAAGACTTTGTGGCGAATGTATCCCACGAGCTTCGCACGCCGCTAACGGTAATTAATGGGTATCTAGAGATATTGCCTGTTGATGAAGAGGGCGACCCGTTCATGCAAAAAGCCATGAAGGAAATGTCGTCACAAACCCATCGAATGCAGAACTTAATTGAAGATTTGCTGGTGCTCTCAAGAATTGAAGCGAGTTCTGAGCGTATTTACGAAAATGTCGTTAACATGCCCGCTGTGCTTTCTCAGATAGAGCGCGAGGCACAGGCACTGAATAAAGAAAAGCAGCATACTATTCGTTTTCATATCGACCCAGAGCTTTATGTGTTTGGTGTGGAAACTGAACTGCGAAGTGCCTGTTCGAATTTAGTATTTAATGCCGTACATTACACACCGTCTGGCGGTGAAATTAACGTGCACTGGCGACGCAGCGATACTGGCGTGCACTTTGATGTTGTTGATAATGGTGACGGCATAGAGTCTAATCATTTGACCCGCTTAACAGAACGATTCTATCGCGTTGATAAAGCGCGCTCTCGTAAAACCGGCGGTTCAGGATTGGGGCTATCCATTGTAAAACACGTATTAAGTCACCATAATTCTCGCTTAGAAATATCGAGTGTAGTGGGTGAAGGAAGTACTTTTGCCTTTGTACTTGATAACGAATTAATAGCCGAACAGCTGTAACGACATTGTACTTAATAAGTGTACTTTAAATAGCATGCTTTGATGTTGTACTTGAACGAGGTACGTTAATGAAGCGGTTTACTCTTAGCTTTTCACACATACTATGCACGGTGATAATTGCTTTTTTCTCGCAAGCAGTATTAGCGCAAAATCTGTCAATTGGGGAAGCGCAAACTACCGAAAACGTGGAAACTAAAACAGCCCCCATATACAACGTTCCGTCATACTCACGCATCCCTGGCGTTGCAGGTAAAATATCCTCCGTTGGTTCAGATACCCTCGCGAACTTAATGACGTTCTGGTCTCAAGAGTTTAAAACGCTTTACCCGCAAGTAGGGTTTCAAATACAGGCATCAGGGTCTTCTACGGCGCCTCCTGCTCTTATTGAAGGCACTGCAACGATAGGCCCAATGAGCCGCGAATTAAAACCCAGCGAAATAAGAGACTTCACTCGAGTGCACGGTTATCCGCCTACCGTATTAAAAGTAGCCATGGACGCCATCGCTATTTTTGTTGATAGACGAAACCCAATATCGGGCATGACCCTTCAGCAAGTTGATGCGGTTTTTTCTCAAACCCAATACTGTGGTAGCGACACCAGAATAGAGCAGTGGTCCCAGCTAGGGGTGGATGAAGTGGGCTACCGCAGCCCTATTAGAACCTACGGCCGAAACTCGGTATCGGGCACTTATGGGTTGTTTAAGATAATGGCCTTGTGCGATGGCGACTTTAAAAATACGGTGAATGAACAACCCGGCTCAGCATCGGTTGTACTGTCTGTGGCCAGCGGTACCGGTGCCATAGGCTATGCGGCATATGGCTATAAAACTGCGGGGGTGCGCGCCGTTCCATTAGGTGAAACACTCGACTCACTTATTCCGCTTTCTATTGAAACGGTAAGAAATGAAAGCTACCCATTTGCGCGCTTTCTTTACTTGGTTATTAATAAAAAGCCTGGCGAACCTCTGCCTACCTTAGAAAGAGAGTTCTTGCGGTTTATTTTGTCAAAAGAAGGACAGGCGCAAGTAATTCGCGATGGCTATTTCCCTATTCGAGAAGATGTATTGCTTCGTCAGCGCAGGTTGCTTGATGAATGAAAAGCATTAACCCTTAACGACTCAAAATCATCAACGATATACATTTAACTCAAGGTTTTCTCGTCGCTTAGAACAGGTGTGAAACTCTGCTCATACCGATTCTTGCTGTCATAATAGCTTCACAAATTAAAAAGTAATATTCGCAATTGACCTGCTGTTTGCAGTTAAAAAGAGGTGAGGTGTGTAACCAATATCATGCCGCATTCAATTAGGTTGTATAATCTTCATTCTGGTAAGTTATAGAAAAATAAACAAAAATTAGGGATTTACTTTGTATTAAGCGTCTATTGTGTAGTTTTTTAGTCCAAAATAGAACTTTTTCTATGAAACTTTTGTTACAGCGCAGTAATGTAACAAATGTGTCATCTACCTTAGGTAAAGTTTCCGCGTTTTCAAAATCCATAATTATACCGTACTTGGAGAAACACATGGAACTTAAGCAACTTTTTAAAGCTTCAGCGATTGCTACTGCGCTTGTGCTAGCAGGCTGTGGCGGCGACATCAATATCAGCGAAGGCGATATTGATAATAGCGTTACTAATACAACCAACAATAATGGTAGTGATAATAGTGGTGGCGATACTGGCGGGGATACAGGTTCTACTGACACAGCTCCAGGTGAAGTAAGCTCTTTTCTAAGTGGCGAGGTTTCTGATGCGTTCGGTCAAACGGTTGAAGTACGCGTTCTTTCTGGTCGCTTAACAGCTGACGATGCTGACGATCAAGGCGTTATCACACTTACTAACGACAAAGTATGGGCGCTTGAAGGCCCAGTATTTGTTGGTAACGACAAAGCAGACAGCGTAACGCTAGCAATCGAAGAAGGTACAATCATCTTTGGTCGTACTGGCGCGGACTACCTTGTAGTTAGCCGTGACTCTCAAATTGAAGCAGAAGGTACGGCAAATTCTCCAATCATCATGACTTCATTTAATGATGTAGTTGGTGACGAAGTTGGCGCTGGCCAATGGGGTGGCGTGGTTATCCTTGGTAATGGTAACTCTACAAAATGTCCACAAGACGGTTCTGATTGTGCGCTTCAAGTAGAAGGTGCAGAAGAAGGTGCGGTATTCGGTGGTACTGACGATACAGACAGTTCAGGTATTCTAAGATACGTTGTTGTTAAGTACGCGGGTTTTGAAATTGCACCAGACAATGAACTTAATGGTATCACGTTCGGTGGTGTAGGTTCGGGTACAGAAGTTGATTATGTACAAGTACACAGCAACGCTGATGACGGTGTAGAATTCTTCGGTGGTGCGGTAAACGCAAAACACTTAGTGCTTACGTCTAACCAAGATGACTCAGTAGACTGGGACAATGGTTACAAAGGTAAGCTTCAGTATGTTTATGTTCAGCACGCAGCTGACAACTCTGACGCAAACCGTGGTATCGAAGGCGACGGCGACGGTGGTGACGGTCTAGAGTTCTCTAAGCCAATGATCGCTAACATGACGGTTATCGGTAACACTTTCGACACAGCTGACGCTGACTCTGAAGGTCTTCTACTTCGCGACCAAACTGGCGCAAACCTAATGAACTTCCTAATTACTGGCCCAGAAGCAATGGGCGAGTGTTTAGAAATGGACACAGACGAAACGGTTCAAGCTAACCTTTCTGATGGTGACCTAACCATGACTTACTCAGCTATTGCTTGTTCTGAGCCGTTCAACACACCTGAAGGTGCAGTTGATCTAGAAACTTGGTTTACAGGTCAAGAAGGCAATCAGCTAATCGCATTTGAAGACCGTGCAAACCTTGGTCTGAACCCAGATGGTACTTTAACAGCGCAAAGTGACCTTCTTACAGCCGGTGGCGATGCGTCAACATTGCTTGATACATTCTTTGAAGCAAACACATTCATCGGTGCTATTGGTGAAGATGACTGGCGTCAGGGTTGGGCTTTTGGTTTTGGTGGCGGTAACATCGAACTAGCACAATCTGCTTCTGGCTGTCCTTCAGGTACAACGTCAATTACCCCAGTAGACGGTTCAACCACTACGTGTGAAGTGTCTGGCACTATCACGTCTGACCTAACGCTTACAGCAGGTAACTTCTACGCGCTTTCAGGTGCAGTATTCGTAGGTGGCGACAAAGAAAACAGCGCAACCCTTACTGTTGAGCCAGGCGTTACCGTTTACGGTGCCTCGGGTAATGACTATCTAGTAATTAGCCGTGATTCAGAAATTAATGCAAACGGAACGGCTGCTGACCCAATCACTTTCACCTCTCGCGACCACGTCGTTGGCGGCCTTGAGGCGGGTGAAGCTGGTCAATGGGGCGGCATGATCGTTCTAGGTAACGGCGAATCTACTAAGTGTCCTCAAGACGGTACCGATTGTTCACTTCAAGTAGAAGGTGCACAAGAAGGTGCAGTGTTTGGCGGAACTGACAACACAGATAGCTCTGGTACTCTTCGCTATGTTCGCGTGATGCACGGTGGTTTTGAAATTGCACCAGATAACGAACTAAATGGTATTACGTTTGGCGGTGTGGGTTCTGGTACTACTGTTGAGTATGTACAAGTTCACAAAAACGCAGATGACGGTGTTGAGTTCTTCGGTGGTGCAGTAAACGTTAAGTACCTTACGCTAACTGGCATTCAAGATGACTCAGTAGACTGGGATAACGGCTATGTAGGTAAGCTTCAGTTTGTACTTGTTAAGCACGCTGAAGACAACTCTGATGCTAACCGCGCAATTGAAGGCGACGGTGACGGCGGCGACGGTACTGCGTTCTCTAACCCAATGGTTGCTAACATGACTATCATTGGTAACGAGTTCGACACTGCTGATGCAGATTCTGAAGGTGTTCTACTTCGCGACCAAACTAATGCACAACTTTACAACTTTGTTGTAACTGGTCCAGCGGGTATGGGTGAGTGTTTTGAAGCAGACCTAAGCGATGGCGACACTACGCTACTTGCTAACATGGACGGCACAAATACTCCGCAGCTTACTTTTGAAACGTCTGTATTAGCTTGTGCAGAAAACATCAAAGATTCTGGCGACTTTAGTCAAGAAGCTTGGTTCACTGCGCAGACAGGTAACAGCTTACTTGATAACACTGCAACGGTACTTGACGGTATCTACACAGTAGATGCAACTGTAGCGACAGACGTATCGACGCTAGACAGCTTCTTCTCTTCAGTGGACTTTATCGGTGCGGTTAAAGACGCTGATAACGACTGGACAGCAGGATGGACTGTTGGCCTTGAATAAGGCCCAGTTCGCATAGCCAAAAACAAGCAAGTGCGTTGCAAAAGTGGCGCACTTGCTTTTAAGTTTGTAAGACACGAATAACTTTCGTGAAAGTATTCCTTTCTAAAGAGGTTCATCATGAACAGACCTGCTAACAGGTTTCTTCTAAAACCCATCAGCTTAGCCGTTGCTGCAAGCATTGCGCTTCCAACGTCTATGGCTTTCGCTCAATCGAATGAAGAAGAAGTGATTGAGGAAGTTGTCGCGACCGGTACACGTCTTAAAGGCACGGCAACGGCAGTAATGGAAGAACGTAAAAATCAAGCTTTCGTGGCTGATATAATGGGTGCAGAGCAGATCGCTCGTACAGGTGACAGTGACGCTGCTGGTGCGCTTCGTCGTGTAACTGGTCTAACGCTGGTAGATGGACGTTTTATCTACGTTCGTGGTCTGGGTGAGCGTTATTCATCAACACAGCTAAACGGTGCAATTGTTCCAAGTCCTGACCCTACGCGTAACGTAATTCCTCTTGACTTGTTTCCGTCGAGCATTATTGAAAGCCTAGCGGTTCAAAAGTCGTATTCTCCTTCAATGCCAGCGGCATTTGGAGGTGGTAACGTAGATATTCGCTTGAAATCTATACCTACCCAGCGCGTTTTCAACGTGTCAGCTGCGTTTGGAATTGATACAGAAAACTCTGGTGATGTTCTGGATTATGCTGGTGGCGGTCGCGATTGGACAGGTGAAGACGATGGAACACGTGCAGCCTCTGCCGCTATTCAAGACCGCTGGGATTCAAAGAATTTCTTAGACGATTTAGAGCCAGAAGAGGCACTAGAGTTGTTTAAAGGCACTAACAGAGAGTACGGCCTTGAAAAAACATCAGCCGATCCAGATATGCGCTTCAACGTTACCTTCGGTGACAGTTATGACTATGATGAAGACTGGCGTTTTGGCTTTTTGGTAACTTCACGCTACTCGGCCCAAACTCGCTCTTCTGACGAATACGAGCTACAAGACCCTGACTTAGTGGGCGATGACATTATCAATGTCCGCTTCTTCGACGATATTCAGGGCACCGAGCAAACTGTGACTTGGTCGTCGTTGCTAACCCTTGGTGTTGACTACAACCGCCAGCATCGTATTGATTACAGTCTTATTGTTCTAAACGATACACGTGATGAAATTCGCGAAATGTTTGGTAACACTGAAAACTTGAACCAAGCAGAAGGCTTGCGTATTCGAGATATTGACGTTCAGTACGAAGAGCGCTCGCTGTATACCAACCAGATTAAAGGTCAGCATACAATCCCAGAGCTAAACTTCATGGGGATTGACTGGACTTACTCACTAGGCCGCTCTGTGCGCCATGCGCCGGGTAACTTCAATGCTCGCTTCGTTATGGAAGATGTGAATCAGGACGGCATCTTTGACGATGAAAACGAAATCTTCTTATCTGATGCGCAAACTGCGGCTCGCTATACTTTCCAAAATCTTCACGATCGTTTGGAAAACTTTGGTTATAACGTGACTTACCCAATGTCATTGGGCAAGTGGGAAACAGAGTACAAAGTGGGCGCAAGCTTTGTAACCAAAACACGTACTGCTGAAAACCGTCGTTTCGACGTTAATACACTTGGTGTTGAAGATCGTTCGATTTTGGACGGTAACGACTTTAGCGAAATATTTAGCGACAGTGTTTTAGATACCCTATCGTTATCAAGCCGCCCAATTATCCGTGATACAACCATTGCAGGTGATGACTACGTAGCGGGTCAAAAAATTGATGCGTACTACCTTGAAGCTGATTTCTTCTATGACAATAAGTGGCGCTTCACGGGAGGTGTTCGTTGGGAAGACTTCCGTCAGGTGGTGGCTCCCTTAGATCCTCGTACTAACCAGTTTGATTTAAGCGATGAAGCAGATCGTTCACAACTAGCGTTCCAAGAGGATGGCTTTTATCCAGCGCTTGCTGTTACGTACTTCCTTGAAGACGATATGCAGCTACGTGCAAGTATCGGGCAAACGGTAGTTCGTCCTGACCTTCGTGAAGTCTCGTCAGCAACTTACCTAGATCCATTAACTAACTTCCCAATTGCAGGTACCCCTGGTGTTAGTACCACGGATATCATTAACTATGATTTACGCTGGGAATGGTACCGTGAAGCAGGTAACAACGTATCGGTAGGTTTATTCTACAAAGATATGGAAGCACCTATCGAATCAGTGCAGTCTCCGGCTCAGGATGGTCCTCCGCTTATTCGTATTGCTAATGCTGAATCTGGCGAAGTGTACGGTGTTGAAGTTGAATTCCTGCAGGACCTAGCCTTTATTGGTGACGGTATTTGGGACAACTTGTTTACTACTGGTAATATCACCATCAGTGATTCAGAAATTGTGTTAGACCGACAAAATATCGTTGAGCAAACCGGTGTTTCTGCGGCAATTACTAATGTTGAGCGTCGTATGACGGGGCACTCTCAGTATGTACTTAATATGCAGTTGGGCTATGACTCAGACAACGGTGAACACTCAGCGTCACTTGTTTACAACGTATTTGGTGAGCGTATCCTGATTGCGGGTATTGATGGTTTCGATGATAACTTCGAACAACCATTTCATTCACTTGATATGGTTTACAAGTACTACCCAGACTTTAATAGCACTGTCACATTACGTGTTCAGAATATCCTAGGTGAAGATCGTGAAATTGAGTTCAACGATACGCTGCTTAGGTCTGAGACAAGGGGCACAGGTATTAGGTTGTCATTTAAATACGACTTCTAAACCTATACTTATGGAAAAGGCCGCTAGTTAGCGGCCTTTTTTATGCGATGAAGATGACGCTTTTGGTCGATTTATGACAGTTTCGTAATAAAACTGTCACAGAAAACTCCTATCCTACGCGCAGAAATTTATAGTCGGATAGAACCGATTTCTTTTAACTTGAAAGGTTTGAATGTATGAAGCTTATCAATGCTTTGCTTGTTGCGGGTGCGTTAGCAGCGACACCGGTACTTGCACAAGACGATGAAGTCTTAAAACCCGTTGTCGATTCGGCAGCGAAAATAAATGAATCAGCGGCTACGTCGCAAGAAAAGATTAACGGTATTACCGATCAAATCGACAGCAAACTTCAACAGTTCAAAACATTGATGAAAGAAATCGAAGGTCTTGAGGTTTACAACTCTCAGCTTCGTAAACAAATCAATAGTCAAGAGCAAGAAATGGCAGACCTAAATGCTGCTATTGACGAAGTATCTGTTGTTGAACGTCAAATCACGCCACTAATGATGCGTATGATTGACGGTCTAGAGCAATTCGTTGCACTTGACGTGCCTTTCCTTCCAGAAGAGCGTGCTAATCGCGTTGCCGACCTACGTGCAATGATGGACCGTGCTGACGTTGCTGCGTCAGAGAAATTCCGTCGCGTAATGGAAGCATTCCAAGTTGAGATGGACTATGGCCGCACAATGGAAGCATACAGCGGTATCCATACTATTAATGGTCAAGAGCGTGATGTTGAATTCCTACGCCTTGGTCGTACAGCGCTTATGTACCAAACACGTGATGCAAGCATGCAGGGCGTTTGGAACAAGCAAACCCGTCAGTGGGAAGAGCTTGATAGCAGCTACCGTACACAAATTACTAAAGGTCTGCGCATGGCTAAGAAGCAACTTGCTCCAGACTTGCTAATGCTGCCAGTGGCAATTACAGACTAAGAGGTTGATGAGAATGTTAAACACAGTTAAACGTATCGCTGTTGGTCTAGCCGCCCTTAGTATCAGCGTTGGCGCTTTTGCACAAAGCGACCGTGCAATGGACTTAGACGCACTTCTTAAGCAATTAGAAGAAGGTCAGTTCGCACAAACACAACAAAACAAACAGCGCGAGCGCGACTTCCAAGCACAACGTGCAGAGCAAGACCGCATTCTTCGCGAAACCCGCGAAAAGCGTGACCAGATGCTAGCGCAATCTGAGCAGCTTGAAACTCAGTTTGAAGAAAACGAATTCAAACTTGCTGATCTTAACGGTGCACTAGACACGCGTCTTGGTTCACTAAAAGAGCTTTTCGGTGTACTTCAGCAAATCGCTGGCGACACAAAGAATAAGTTCTATAACTCAGTTATCTCTGCGCAGATTCCTGGCCGTTCTGAGTTCCTAGACAAAATGGCGCAAGACATGGGCTCTAGCTCTAAACTTGCTTCAATTGAAGAAATTGAGCGCGTATGGTTTGAAATGCAGCGTGAAATGACAGAAGCAGGCAAAGTGACCACTTTTACTACAGACGTAGTTGAAGCGGGCGGTGCTAAAGTAAGCAAGTCTGTTGTTCGCGTTGGTCCTTTCGCACTTGTTGCCGACGGCAAATACCTAGACTACAACGGCGTAACAGGTACAGTGTCTGAACTAGTGCGTCAGCCAGCTGACCGTTACATGAGCTCAGCAGCAGAACTTCAAGGTTCAAACGGCGAGCTAGTACAGTTCGGTATCGACCCAACAGGTGGTTCAATCCTTGGTCTTCTTGTTCAAGCACCTAACCTTCAAGAGCGTGTAGAGCAGGGCGGTGTAGTTGGTTACATCATCCTAATCGTTGGTGCGTTCGGTCTTCTTCTAGCACTTGAGCGCCTTGTAACACTGTCGCTAACGCGCATGAAAGTGAACAAGCAGCTTAAGAGCAAAGAAGTTAACACTAACAACCCGCTTGGCCGTGTACTTAAAGTACGTGACGAGCACCCAGACGCTGATGTTGAAGCACTTGAACTTCACCTTACAGAAGCTATCTTGGGCGAAGTGCCGAAGCTTGGTCGTAACCTAACTATCATTAAGATTATCTCAGTAGTTGCACCGCTTATGGGTCTACTAGGTACAGTTACCGGTATGATCAACACCTTCCAAGCAATCACATTGTTCGGTACAGGTGACCCGAAACTAATGGCTGGTGGTATTTCAACAGCACTTGTAACAACGGTACTAGGTCTTGTTGTAGCGATTCCAATGACACTGCTTTATGCAATGCTTAACACGCGTTCTAAGAACATCGTGTACATCCTACAAGAACAGGCGTCTGGCGTAATTGCAGAGCGCGCTGAGCGAGGCTAATTATGATCGAGTTTCTAGAAGCAATTCGCGATTTCACAGAAACAGGTGGCCAGGTTCTCCTGGTCATCGGTCTGCTGATATTCGTTATGTGGCTTTTGATCCTCGAGCGTGCGATGTATCTGATGGTATGGCACAAGCAAGCAAAGAAAGAAGCGGTTGCAATGTGGGCAGCCCGTGCTGACCGCTCTTCTTGGTTTGCTGAACAAGTACGTCAGAAAACAATTTCACAGTTAACCATGCGCCTTAACGGCAGCATCCCAATTATTCAATCGCTTGTTGCGCTATGCCCGCTGCTAGGTTTGATGGGAACGGTTACCGGTATGATTGAAGTGTTTGATGTAATGGCGATTTCGGGCTCAGGTAATGCCCGTTCAATGGCGTCAGGTGTATCAAAAGCCACTATCCCGACAATGGCGGGTATGGTTGGCGCACTTTCAGGCGTTTTCGCCGCTACTTGGTTAACCCGTATGGTGAAATCAGAACGCACGCATCTTGAGGATGCATTGATTATTCAACGTTAATGCCCTAAGGCATTAAGGTAAGGTACTTATTATGAAGCAGCACTTTCAAAACTTGGTCGATGAGGAAGAAGCAAACATCGACATGACGCCCATGCTGGACGTTGTATTTATCATGTTGATCTTCTTTATCGTGACTGCGTCGTTTGTGAAAGAAGCCGGTATCGATGTGAACCGTCCTGAAGCAGCTACCGCTGTGAAAAAGGATCGCGCTAACATTCTTATCGCTATTTCTGATAAAGGCGAGATTTGGATTAACAAGCGCCGCATTGACGTTCGCGCGGTTCAAGCGAACATTGAGCGTCTGCACGCTGAAAACCCTCAGGGTACTGTTGTTATTCAGGCTGATAAAAAAGCCACAACAGAAACACTGATTAAGGTTATGGACGCGTCGCGAGCAGCAGGCGTGTACGATGTTTCGATTGCAGCCCAAGAGCAATAAATCATGCCACGATATTTAATCGCATTTGTTATTTCCCTTGCGATCACGTTAGGCCTGTTCTTCTTGATGCAATCGCTTATCAAGATGGGTGGCAGTGCACTAACTGAACCGCCAAAGGGAAGCGTGCTTGACTTCGTAAGGGTTAAGCAGGATGAGCAAGTAGAGAAAAAAGAGCGTAAGCCTAAAAAGCCGCCTAAGCCTGAAGAGCCGCCACCACAAATGGAGCAGCCTCAAATGGACTCGCCTTCTCCAGATGCGGAAGGTACGTCGATGGACTTTGGCGCAGAAGTGGGTGACGATATTTCGCTTGAAGGTGGTTTAGCCCTTGAGTCGGGTGATGGTGAGTACCTTCCAATTGTAAAGGTAGCACCGGTATACCCAAGACGTGCGCTTCAACGCGGTATTGAAGGCTTTGTTATTGTTGAATTTACAGTAACCAAGCAAGGTGCCGTTCGAGACCCTATTGTGGTGGAAGCCAATCCGCAGGGAATCTTTGAACAAGCGGCAATTGATGCTGCAATGAAGTTTAAATATAAGCCTCGTGTGGTAAACGGTGAAGCGACAGAAGTATCGGGTATTCAAAATCGTATAACGTTCCAAATTGATGGGTAACAGAGCATGATGAAAAAACAGACGAATACGTTGCTTAGTGCACTGGCGTTTGCATTTGCATCGGCCACGGTTACGGTGCCAAGCTTATTTGTGGCTACCGACGCTGTTGCACAAGAACAAAAAGCGAGTGAAAAGAAAACTCGCCGCGTGCCTACGCTACGCGGTAAGGTTTATGAGCAGCTTGCGCGTGCCCAGTCTGCAGCTGATGACGCGGGTAACGTTGAAGAAGCTATCTCTATTTTGAAAGAAGTAGAAGATAAGTCTGATTCAATGAATGCTTACGAAAAAGCCATGATGTACAACTTTTTCGGCTTTATTTATTACAACAACGAAGACTATACAAAGGCGTTAGAATCGTTCGCGAAAGTTGTTGAGCAGCAGCCAATTCCTGAAAAGTTTGAAATGACCACGCTTTTCAGTTTGGCGCAGCTACACCTTATGCAGGGTAATTTCGACGACACCATCACTTATTTAGAGCGTTGGGAAAGTCTAAATCAAGGCCCAGTACCGGTAAAAAATAAAGTTATAAAAGCGCAGGCTTACTATCAAAGCAAGCAGTACGAACTTGCGTCTAGATGGATTTCAGAAGCCATTAGCGATCATGAAAATGAAGGTATGATCCCTGATGAGGGCTGGCTTATTCTCCAACGTGCGGTTTTCTACGAACTAAAGCAGCCTGAAAAGGTAAAGGATGTTTTAGTTAAAATGGTAAAACTGTTTGATGAGCCAAAGTACTGGATCCAACTTGCGGGTATGTATGGCGAGTTAGGCGAAGAGCGTAAGCAGCTAGCCATTATGGAAACGGCGTATCAACGTGGTTTCGTTGAAACATCTGCAGATATCTTCAACATGGCACAGCTTTACTACTATCACCGCGTACCCTACAAAGGTGCGAAGTTGATGGAACAAGCTATGAACGAAGGCGTGCTTGAGAAAAACTTGCGTAATCTTAAGTTCCTAGGTCAAAGCTGGTCGCTGGCCAAAGAGCAGGATAAAGCGATTCCTGTTATGGCCCAGGCTGCAGAACTATCTGAAGATGGTGAACTTGACGCACAGCTAGCTCAAATTCTTCTTAACGAAGAGCGTTTTGACGATGCCATCGCGGCAGCAGATCGTGCAGTAGAGAAAGGCGAGCTTAGAAACCCTGGACTTGTATACCTGATTAAAGGTATGGCGCTGTACAATAAAAAGCAGTACGCATTGGCGCTTAACCAGTTAGCAGAAGCTGAAAAGCATCAGAAAAGTCGCGCTATGGCACAGCAATGGAAACAGTTCGTGCAGGGCGAAAAACGCCAAGCAGATGCGATTGCTGCCGAGCTAGGCGCTAGCTAACGCTAATATTTATCTAAAACGCAAAAAGGCCACATAATGTGGCCTTTTTCTTATGACTTACGAGATATGACGTCGGGTATAAAACTGTCTATAGACGGTAACAAGTTCTCTTCTTCAAGTTTATCCCAGTACTGCTTAGTCGTTAATATACTCTCCTTTGCATCAAGAAAGTGCTTCACAAGGGTAGGGTCAAAATGTGTACCTGCATGTTTTGTAAGATAATCAAACGCGTCGTCGTGAGCCCATGCTGGTTTATAAGGTCTTTTCATCGTAAGTGCATCGAACACATCTGCGATAGCGACTATTCGAGCACTTTGAGGGATCTCTTGGCCATTAAGCCCTTTTGGGTAACCTGTGCCATCCCACTTTTCGTGATGATAGAGTGCGACCTCGGCCGCCATAGAGAATAAGGGAGTATTAGATTGCGATAAAATTTTGTGCCCTATTGCTGCGTGCGTTCTCATTGTCTCCATTTCGTCATCGTTAAGCTTTCTAGGTGCTTTTAGAATGCTATCTGGGATCCCAATTTTTCCGGTATCGTGCATAGGCGCGGCTTGTGAAAGTAACGTTGCTTGTTCATATGACCAACCAGACTGCAGTGCAAGGAGTTTTGCATAAGCTGCCATTCGCCAAATGTGATGGCCTGTATCGGTATCGTTGTAATGTCCTGCAGCGGCAAGCATAGTAATTGCGCTTTGTTGACTCGCCAATAAATCCTGGGTTCGCTCTTTTACCAGCGCTTCTGTTGTTTTCATTTGATGCGCCAAACTAAGGTGTGTCTTCACTCTAGCAAGCGTAATACTTGGAGAGACTGGCTTTGTGATATAGTCAACAGCCCCAACACTAAATCCATGCTCTTCATCCTCACCTTGGCCTAGTGCTGTTACAAATATTACAGGGATAGATGCTAACCTTTTATCCGATTTTAATCGTTTGCACACTTCAAAACCGTCCATGCCTGGCATCATGATATCGAGTAAGATGAGATCTGGGATAAACTGCTCAACTATCTTCAGTGCCACAAAGCCAGAAGGTGCTACTTTTAATTTATAGTAGGGTTTTAGAATACCAAGAAGGATGTCGATGTTTGCTGGCTCGTCATCCACAATCAGAATACTAAAATGTTTACTTTCGCTAGTCGCGTTAGTCGTCATTATCTAATAGACCTCGTAGTTGTATAGCAGCATCTAGTGCTACCTCAAAGTCATACATATTGGCGTTGTGTTTTATATGATTAATATGATGTGCATAGGTTGTATGACCATATTCGCTAACAAGTAGAGCAATCTTATTTATCGCTTCCGCATCATAGTTTTCTAACGCTGTTATTATTTGGTTAAGTTGCTCCTGAAGGCTTATTTTGTCGAAGTCAAAAGTAACGTCAGATTGCATATCAATAGTGTGTGCAATTAATCGCATGGTTGTATCTAGCGCGATAGAAACACGAGAGACACTATTGGCAAAACCCTTGTGCTGCCTGTCTGTAAAATTCAAGACTTTATCAAGCTCATGGACAAGAGAGTTCGCGCCTATATCTTTTGCATCAGAGGACATTATTGTTAAGACTGAAGTATCCGCTTCAGGACTAGATAGGTGACTAAGAAGGTTTGTCATGATCTCAGGTTGCCTATACTTCTCATAAAAGGCAATAAGTGAATTGATGAAATCCTCATTATGATGTGTTGCTTGAACTTCAAGGTAACCAGAGTGAATGTGAACATCGAGTGCATGAATAATTTCTTCTACTGTTGCGGGTTTTATAAGATGCTCGCACATACCCGCATCAAGCGATTTAGCTTCGTCAGATTCATTAGCACTTAATGCTAATATAGGCGTGTTCCATTGCTGCCTGTGGGTCAACTTTTCTGCCACGTCATACCCACTAATACCAGGTAGGTTACAGTCTAGTATTAATGCATCGAACACTTGATGTTCACAAAGAGAAAGTGCCTGTTCTCCATTGCTAGCGTGGCTAACGGAAATGTCAAAAGACGACAACATCTGCTGCGTGATTTCAAAACTAATGATATCATCTTCTACCACAAGCACGTGTTTGCCAGTAAGTCTTTTTTTCCGTAATTTTTTTCCTTCTAACCCGTATTCTGCAGTGAGAGCTGCTGTTTGCTTACTCTCTGAGAGTGTCGCTTTAAGTTCCTCGTCAGTAAAAGGTAACTCAATAATATCAAGGTCGTTAAAATAGAGTGCCCCCATGCGCTTTATTACATCAGCTTTACTTAGAGGGCTGATAAGAGTGCTTAGTCCTAGCTTTTTAAATTCACCAAACTTCAAAAGGTTTAAAAAGCGCGTCCAAGGCTTTTCTTCACAACTAAGCATTATTATTGAGTGTTGGGCGTCTTCGGGCAGCGTGTCCTCATCCATATTCACAAGATTACAGCTCACCCCAAGTCGCTTATACGTTCTTTGTAAGATAGAGCCAGCCTTGTCAACAGCCATATCTGCCATCAGACAGGTCACATTGTTAGCTGTCAAGTGGGCACGTTGCGTAGGAATAGTTGTACAGCAGCCTTCGTTTGAAAAAGGAAGTGAAAACGAGAATGTGCTTCCCACGTTCACTTCGCTCTCTAATTCCAGTTTACCGCCCATAAGTTCAACAAGGTACTTACTGATAGTAAGACCTAAACCTGTGCCTCCATATTTTCTTGAGATGCTTGCGTCTGCCTGAACAAATGCATCAAACAAAACAGCTTTCCCTTTTTCACTTATTCCCATGCCTGTGTCGCTTACTGCAAAGTAAACTCTGTTATCCTCGCGTTTTATTTGAACCAGAACATAACCTTTCTCAGTAAATTTAATTGCATTACCAACTAAATTCATTAGCACTTGATAGAGCTTTTCACTGTCGCCCAAGCAATTAATATTGATATCAAATTGAATGTCGAAGAGCAGTTGAAGCTTCTTTTCCCTTGCTTTAAGTTGAAAAACCTGTGCAAGTTTCTCAATGGGACGTGCCAACATATAGGGTTCGTTATTTATTTGAACCTTATTAGCCTCTACTTTAGAAAAGTCTAATATGCTGTTGATTAACTCTAAAAGTGACGTTGCACTGTCTTTAACTTTTTTAAGGTAATCTTGCTTTTGGTCACTGTCAGTGGCTTCTATTGCTAAATGAGTTAAGCCAATTATGGCGTTCATAGGAGTTCTAATTTCGTGGCTTATTGTGGCTAGGAAGTTGCTCTTCGCTTTATTGGCACTTTGGGCTTCTTTATACGCCTTTTCGAGTTTTTGTTTAGTCGCCTTCTGGTCGCTTATGTCACTGAAAACACCCACATGCCCATCTGGTTCTCCATTGGCGTCTAGGAGAGGTACGGCCACTATAGATACGGGAAATATACGGCCGTTTTGGTCGGTAAAATATTCTTCATAAGAGGTATATGAAACCCCTCGTTGAATGTGATTACTAATATCACATTCGTCTCTTGATATAAGGGTGCCGTCTTTTCTCTGATAATGTACGGTGTCGTGAAAGGCTCGTTTTTGTAACTCTTCGAAAGTCCATCCTAGTAGTTTAGAGGCAGTAGGGTTGAGAAAGCGTAAATTATCATTACCGTCTACAGCATAGACGCCTTCCCCTATACTGTTGGTAATACTTCGATAAAAACGACGGTCTTCCTTAAGCGTATCTCTTAGTACTTTTTGTTCATCGATTAGCTCTAGTACACGATGAGAAAGATCTGAAAGGTTCGAATACCCGTGTTCAATTATTGGTTTATCAAGCTCAGTAAGAAGTTTATTTACTGATACTCTTAGCATTTCGATAACGTTATGCTGAGCCTTATTTTCGTTACGAATTTTTTGATTGGCTGACATCAGTTCTTCTGAACTGAGTTGTAAGCTTCGGTCGCGAAGTACAATATCTCTTACATGTGCCTCATAGCTATCTTCTACTCTAGGTAGCAATGCGGCTAACCCTGTTCTCAGCTTATTGAATTCTTCCTGATTATTCTCTAATTCGTTGTTGTTTAGTTTACTCAACCACTGCTCAAGAGAGAGGTCGTCTTTGAAGCCGAATGCTTTTCTTAGTTGACGAGAGAAGAGGGGATTCAAATTCTTTCTCTCAGCAACATGATGGTTAGCGTCTGGTTGTGTAGTTGGCTGTGTAACGTTCCGTTAAAAGGGCTCATTTCTCCGTATGAATAAAAACCTGCGATTTTCACGTTTTCTGGTAAACAATGCGCAACTTCTTCTATTTCCTCTTCAACACGATCGCCCATGACCAATTTTCGACCCACGCAACTGGTTATCAGCGCGATGTCTTGCGACTTGTTATGTGCTGCGGAAGCTGAACGGTGCACGGGAAGCTGCATAGAGGCATGAGATGCGCCGTCAATAAGATCATCTGTTGAAGCGTGCATCAACCTAACGTATGAACCTTCATGTACTTCCCCCGCCAAGGTCAAACTTTGCTGCCTTTCATCTACACCCAAAATAGTCCGTATGATTCCAACAGAGCGGCCTTCGCTATCAATAACTTCAAATGGAAACAATAGACCGCTAGCAGGAAGGTCCTCGGCATATTCGCCTAGGTATTTTTTATAAATATCTAATGCTGACTGATAATCTAATTCGTAGAGCTGATTCTCGGTTGCTTTAGTCACTAGGCGGGTTGGACCGAAAGATCTCCAACCACCCAGTGCTGCATAATCAAAGTCGAGTTTATCGCCATAAAGTGCAAGTGCTACAACTTGTTGATTGCTGATGCCATTTGGCCCCATGACAAATGTCTTCTCGAAGGCATCACCATCTCCAGCAAGGCCACCACTTATGCCAACGTGCTGTGGTAGTTTTTGCCTCAACCCATCAACCAAGGCCGAGCCGTTTACGTTAACGCCTGGAGCGAGTATATACACTCCTCTCAGGCTGTCGCTTTGAATTTGGTTTGCAAGCGTAATGCCGACCTCTTTTGATGCCTGCATTCCAGCAAGTTCACACGCATATATTTTCGCGTGAGCATCGGTTTGAAAGTGCCACAAAATAATTGAAATACTGTTTTCACGTACTTGTTCTCCTGATACTTCACCTGCTGTGCTGCAACCTAGCAGGTTGCCGCAAAACGGCAGTAGCGTGGCGAACAGTCGGTCGTCATCAAAAAATGAGGCAGACGCATACACTATTATCACATCGGCGTGAAACTGGGACAGTGCTTCCCGGTGAATCAATAATTCGTCAAGACTGCTACAAGAAATTGTTTTGGATTGCATGTAAATAACGTATTACTTTCTAGATACCTTAGTTATAGTAAGGTTTGAAAGCTTATACAATTTGAATAGCTTATTCTTTGGTAGTAATAAACTGATTTGTAAATAAAAAAGCAGCGAGCTAGCGCTGCTTTATACAATATTGTGGTACCTATGATATTAGGCTGACCGCAATTCTCTGCGCAGGATTTTGCCAACGGTAGATTTAGGCAATTCTTGTAATACGGTAACCGACTTTGGCACTTTATAGTTGGTCAGGTGCTCTTTACAAAAGGCAGTGATGGCCTCTTCGCTAACAGGTTGTGTAACCGTGATATAGGCACATACGCGTTCGCCTGTCTTTTCGTCTGGCTTGCCCACTACTGCAGCCTCCATCACATCAGGATGCGTTGTAAGAATGTCTTCCACCTCGTTTGGATAAACGTTAAAGCCAGATACAATGATCATGTCTTTAAGTCTATCAACTATTTTAATGGCCCCTGATTCAGAGCGAATGCCTATATCACCAGTTTTAAAGAAGCCGTCTTCTGTCATCACCTTTGCAGTTTCATCATCGCGCTGCCAATAGCCCATCATCACTTGCGGTCCGCGAACCGCAATTTGGCCTGACTCGCCTTCGGCGACAGGTTTGTCATAGCTGTCTAGCAGCGCTACTTCTGTTTCTTGAAGCTCGTGACCAACGGTGCCTATTTCTTCTTTACCTGGAATATTAAACGACACAACAGGCGCGGTTTCTGACAAACCGTAGCCTTCGGTAATAGTGTTGCCTGTTACATTTTGCCAAATTGATACTGCTGCTTGAGTAAGCGCCGTACCACCCGACATAGTAAGGTGAAGCTTCGAGAAGTCGAGTTTCGCGAACTCAGGGTGACGACCGAGGCCAACAAATAAGGTGTTAATCCCCATAAACGCACTAATGGTATGGGGCTTCAACGCTTGAATAAATCCGTCGATATCGCGAGGGTTAGGAATAAGGATGATTTGGCTACCTTTCGCAAACAACGCCATCATTCCTACGGTAAATGCATATATATGGTAAAGCGGTAGTGGGCAAACCAATACTTCTTCGCCATCTTTAAACCCATCACCAATGCGGTCGAGCATTTGAATGCAGTTTGCCAATACATTTTTGTGGCTAAGTGCGGCACCTTTCGATACGCCAGTGGTGCCACCTGTATATTGCAGCATTGCGAGGTCTTCTAAATTACTCTTCTCGCGTGTGAAGTCAGGAAGGTTACTGCCCACGTTAATAGCGTCAGAGAAGGAAACTGTGTTTGGGGCATCAACAGTCGGCGCCGATGATGGGTCTAGAAGCTCTGTTGCCGACGTAACAATGACCGTTGCTATTGTTGTGTCCGCTTTTATGTTGTCGAACTTAGGTAGAAGGTCTCCAAGAATCACCAAGGCCTGTGCGCCACTATCGGTGAATTGATGTTTCATTTCACGTTCGGTATAGAGCGGGTTGGTATTTACCACCACCAAGCCAGCGCGCAGTGCGCCATATACCGCTATGGGGTTTTGAATAAGGTTGGGTAACTGAATAGCGACTTTCGTCCCTGGTGCCAGTTTGGCCTCATGTACAAAATACTTTGCTAACGCTGCCGACTTTTCATCAATATCTTTAAAAGTCAGCGTTTGTCCAAGTGCGGTGTATGCAGGTTTATCTGCAAATTTTTTAAGTACATTTTCTAAATAATCAGCCAAGCATGCTACGTTGTCAGGGTACGAAATCATTAAGCTAGTTCCTAAAAGGTACAGTTAAAGGGTTTCATTAACAGTAGCAAAGTTAACTTTTTATTTACATCTTTCTTCGTTTATAAATCGTTATAAAGCCTGTTGATAAATCAACATGCTTGGTTGTGTAATAGATGTAGCGATGGGCGCTTAATAACAGGCGATAACGACAGTCGATACGGCGAACCCTTTTAAAACCTTTGTTTTAGCGAACTAAATACTATGCCTGCAAAAACACCAGCGCAGCACTGGGCAATAAACCCGGCCGTACTTCTCGCACCAGCAATTAAGGTTACATTTAATATAGGTTGCATGGCTGACAACATAACAAAAAAGCCAAATATGCCTGCTAGTGCGTAAATTAACACTGTGAAGCTTGCTGGCTTTTGCTGTTTTAGAAACACAAAGCGTGCAAACGTAAACGCCAAAGCCAGTGTTGCGGCAATAATCACTCCATAGGTGGGCAGTAAGCCCAGTATGTCGCTGCCAATCATTTGTAAAGCTTCGGTAAGTCCAATTTCTATATCGATATTGGTAAGTGCCTTTAATACAAATATCGAGTGCAGGGCGCTCGCAAGCAAGAAAGCACAAAGGCAAGTGATTAAAAACGGTAATGCAGTGTGTTTTATAAAGTGAGCCATTAAATTTACCTAAACAAGGCCAGTTGTTTTTGGTATACCATAAAGAAAGCCCGTTTGAGTACTGTTTATGAAACCTATTTTTACCTTGTTGCTAGTAAGTTGCGCGTTAATGCTAAGTAATGCGCTACTTGTTAATGCAAGTGCTAGTGCAAATACAAGTTCCACGCCTCAAAGCTTACTTCAAGCTGATAGTTACAGTCTGGAAACTATTGCGTCGGGTTTGCAGTACCCCAAAGCATTAACTGTGTTACCAGACGACAGCATTCTTATTGTAGAACGCGATGGTTTTCTAACAGTGGTGTTAAATGACGGCAACAGTATACGTCACGGGCTAAACCTGCCAGCGCTTTATACAAAAGGGCAGGGTGGTGTACTTGATGTACTTGTTGTAGAAGACAAACTTCTATTGTCTTATTCAAAGGGCGATGAGGAAGCCAACGCACTAGCCGTTGTGTTGGTATCGTTTTCTGCTGAACAAGGTGTGTCGGGTTTTACGCCTATATTTGAGGTGAAAGACAAAAAAGATACACCAGTGCATTACGGTGGAAAACTACTGGCCCTTAAAAGCGGCGGCTTTCTGGTTACTGTCGGCGATGGCTTCGACTATCGAGAGCAAGCTCAGGTGGTCAATTCGCAACTTGGTAAAATTATTGGCTTTAAACTAAATGGTGAGCCACTAGACGCGCCACCATTCTCTGATAATCCTTATGTCTACAGTATTGGGCACCGCAACCCGCAGGGGCTGGTTTATGGCAGTGACGGCAATGTTTACCAGCATGAACATGGCCCTGATGGCGGTGATGAGCTTAACCTCATTACGCGTGGTAATAACTACGGTTGGCCGGTAGTGACGTTGGGCAAAGATTACTCGGGTGCTAACATTTCTCCGTTTACTGAATATCAAGGTATGATCAATCCGTTAGTAAACTGGACGCCTTCCATTGCTCCGTCTTCAATGGTGTTGTATCGCCAACCTGCGCCTGACATTCCGGCTTTGTTTTCACACCTTGAAGGTGCGTTCCTCATTACATCATTAAAAGCCAAGACACTGTTCGCTGTTCTTCCTCAACCCAGTAAAGATGCGCAGCAGCTAAGCAAACAGAACAATAGCAAAGAGACTAATAGCGAAGAGAGCAATAGGTTTACCGTGCAGCCTATAGTTGAAGAGCTAAATACTAGACTTCGCGACGTTGAAGTAAACAGCAAAGGGGAGATATTGGTGATTACCGATGGTGACAATGCCAACCTTATTAGGGTGACAGCGCCTAAGCAGCAGTAGAAAAACAGCAGTAGTGCAGCGATAGCCCAAAGACGTTTAGCAGCACCACACTGTAAGCTTATTTTGGCATATTACACTCGAAATTTGCCGCAGCGTAGCTCTAATGTAACCAAGCCTAAATGCGTCAAATTCTTCATATTCGTTGCTTATTTGTACTGGTAGTACCATAAGTGCGAGAAATGTTTGTCATAAATACAACACTATTATTTATTACAGCTTTGCTGATAACTGTTTTAGCAGACACGTTTTTAAATTTGCTTCTATGTTTTTATGTTTTTGATTATAAACAAATAATTTCACTGTCGGGCTTGTTCTTGTGTTTGGGTTAAGGCAAAACATAATGCTGCTTTGTGTAAAAAATTCTTGCATTAACGACTATACTCTTTTTCGCCAAGCATTACGTGCAGCGCGAAAATCAGTTAAAATATAGCCCATTTTCATATGCGTATAGCTAAGACCGACTTAACACTACGCCCAAGTAAAACTAAGACCGAGAGAACTATATGAGTTTGTATTCAGAATATCTGGCAGAGATCGAGACCCGTAAAACGGAACTTGGTCTTAACCCTAAGCCAATCGACAGTGCAGACCTGCTGTCTGAAATTATTGCTCAAATTAAAGATACAACAAACGAGCACCGCGAAGACTCTCTTAAATTCTTTATCTACAACACGCTACCAGGTACTACACCTGCTGCAGGTGTTAAAGCGCAATTCCTTAAGGAAATTGTACTTGGCGAAGAAGAAGTAGAAGAAATTACTCCTGAGTTTGCACTAGAGCTACTTTCACACATGAAAGGTGGCCCATCTGTTGAAGCATTACTAGACCTAGCGCTTTCTAGCGACGAAGCAGTAGCAAAGCCAGCGGCAGAAGTATTGAAAACACAGGTTTACCTGTACGAAGCGGATACAGAACGTCTTGAAACTGCATTTAAAGCTGGCAACGCTATTGCGAAAGACGTGCTAGAAAGCTACGCAAAAGCAGAATTCTTCACAAAGCTTCCTGAAGTACCAGAGAAGATTGAAGTAGTGACTTACATTGCAGCCGAAGGTGATATTTCAACTGACCTTCTTTCTCCAGGTAACCAAGCACACTCTCGTGCAGACCGCGAACTTCACGGTCAGTGCATGATTTCTCCTGAAGCGCAGCAAGAAATTGTAGAGCTAGGTAAAAAGCACCCTAACGCCAAAGTAATGCTGATTGCTGAAAAAGGCACAATGGGTGTAGGTTCATCACGTATGTCTGGTGTTAACAACGTTGCACTATGGGCCGGTGAGCCAACTAGTCCTTACATTCCATTTGTAAACAAAGCGCCAATTGTTGCAGGTACTAACGGTATCGCGCCAATCTTCCTTACTACGGTAGATGTTACTGGTGGTATTGGTCTTGACCTTAAAAACTGGGTTAAGAAAACTGACGCAAATGGCGAAGTGGTTCGCGATGAAAACGGCGACCCAGTACTAGAAGAAGCTTACTCTGTAGCAACGGGTACGGTACTTACTATCGATACCAAAGCGAAGAAGCTATACAACGGTTCAGAAGAGCTAGCTGACGTATCTGCGTCATTTACTCCTCAAAAAATGGAGTTCATGAAAGCGGGTGGTTCTTACGCGGTAGTATTTGGTAAGCAGCTACAGTCTTTCGCAGCAGCTACTCTAGGTATAGCAGCTCCAACGGTGTATGCACCTTCAAAAGAAGTATCACACGAAGGCCAAGGCCTAACAGCAGTTGAGAAAATCTTTAACCGCAATGCGGTTGGCGTAAACTCAGATGCACCGCTTCACGCAGGTTCTGACGTTCGCGTTAAAGTGAACATTGTTGGTTCTCAGGACACCACAGGCCCAATGACATGCCAAGAGCTAGAGTCAATGGCAGCATCAACCATTTCTCCACTTGTTGACGGTGCTTATCAGTCTGGTTGTCACACGGCATCAGTATGGGACAAGAAAGCACAGGCTAACATTCCAAAGCTTATGTCTTTCATGAACAACTTTGGCGTAATCACAGCGCGTGACCCTAAAGGTGTTTATCACTCAATGACTGACGTTATTCACAAAGTGCTTAACGACATCACGGTAGACGATCGTGCAATTATCATTGGTGGTGACTCGCATACACGTATGTCTAAAGGTGTAGCGTTCGGTGCCGACTCAGGTACAGTTGCTCTAGCACTTGCTACAGGTGAAGCGGCGATGCCAATTCCAGAGTCTGTAAAAGTGACTTTCAAAGGCAGCATGAAAGAGCACATGGACTTCCGTGATGTGGTTCACGCGACTCAAGCGCAAATGCTTAAGCAGTTCTCTGGCGAAAACGTGTTCCAAGGCCGTGTTATCGAAGTACAAATCGGTACTCTACTGGCTGACCAAGCGTTTACGTTTACCGACTGGTCTGCGGAAATGAAAGCGAAGGCGTCAATCTGTATCTCTAACGACGAGACTATGATTGCGTCACTTGAGCTTGCTAAGAGCCGTATCCAAATTATGATCGACAAGGGCATGGACAACGAAGCTAAGATGCTTCAAGGTCTACTTGACCTTGCTGACAAGCGTATTGCTGAAATCAAGTCTGGCGAAGAGCCAGCGCTTGCACCAGATGATAACGCTAAGTACTACGCGGAAGTGGTTATCGACCTAGATCAAATCGATGAGCCAATGATTGCTGACCCTGACGTAAACAACGAAGACGTTTCTAAGCGTTATACGCACGACGTTATCCGTCCAGTTTCTTACTACGATGGTAAGCCAGTTGACCTAGGTTTCGTTGGTTCTTGTATGGTGCACAAAGGCGATATGCAAATTATTGCTCAAATGCTTCGTAACCTAGAGAAGCTTAACGGCACTGTAGAGTTCAAAGCACCGCTAGTAGTTGCGCCACCTACATACAACATTGTTGACGAGCTTAAAGCAGAAGGCGACTGGGAAGTACTTGCGAAATATGCAGGCTTTGAATTCGACGATGCTAAGCCTAAAGAAGCGGCGCGTACTAAGTACGACAACATTCTTTACCTAGAACGTCCTGGATGCAACCTATGTATGGGTAACCAAGAAAAAGCTGAGCCAGGCGATACGGTAATTGCTACGTCTACTCGTTTGTTCCAAGGCCGTGTTGTTGCCGACTCTGCTGAGAAGAAAGGTGAATCGCTACTAGGCTCTACGCCGCTAGTAGTGCTTTCAACTGTTCTTGGCCGCTTCCCAACCACTGAAGAATACAAGCAAGCGGTTGCAGGCATCGACCTAACTAAGTTTGCTCCACCTTCAGAAGACTTAGCAGTTAAGCCGAAGTTTGCTGCTGATGTTGCGGTTAAGCGAGTGTAATTTTATTTGAATTAAAGCGTTGAATAACGCATTGATTTAAAGCTTTTGAAAGCCTCTGCAAGTGCAGAGGCTTTTTTGTTTGTAGTGCACTATAACTAGGCTTTCTCACACCATTGAATGTTGAAAAAATTAGTGTATAAACTAACAAACCGGTTGCCTGTTTGATGACCGGTTTTTTTATGGCGAAAAGGAATGTCTAATGGGAAAATCTTTCTTTATTGTTGCTGCACTTGTATTAACCTTAGGGTGTGCAAAAGCACAGGTTGACCCTGTATCTGCTATGAATAAGGTTAGCTTCGATGCTGTCTCTCTAGAAATAGGGAATAAACGCTACAACGTCGAGTACGCTAAGAACTTCGAACAGCGTGCACAAGGGCTTATGTTTCGTAAATCTTTGTGTGAAGACTGCGGAATGTTCTTCAAGTTTTCTGAGCCAAAGTACGCTGGTATGTGGATGAAAAATACTTTCGTTCCTTTAGACGTAGCATTTATAGATAGAAAAGGCGTAATAACGGATATAAAACCTCTCACCCCGCATAGCTTGGAATCGGTGGGTTCTTCAAAAGAGGTACTTTACGCGTTGGAAATGAACCAAGGGTGGTTCGCCAAAAATAATATTAACGTAGGCGACCAAATAACGATTTACTAGTTACACAAATAACGTGTGACTAAGCTAGCAAACCGCTAGTGTCTTTCTGGAGTTAAAAAAGTGACAAATGCTTTATCGATAGCGAAGTTCGGTGGAACGAGCGTTGCAAATTACGAAGTAATGCAGAATTGCGCCCGAATTGTTGCCGGTAATGAAAAAACACGCATTGTGGTAGTAAGTGCAGCAGCTGGTGTAACTAATCACCTTGTAAGTCTTGCGCATACACCTATGACGCAGCAGCAAATAGAAGAGACCTGCCAAGCAATAATCAATATCGAATTGGCTATATTGAACATGCTTAGCGATAAAGACGTGGTTGAACCTAAGCTGAATGACTTGCTGGATGAAATGCGAAGCTTGGCATTTCATGAAGAAATATTACATCGTGATGATTTAAAAGATCAGCTGCTATCTATGGGCGAGCGCATGTCGTCATTAATGTTTGCGTCGGTGCTAGCTGAACAAGGCGTTAACACCATGAACTTCGATGTGCGTAAAGTCTTGCGTACCGATAGTGAATTTGGCGAAGGCGCTCCGCAAATCGAAGAAATTGAAAAACTTGCCAAGCAGTTACTTGCCCCAGAGCTTACTGACGCTATTGTGGTCACGCAGGGTTTTGTTGGCGCAGATGCTGAAGGGCGCACCACAACACTTGGTCGCGGTGGTTCAGACTTTACCGCAGCATTGCTTGCTGAAGCGCTAGATGCTGAGTCATGCGAAATTTGGACTGACGTGATTGGTGTTTATACCACTGATCCACGCATAACATCAGCGGCAAGGCCATTACCAGAACTGAGCTTTGAAGAAGCTGCTGAAATGGCAACCTTTGGCGCAAAAGTATTGCACCCGGCTACCATGGAGCCTGCGCTTAGAAAAGACATCAAGGTGTTTGTAGGTTCTAGTAAAGAGCCAGAAAAAGGCGGTACATGGATTGTTCGTGATTGTGAGCACGAACCCGCGTATCGCGCTATTACACGCCGTAAAGAGCAGGTAATGGTAACGGTCAAAACACCCAAGATGATGTACGCACAGGGCTTCCTACAGCAGGTGTTTGCGATTATTGCGAAGCATAAGTTAAGTGTAGACTTGGTTACCACGTCTGAAATCTCGGTTTCGTTTACGCTTGATAATCCAGCGAACTCAGTGGCGCAGCGACTGAACAAAGAAACCATCGCTGAGCTAGAAACAATTTGTGATGTGAAGGTAGAAAAAGGCTACGACTTAGTAACGGTTGTAGGTAACAACATGCAAACCGAAGCTGGCGTATCAAGCAAGATATTATCTGCAGTGTCAGATTTTAACTTACGCATGATTTGTTTTGGCGCGAACCCGCACAACCTATCGTTCTTGGTTAATGAGAGCGATAGTGAAGACGTTGTAAGAAAGCTGCACAAAGCACTGTTCGAATAAATGATGTCTTGAGTTACTCATTTGCATAAAAACGGCCAGCATTTGCTGGCCGTTTTTGTATGTTTTATTTCGCCACTGGCATGATCACTTCGTGACGCTTGTTCCAAGGCAGTGTAAATGGTGAGTCATAGCCCAAGTAACTGGCTTTTCCCGTCACGCGATATCCGTTTTCTGCCAGGCTTTGCTGAAGTTTCTGTGCATGCTCAGCCCTTTTGTCCTCACTGTCAAAACCGCTATAGCCAATAGCGGCAACGGTTCTAGCATCAACCTTAACTAACGATACACTGTCATGGGTGGGCACTGGTGCGTTCGATTCGGTGTATTGATTAGGTAAGAAAAACATCATTCCATTCGTCGGCGACATTTCAACGGGTGAGGTCATCGATATTTTTGTTCCTGCACCGCCATCGCTTTCGTTAACATCATTTCCAATTTCAACTGGCGATGTCATAGAGATTTCACTACCAGATGTGTTTTCGCCCGATATGTAGTTAAAAAGAAGCTTGAATGCACCCGCTTCACTGCTTCCTTTAGACATAACAGCCATGACTTCAGGGTACGCTCTTATCTCTATCTCATTTTCTAAAGAAGCTTCTATGGTATAGGGCAAGGTTTCAGTGTCTTTGTAATATACTTTTTCATTGTCGGAAGCAGCAACAGGCATAGTAAGTAAACTCATGAATGAAATTAATGATAGTAAGCGCATAACGTAAGTTGTTTTCCCAGATACTTTACTGTTATTTAGCTACGTTATTACCGCGTTTCATGGTCACTTTGTGACATTGTTTTGAGTTATTACTTTGCGCTATTACTTTTTGTTTAGGCACAAAAAAAGCGCCTTTATAAGGCGCTTTTTAACACGGTAAGGTGAACTTACACTTTAAACTGCCTTATTGATTGCTGCAGCTCTTCTGCAAGTCTTGCTACTTCATGACTTGATTCAGACGTTTGCTGGGCACCTGCTGTTGTTTCTTCAGCAATACCAACAATGGTCTCTAGCTTTTCGCTAATCTCTTGTGACACAGTATTTTGTTCACGAGCCGACTGTTCAATTTGAGAACTTACGTCGTGCGCTTTGTGAACTGCTTCAGAAATAATGTCCAGCGCTTGCGTTGCTTTCTCGGTTTGAGATACACAAGCTGCGGTTTGCTCTTTGCCTTGATTCATTACTGCAACAGCGCGTTCGGCACCTGCTTGCAGCACTTCAATCATGGCATTAATTTCTTGAGTCGACTCTTGTGTGCGGCTAGCCAGTGTTCGAACTTCGTCAGCAACAACCGCGAAGCCACGGCCTTGTTCACCCGCTCGTGCGGCCTCAATTGCTGCGTTTAATGCAAGCAAGTTGGTTTGGTCAGCAACACCGCGAATAACGTCAAGAATACCGCCAATGCTGGCGCTATCTTGGTGTAACTTGTTAATAACGTCAGCGGCGTCTTGTACGTCCTTAGCCAATATTTCAATGGTGTTTTTGTTTTCCAGTGAAATTTGACGAACGTTTTCGGCTTCTTTGTCAGCATGTCGAATTTGGCTCAACGTATCTTCCGCATTTTGCACAACAAGTTGAGACGTTGAGTGCATCTCAGTAGTTGCCGTCGCTACCTGACCAATTTGTGACTTCTGATCTTGAATTGAATGCGTAGTCTGAGCAGTTACCGCCGAGGTTTGCTCTGACGCTGCAGCAAGTTGCTCAGCACGTTCGTTAATGGCCGTAATAAGCTCTTTAAGGTTACCTATTAACGTATTGCAGTTACGGGCAAGTAAGCCAAACTCATCTTGAGCACTATCGTCTAGACGATGGGTTAAGTCGCCCGATGAGGCAATAGTAAGCAGCTTATTCACGCGATATAGCGGGATGATGATGGCGCGTACGGTGCGGAAACCAATAATAACGGCAATAGCAATCGAGATAAGCACTACCACGATAACAATGGTATTGCCCGTAGCAATGGTATTGTTAACTTGCTCTTCAACATCGCTGGCCTTTCTATCAGCAAGGCTTAATAGGTTTTCAAGGTCTACCACACCTTGTGCAATGTTTTCGTCAGAGGCATTAAGCGCTTTCTCCGCATCGTTTCTACGTTCAAGACGATCTATATGTAGCTGAACAACACCGTCGCTAGCTTTAATAGCGTTTACCGCGTCGTTAACTAATTCGTTAATATCATCTAACGTTCCAGAGTCATCACGACCATCTGCGGTTTGCACCATATCGCTAAGCTGCGTAACCACTTTCTCTACAACCAAATCAACCTCATTGCCCAACGTTTGTGAACGAATAAGGGTTTGCGTTTTAACGTATTCCGATGAAACCGTTAAAAGAGACAGCAATGACGTTTCTAACTGGCCGCCAATTTCAGCAGCGCGACGAAGCTTAGGATCGCTGTCAACTGCATCAAGGTCAGAAAAATCTAGAAGGTATGTAGATGCATCGTCGGCGTTGTCTTCAGCATCGCCTAAACGGCTTTGAATGGTGTTGCGTAACTCTAAGTATTTCTGGTGGCTGTTATATAGCGCTTCAACATTTGTGATATAGGTTTCGTAACTCTCGCGAACACCATTAAGCGTGCTTTTTAGCTGCGGTTCGTTTTTTACTGCTTGCGCTAACTTTTTGTATTCTGTTTCAAACGTGTCTTTTGCGGCATTAAACGCATCACGTTTTTCTTTAAGTCCACCGAGTTCCTCTTCGATGTAGCTCTCAAAAGTCAGTCTACCCATGTTGAGGAAGCTGGCTTTCAGTGCGTTACTACCTGCTACGGTGGGAAGTGCTACGTCATTTACTTCTTCGGTCGCTGAACCTATTGAATTAAGGTTGAAGAGTGAAACAACACTGATAATGATCAGAAGAGCACTTATCGCTACAAATCCACCGATTATGCGTGTGGCTACCGTTATTTTCATCGGAACTCCTGGATGAGTGTTTTTTTGTTTTTATCGGTTACGATATTACCCCTCTAGCGCAGTAAAATATACCTTTTCGCTAGCACTCGTTTTTACATACGCCGAGGTAAGAGAATAAACTGCATCGTTTGGAACACGTTATTGTATCGGCTACAACAACTTAATGTTTACCTAAATTGCTAGTAGATGAATAATTTAAGTACTGGTAATACCAGTACTGTGACGATCTTTGCTTTAAATCCGAAAACTAAGAAGTGAAGGGCGTGGGCTTAAGCGTCAATTTGTATAAGTTCGTTTGAATTAAGGTTAAGCATGGTCATTGACTGTCCCCACACATAACCTGTGTCTAAACCTATAAACTGGTGCTTTTGTGTTTGCCCCGACAGCGCAGCCCAATGGCCAAAAACAACGCGGTCGTTTTTATCCAGTTTAAGGTTATCTACAGTGAACCAGGGTTGAAGTGAACTATTGACGCTGTTAGCGACGGCACTAGGATGAGATTTATGTTCGAAGTCTAGAGCGTTGATGTTCTCTATAAAGCGCATGCGAGTGCACGCATTAACAATAAAACGAAGTCGCTTTTTACCTTGTAGGTCATTGTCCCAACGGTTGGGCTCGTTTCCATACATGTCGCTTAGAAACTCAGCGTAATTGTCACCGCGAAGCACTTTGCTTACCTCGCCACTTAGGCTAACAGCCTCGTCGATTGACCACTGTGGATACAGGCCCGCATGAACCATTATGGTGTTAGGCGCTATGTGTTTTACCAGCGGAAACTGTCGAAGCCAGTCAGTAAGCTCTTGTAGGTCGTTAGCCTTTAACAGCGGGTTTAATTTGTCTGATTTTTTCGCTTTTCGTAAGCCATTAATAACGGAAAGCAAATGTAAGTCATGATTCCCCAGTACGCTTGAAAACCCGTTTCCCAGCGACTTTAAAAAACGAAGTGTGCTAAGCGAGTCTTCACCTCTTGCCACTAGGTCGCCCACCGCAAGCAGTGTGTCCGAGTCGGGATTAAACTTAACTTTATCTAATATACGGCGAAGGCCTTCATAACAGCCTTGAATATCGCCAATGACGTAGGTATTGCTTTGCGACAATATAGCTTTCTCTGCGCTTGGAAAAAATTAATGGAGTATATTAGGTACCGCTAATCGAAACACAGCAATGGGAACACGGAAGCGTTCGCCGTTTTCCCGCTCCATTTCGTAGTAGCCTTCCATACTGCCAACGGGCGTGTCAATAACAGCACCGCTAGTATACTCGAACGATTCACCTGCTTTCATTATAGGCTGTTTACCAACAACGCCAGCACCTTCTACTTCTGACGCTTTTCCATTGGCATCACAAATGCGCCAGTAGCGGTTGATAAGCTGCACTGTCTCAGGGCTCTTATTCTCTATCTTAATGTGATAGGCAAATGCGTATTGCTTTGAATCTGAAGGAAGGTGCTCAGGTAGGTGGCGAGTGTTAACTCGCACCTCAATGTCTGGAGTATCCATAGCAAATTACTGCTCTTGCTGGCTTTCTTTTGCTGAAACCGCATTTGCCAATGTGGCAAAGTCGCTAAGCGACAACACTTCTGCTCGGCATGTTGGATCTATCCCCAGTGCTGAAATTTCTTCTTCACTTAGGCAGTCTTTCAGCGAATTACGAATGGTTTTACGGCGTTGATTGAAAGCTTGTGCACACACGCGCTCAAGCGTATTTACCGACTCAACATCAACAGGAGGTGTCTGATGTGGTATCAATTTCACCACCGCCGAGTCTACTTTTGGTGCAGGCTTGAAAGCGCCTGGCGGCACGTTCAGCACGGGGATAACGTGGCAGTAATACTGCGCCATAACAGACAATCTGCCGTAATTTTTCGAACCAGGGCCCGCAGCAAGGCGGTTAACCACTTCTTTTTGCAACATGAAGTGCATGTCTTCAATGCTTTGTGCGTGGTCGAATAGGTGGAACATTAACGGCGTTGAAATGTTGTAGGGCAGGTTGCCGAAAACGCGCAGCTTCTTGTCTTTTTCCGGCATATCTTTCAATAAGGCAGAAAAATCCATTGTCATTGCGTCTTGCTCAATGACGGTAAGCTTTTCACCGTTAAATGGGTGATGGCGCAAGCGCTTGGCAAGGTCTCGGTCAAGCTCAATAACAGTAAGTGCGTTAACTTCTTCGCATACAGGGTCGGTAAGCGCGCCTAAACCAGGTCCTATTTCAACCAAGTTTTGCTCGTTCTTCGGCGCAATGGCGGCAACAATTTTTCCAATCACGTATTCATCGTGAAGAAAGTTCTGACCGAAGCGCTTTCTGGCCGTGTGGCCTAAATGTGTTTTACTCATTGTTGATGATGTGCAAGCTCAATGGCTTTTTCTAATGCTTTTCTGAAACTGCCCGCATCTGCCTCACCTGTGCCCGCTAAATCAAGCGCGGTACCGTGGTCGACAGATGTACGAACAAAAGGAAGGCCTAGGGTGATATTCACCGAGGCGCCAAAACCCTTGTATTTTAGCACGGGTAGCCCTTGATCGTGATACATTGCTAACACAACATCGGCTTTATCAAGGTATTTAGGCTGAAAAATAGTATCGGCAGGTAATGGACCGGTAATATTCAAGCCTTCTTCACGCAGCTCATCAAGGGCCGGTGTGATAGTTTGAATTTCTTCTTTACCAATATGACCATCTTCACCCGCGTGAGGATTAAGTCCGCACACATAGATATTAGGCTCTTTAATGCCGAATTTTAATTTTAAGTCGGTATTAATGATATGAATAACTTTGTGCAGGCGTTCGCGCGTAATGGCCTTTGCTACGTACTCCAAAGGAATGTGGGTGGTGGCAAGTGCTACATTCAGCCCTTCTGTTGATAACAGCATAACCACGTCAATTGTGTTTGACTGATAGGCAAAAAACTCGGTATGGCCACTAAAAGACACGCCCGCTTGGTTAATAATGCCCTTGTGAACAGGGCCCGTAACCACGGCGTCGAAGTCACCATCCATATTGGCCTGACAGGCTTGGCGAAGGGTTTCAACAACGTATAAACCGTTGTCGCTATTAAGCGTACCGGCTACTACATCAACAGATTTATCTATTTGCTTAATATACAACGAACCCGCATTTTGAATTTGCGGGTTATTGGCGTCGTAATCAATAAGGGTTAGCGGTAGGCCTAGCATCTCAGCTCTTTGTTCAAGCATGGCTCTGTCGGCGAATACCACAAGCTGAGCCTGCCAAGCTTCTTGGGCCAGTTTAATAATTAAATCTGGCCCTATCCCCGCCGGCTCTCCCGGTGTTATTGCAATTTTAATCGGTGTACTCATGTACTAATGTGTCTTCTCTCTTATGACTCGACAACTTCTACATACGCTGAATCGCGCATTTCACGTAGCCAGTTCTCGGTTTCTTCAGCAAACTTTCGGTTGAAAATCAGCTGATAGGCTTTGTCTTCTTTGCGCTTGTCAGTCGCGTCATCAACGCGGCGCTCTAGTAGCTGGATTAAGTGCCAGCCGTGAACGGTACGCACAGGTTGACTAAATTCACCAGGCTCTAGGTTTGCTAGGGCTTCTGAGAATTCAGGTACGTAAACTTTTGGATCTGACCAACCTAATTCACCGCCACGTAGTGCTGAACCAGGATCTTCAGAATGCTCTTTCGCTAGTTCTGCAAAGTCTGCATCGCCATTTATTACGTCTTCTTTAAACCCGATAAGCATTTCTCGTGCTTTGTCTTCACTTAAAATAATGGAAGGTTTTACAAGAATGTGGCGAGACTTCACTTCTTCAACGGTAACTTTTTCAATACCGCGTGTGTCTATTACTTTTAGAATGTGGAAACCTGCACCACTTCGAATAGGACCTACTAGTGAATCTTTCTCTTTATCTTGGATAGCTTCAGCAAAAAGCGTTGGCATGGCGTTAATGTTCAACCAGCCCATATCACCACCTTCAAGTGCCTCGTTACCTGATGAAGAGGCAATAGCAATTTTGGCAAAGTCAGACCCCGACTCTAATAAGCCAATAACTTTGTCAGCACGCTCGCGTGCAGCTTGAATGTCTTCATCAGATGGCTCTGGTGGGAAACCGATAAGAATATGACCTAAACGGTATTCAGCCTGCTCCGCACCCTGTTGTTCCATTACAGACAGCAGTGTTTCAATTTCTTGAGGCGTAATATAAACGCGGCGACGAACGTTAGCGCGGCGCACTTCACCCATAATAATTTCTTCGCGAATGTCTTCGCGGTAGTCTTCATAAGCGATACCGTCAGCAGCAAGCTGCGCACGTAAACGTTCTACTGTTGCACCTTGATTAGTTGCAATGTTGCTTATCGTTTGCTCTAGCTGAGGATCGCTAATGCGAATACCCATACGCTCTGCCATTTGTAGCTGAAGGTTTTTCGTAATTAATCGCTCAATGGCTTGAGTGCGAAGTGCGCGGTCTGATGGCAATTGCTGGTTGTTTGCCTGCGCATTGCGTTTAACTTCCGCTACAAGCGCGTCAATTTCGCTTTCTAGCACTACGCCTTGGTCAACAATAACAGCCACACGATCAAGCATCACCTCTTGAGCAACGGTGTTAAACGAAAGAAGGGCACCTAACATCAATGCACGGATAATGAACTTCATAAACACTCTTATTTTATTAGTTAATTGCACTCACGCGTACTACTGGTACGCACAATTGCGGGTTAATTTAAACTATAAGGCTGTCGATAGCCAAACATACCGTCTTGCAGCATGCTTCTTCTCGTTCCAGATGAACCAATACCTTTAAAGATAAATTGCAGCGAAATACCCGAGTCGAAATCGTCAATAGTTTGCTCGCCTCTTGCATTAAAGCGATTGTTCAGCGTGCGCTGAGCCACTAGACGAATGGCCCAACAGCAAGACTCATATTGAATACCAGTATAGGTTTCAACGCTGCGATGCCTTTCCAAATCTCGATAAGTTCTGCCTACCCATTGCCAATTTTCAGAGATGGGCCAGCTTGCCGATACACCAATTTGGTCAATGGTTTCACCACTTAAATCTCTTACATAACGATGGCTGAGTTGTATAAAGCGACTGGCATCTTTACGGTATTCAACACCAATACTACTTAAATCAACTTTTTCTGTTTCGGTCGTTACCTGTACATCGGTGTGTAAAAACCAATTGTTATTTACACGCCAATCTACTTCGGCAGCTAGCGCAGAGCGGTCCTGATTCTTCGTAGCTGCAATTACCTTGTTATCTTCAAGGTAGAATATCTGACCCACGCTCAGTACAAATTGTTCCCTGTTGTTTTTATCTAACAGGCGCGTGGTTGCACCAAGTGTGATTTGGTTGTTGTCGTTAATACGGTCAAGGCCAGTAAATTCTTGGCCGCGAAACAATCCTTCAACATCGGTTAGCAGTGGCGTTGAGTCGTAAAAACCGATGTCAGTTTGATCTTCGAAAGACGTATACAAATACTGCACTTTCGGTTCAAAGGTCATTGATAAGTTTTCATCGAACCACGATTTGTCGCGTTCAAAGAAAAGGGCGCCGTATAGCCTTGCTTGACCCAAGGTACGGTCAACGTCTTCTGCTAAAAGTGTTCCCTCAACATTGTCTTGTTGGTAAACCGTTTGAAAAATGGTGGTTTCAGCAACAAATTCACCCCAAGCAGCGCGCAGCGGCATAGCAAGGGTAGGCGCAATGTGAAAACGGGTTGCAGTAGGCGCTGTGTCGAGCGCGTTGTCGAAATGTGCGAGCTCAGAGTCGATGCTAAATTCGAATAAGTCACCCAAAGGCTTGGTATAATTTACCTTAATTTCTGGCACCGCACGGTAGCTATCAGCAATATTACCAAGTACTTCAAAGTCTTTTACCTGCATTTGCAGCGCGATATTTTCAGAGTAATAGCTTAGCCCAACACTTCTGTACAAATGTGTATCGGCACGGCTGTAATAATCGCTGCCTAAATCTAACAGGTAGTTATTGTCGCTTAACCCGTTGAAATCAAAGTTAAGCAGCCAGTTGTCACCAATCAACCCTTGATGCTCTAAACGATAAAAGTAACGGTCTGGGTTACCGTCAATATCTGAGTCACTCGGCAAGTATTCAATATAGGCTTTACTCTGGCTGGTCTCGCTCAAGTATCGAAACTCGGTATTTAACTGCACACCACGACGGGTCATTAAACGCGGTGAGATTGTCATGTCGTAATTAGGTGCCATGTTCCAGTAAAATGGCTGGGTGTAATCTACACCTGTACGACTTGAGCTTGTTAAGTTCGGAAAAAGCAGGCCAGTTTGACGCTGGTTACTTACTGGGAAGGCAAAGTAGGGAAGATAAAATACAGGTATATCGGCAATGTAAAAACGGGTATGTTTAGCCTGACCCCATACGGTTCCTTTTTCTAAGCTAATCTCACTGGCACGAATCTGCCAGTCTTCTTGCCCCTCTGGACACGTTGAAAAACTTACGTCGCTAAGCACAATGCCCGTGTCGGTAGCAAGAAGGATGTCCTCGGCAGCACCTTGACCAACGAAACCGGTAAGTTGATACCGCGTGTTTGCCATTTCTAGGCGCTCTTCGGTTGCGCGAAGTGTTACAGAATCGCTTTCAACTTTAAGCTGAGCATCTTGGTACACTACATCGCCTTTCGCGATGAGATCCCTGCCACCGCCGTTAACCTGTGCTTGCGATGCGCTTATCACCGCCGTGTCTGAGGTAATATCAACATTACCAGAAAACAAGGCAACCGTGTCTTCAATAATCTCGGTTCTGTTCGCTTCTACTTTTACATGCCCTTTAGGCATAAGTGCTTCACTACTAAAGGTCACTGGTTCAGCTGAGCAAAACGCAACGGGCACAGCGTCAGTGGCTGTATTTGTGGTGTTTGCTAATGTTTCCTGAGCTATCGCGACAGAAGGCAAAAGGGTCGCGGAAACGAGCATGGCGCAGGTATTTTTCATGCGTAAAAGGACGGCCTGTTTTATTGTTTGTGCTTTTTTACTCTATTTAAGAGACGCGTTCTTTAAAAGAGTTCGGCAAAATTTTCATTAAGCCCTCAATTCTAAGCACTTCTGCTTCAATAACCAACCATTGAGGTAAAAAAATGCGCTTTTTCTGTGCATTTTATCCCTTTTATTTATATTTGCGGCTTTGGTATATTGCCACGAGACAATTTAGGGAGCACAAAACCAAGCTTCCTTTCAACTTATAAAAGCGTGTCAAGCAGATAGCCGCGCAACGGAGAGCTAATTCATGTCAATTTGGGGAAAGATCCTCGGCGCTGTTTTTGGGTTTATGTTTTTAAAAATCCCAGGAGCCATTTTAGGGCTCATCGTGGGGCATTTCTTCGATAAAGCATACAGCCAGGACTTCAATCGACTCGGCGGGTTTGGACGTTTTTTTTCTGACCAAGACAGCCTTAAACAGCAAGCCATATTTTTCCACAGCCTTTTCAGTGCGTTGGGGCATTTGGCAAAAGCAGACGGTAAAGTAACCAATAAAGAAATTGAAGTTGCTACGGCACTGATGGACGAAATGCAGCTTACCGGTGACGCCAGACGCGAGGCCCAAGAAGCATTCCGTGAAGGCAAGGCAAGAGATTTTCCACTTGTCGATACTCTTAAAGGCTTTTACGAGGCTACGCACGGGCGCAGAGATATTCTTCAAGTCTTTTTGGAAATCCTTATTCAAGCCGCATTTGCTGATGGGCAGCTTTCTCAAGAAGAATATAACGTGCTTGAAAAGGTGGCGAAGCCCCTTGGCTTTAGACGTCGTGACCTAGACTATCTTATTTCCATTTATGAAGCTGAAATACGTTTTCGCCGAGGCCGCTCACAGCAGTCTCGACAGGGTGGCTATCGTCAAGGCGCTCATGGTCAGCAAAGTACGTATTCGGAACAGCAAAGTATCGACGATGCATACCGTATTCTTGGCGTTTCGGCCAGCGATGACGAAAAGGTAATAAAGCGAGCATATCGCAAGCGCATGGCCGAACATCACCCCGATAAGCTGGTATCGAAAGGACTGCCCGAACAAGCGATGGAAATAGCGAAAAAGAAAGCGCAAGACATACAGTCAGCTTATGAGCTTATTAAGCAGAAGCGTGGTTTTTAATGGGCGGTAAAGCACGTAAACCAGCGCGAGAATTAACTTATGTGCCCGCGGCCAGCCAAGCGCATATTGATGGTTTCATCGACATGTTGTGGTTGGAAAAAGGGTTGTCAGATCACACGCAGCAAAGTTATCGAACTGACTTAACTAAATTGGCTATTTTTAGTAATAACATTGGTGTCAAAGACATTGCTGTTTTAACTACCGAGCAACTTCAAGATTATTTGGCACATCGCCATGACAAAGGATTGTCTACAAGAAGCACGCAGCGAGCTCTTAGCGCAATTCGGGCTTTTTTTGTGTTCTTGATTAGTAAGCAAGTACGCGTAGATAGCCCTGTTTCTGCGCTGTCTAACCCTAAAACGCCAAAGTCTTTGCCCACGTCGTTAAGTGAGCGACAAGTAGAGGACTTGCTGTCGGCTCCGCTTACCGATGACCCCATAGAATGTCGTGATAAAAGCATGCTAGAAGTGTTGTATGCAACAGGGCTTCGCGTTAGCGAGTTAATTGGTTTAACTATGGATCAAATAAGCCTACAGCAAGGCGTTGTAAGGGTTGTTGGTAAAGGTGATAAAGAGCGACTAGTGCCACTTGGCGAAGAGGCTATTGAGTGGCTATTACACTACATTAAAACCGCGCGACCTGTTCTTGCATCGAAACAGTCAGATTTTGTGTATTTAAGTAAACGTGGGCAAAAAATGACGCGCCAAACGTTTTGGCACAGAATTAAATATTACGCCGTAAAAGCCGGCATTGAGCAGCATTTGTCGCCGCACACGTTGCGCCATGCGTTTGCTACGCATTTACTTAATCACGGTGCCGACCTGCGTGTAGTACAAATGTTGCTGGGGCACAGTGACCTATCAACAACCCAGATTTATACCCACGTTGCAACAGAAAGACTGCAAACATTGATACACAGCCATCACCCAAGAGGGTAGATAGAGCAGATAGAATACAGAAATGCATAGTGGAAGAGGGCAAAAGGGAAACGGGTGTGCTATCAAGTAGCGCATTCACACGATAAGTGGTGGGAGTGCGTGTTTTAATCGCAGTGTAGTGTGTTAGCATTAATGCAATTTTTTACAAGGTTAGACGGTCTGATAGCTAAACAACGAAATAAATAGCTGGGTTTTAACAGCTAAGCTTTTATCTAGCATACCTCGTACAAGTAATCAGATTTCACGGCGCATTAACTATACCCATGGTAATAGTAACCGCCTAAGAATAAAGCCCAATGTGGCTGATGGAGTAATTTAAGTGAAAGCAGTAAAACAGTTCATCCTTGCAGGCGCGATTGCCGCTACCTCGCTTCTTAGTTCAGCTGTATTTGCCGCAGATGAAGCCGCAATAACAAACAAACTTACTTCAAAGCTAGGGCTTGAGGTAGATTCTATAGCAGATTCACCAGTAAAAGGTTTGGTTCAGGTATCAACAAACCGTGGGCTTTTTTATGTGAGTGAAGACGGTGAGTATTTGCTTCAGGCACGTGTTTTCAATATTGATGCTGAAATGCGTAACGAAACAGAAGTTGCGCTATCATCACTGCGTGTTGAAGGCGTAAACAATATGGCGTCTTCTGCCATTGTGTTTAAGGCGAAAGAAGAGAAGCACGTTATCAGCGTATTTACTGATATCACCTGTGGTTACTGCCGTAAGTTTCACAACGAAATTGATGAGCTAAATGAAAAAGGTATTACGGTTCAATATCTTGCGTTCCCGCGTTCTGGCTTAAACAGCCCGAACTACAACGATATGGTGTCGGTATGGTGTGCTGAAAATCCACAGCAGGCGCTGACAGACGCCAAGGCGGGTGATGATGTTGCTGCTGCTAGCTGTACTAATAAAGTGGCAGAGCAGTATATGTTAGGTCAGAAGCTTGGTGTAAACGGCACGCCAAACATCATTCTTCCAGACGGCTCACTTATTCCCGGTTATCAGCCTGCAGCGCTACTTTCACAAGCATTAGACGCTGCCGCTCAGTCTTAAATGAATAGTGCCCACACTTTTTTGGTATGGGCTACATATTCGAAAAAAGAAAACGCGCGATTTGTGCGTTTTTTTGTTTTATGCGATATCATTTCGCACATATTAAACAGCGTTTTTCTGTTGTGCCTAAAATATAAAGCGCTGCCATCTACATAATTAGAAAGTGATACTTCATGATCCTGCCCATTGTACGACGAGATGCCGCGGGAGCGTCTTTAAGCGAAGACTTGCACCCTGTTATTGATAGAATTTATCGCGGCCGAAACATTACGCATATCGACGACTTAGAAAATGGCCTAAAAGGGCTTACCCATTTCAACGCACTAAAAGGAATGGCTGAAGCAGCCCGTTTATTGGCTGATACTGTTGAGCAGAACAAGCGTTTAGTTATAGTAGGCGACTTTGATGCCGACGGCGCAACAAGTACTTCGGTGTGTATGCTTGCGCTTAAAATGATGGGGCATACTAACGCAGACTTCTTGGTGCCCAATAGATTCGACTTTGGCTATGGCTTGAGCGTGCCTATTGTTGATGTTGCGGCAGAGCAGGGTGCTGACATCATTGTTACCGTAGACAATGGCATTAGCTGTATAGACGGTGTGAAACACGCAAAACAGCTAGGCTTGCAGGTTTTGGTTACCGACCATCACTTACCGGGCAATGAATTACCGCCCGCAGACGCTATTGTTAACCCCAATCAACCTGGTTGTACATTTGTATCAAAAAATTTGGCGGGTGTTGGCGTGGCCTTCTATATAATGCTGGCGCTTAAAGCAGAGCTGCAGCAGCGTGGCTATTTTGAACGTACTAGTATAGCCCCACCAAATTTGGCATCTTTACTGGATATTGTGGCGGTAGGCACTGTTGCCGATGTGGTCGTACTTGATAAGAACAACCGAATTTTGGTGCACCAAGGCCTTCAGCGTATACGCGCGGGTAAATGTCGACCAGGCATAAAGGCGCTTGTGGAAGTGGCTAACAGAGAGTGTGCGCATCTAACGTCCACCGATTTAGGTTTTGTTGTTGGCCCACGTCTTAATGCAGCGGGACGATTAGACGATATGTCGCAGGGCATTGCCTGTTTGTTGGAAGACGACACCATTCAAGCGCGCATGATTGCCGCAGAGCTCGATGCTCTGAATAAAGAGCGCCGCGAAATTGAAACGGGCATGAAAGCGCAAGCCGAGCAAGCGCTACAAGAAATGGCGATTAATGAAGGCGATATTCCTGCTGCACTGGTGGTATATAGAGAAGACTTTCACCAAGGTGTAATAGGTATTGTTGCAGGGCGTTTAAAGGAGCAGTATTTAAAGCCGGTCATTGCTTTTGCTCATCAAGATGATGAAGTTATTAAAGGTTCGGCACGTTCGATACCTGGCGTGCATATTCGCGATGTGTTGGATGAAGTTAACACGCGCTACCCTGGTGTAATAGACAAATTTGGTGGTCACGCGATGGCGGCAGGTTTAAGTTTGCCTGTTGCTCAATTAAAAGCATTTGAGCATGCGTTTGTTGCAGTGGCACAAGAGCACGTAGCAAAACTAGATGGTAATCATGCTTTGCTGTCAGACGGAGACCTGTCGGCCAGCGAATTAAGCTTACCCTTTGCTCATTTGTTGCGCCAAGCTGGGCCTTTCGGCCAAGGGTTTGAGTCGCCGCTGTTTGACGGAGAGTTCGAATTACTCGATCAGCGTTTAGTAGGGCAAAAGCATTTAAAAATGGTGTTGCGAAGCCAAGGTTCATCAGAGGTAGATGCAATAGCATTTAATATCGATATAAAAGCGTGGCCTAATGCAATGGTAAAACGGGTTCATATTGCATATCGACTAGACGTAAACGTTTTTCGTGGCCAAGAAACTTTGCAGCTTATTATTGAGCAAATTGAGGCGTGCAAGTAAGTACATACATACCGTAAGATTCAGTTTTGGAAAGCCTTAGGGTTGTGATGTAACGAAAGACTATCGGTAAAAGTAGGGGTAATGTGGCTAAATCAGAACGACAAAAACTGTTAGAAAAGCACGGGCAGCTTAATCAAACTGACAATGCAAAAGTGATATCTCACGTGCAGCGAGAAGAGAAAGACAGTGACTGGGTTCGCCACACTATTATGCTTGATGGAATTGATGTTCCCTTTATTTATAGAAGAAAGCAGCACTATCAAAATTTAAAAGGTGCCCGTGTTAACGTGACGTATTATCGTCATGTTGAAGACGTTGCCGGCATTGAGTTTGAAACCATGAAAGTGGTTAGAATTAAACGAAGCTAGTAGCAAAGAAAACCAAAATAAAAAGTAGATGACAATGAATGATGAATGGTTGAACGCGTATGTGTTGCATAGACGTCCCTATCGTGAGACCAGTTACATTGTCGACTTTTTTACGCTGGAAGAGGGGCGTATAAGCGCGGTAGCAAAGGGCGTTAAAAACAGTAAGTCTGATAAGAAAAGCCTGCTACAACCTTTTCAACATTTACGTATTCAGCTTAGTGGCAAGTCGGAACTTAAAAACCTGCGGCATGTTGAAAGTGTGTCGCCATCAATATCTCTTGTTGGCACCGCCTTATTTTGCGCCATGTATGTAAACGAGCTTTCAAATCGTATATTGCCAGCCGGTTTAGCCAGTGACGGCGTATACAGTGCGTATGAAAGTGCACTACATGCTCTGCACCTTAATGGCGACATTGAAATAACGCTTCGTGAATTTGAATTTGCCTTACTAGATGAAATGGGATTACTGCCCGACTTCACGACTGATGTAGAGTATGAAATGCCCATTGAGGAAAAAGGCAGCTATCATTTTCAACCTGATGCAGGTTTCATACAGATGCCAGATAATATGGCTGGTGCTAGGGGCTTTCCTGGCAGTGCGTTGCTGTCACTGGCGCAGGGAGAATTCACACCGTTAAGTAAAAAAGTGGCCAAAGTGTTGTGTCGCGATTTGCTGAAGCCACTTATTGGTTCGAAGCCGCTAAAAAGCCGCGAGCTTTTTATGCCGCAAAAACGCTAACAAAACCTGTGATGCTAAATGCATCATTTAAATCGTTTACCCTTTTCGATTACGTTATTTAACGTGCGCCTTTACGTAAATTATTTTCTTTTAACACAAGTAAGTAGGGTCGTAATTGTACCCCTTGAAAGTAAAAAGTTTGCTACAATCCGCTCATTCGTTTTGAGGCCAGTAGCTATTTCTTTCAGTGCCTAACTGGCTCAACACAACTCTATTAACTTACGAGGCTGATACGTCAGCGTCTTCAATGCTAGGTGATGAAATGAGCACGATACTTCTAGGCGTTAACATCGACCATATTGCAACATTGCGCAACGCGCGCGGAACCCATTATCCAGACCCAGTGCATGCCGCAGATATCGCTGAACGCGCCGGCGCCGATGGCATAACGGTGCACCTTCGTGAAGACCGCCGCCATATTAAAGATCGCGATGTAAGAATTCTTGCGCAAACCATTAATACTCGCCTTAACCTAGAGATGGCAGTAACGGATGAAATGTTGGCCATTGCCGAAGAAGTAAAGCCAGTATTTTGCTGTTTAGTGCCAGAAAAGCGTGAAGAGCTTACCACCGAGGGTGGACTTGATGTTGCAGGTAATTTCGATGTTATCAGAGCCGCTTGTGACCGACTAGCGAGCGCAAATATTTTAGTGTCGTTGTTTATTGATGCTGATAAAGCACAAATTGACGCCGCAGCGAAATGCAACGCCCCGTATATTGAAATACATACAGGTCAGTACGCAGAAGCAACCAGTGAAGAAGAGCAAAAAAGAGAACTAGCACGATTGGTTGAAGGTATTGAATATGCCGACAGCTTGGGGTTAAAAGTGAACGCTGGTCACGGTTTGCACTATCATAATGTGAAGCCAATTGCCGCTATTCCTCAGCTTATCGAGCTAAATATTGGCCACGCCATTATCGCTCGTGCAGCGTTCGACGGCTTACATACTGCTGTGGCAGATATGCGTAAATTAATGCTTGAAGCGCGAGCTGGTATCTAACATAAGGTAGCTATGAATTATGGCAATTGCTGGCTTAGGGACAGACATTGTTGAAATTGCGCGTTTAGGTAAAAACGACGAAGTGAATGAACGTTTAGCTAAACGCGTTTTAACACCAGCGGAGTGGCAACAGTTTATAGAGCATAGTTCGCCTATTCGTTTTTTAGCTAAGCGCTTTGCAGCCAAGGAAGCCGCTGTGAAAGCACTTGGAACTGGTATCGGCAATGGCATTAGCTGGCAGCATATTGAAGTGCGTAACAACGAACTAGGCGCACCACTACTGGTGTTTAACGGCGCGTTTCAAGAAAAGTGTGAGGCAAGAGGTATCACTCGTAGTGCAGTGAGTATTTCTGATGAGCAACATTATGCTGTCGCTACCGTTATACTAGAATCAGACTAATTCGTAGCCTTTCAAATACTGAAAGCCTACATTAAAAGCCCCAACTGAATTACCCTAAGTTAGTTACCTTAAATATTTACTTTAAATCAGATAATTAAAAAACATAGTGCGAATAAGCGGAGTTACCTTTGGCTAACCTTTTTAAACAATCTCGCAAAAAGAATGCGTCTTTAAAAAAGCAAAGCGAGGTGAAACGCGCTAATGCCAATGCTCAAGTTGCTGGGTTGCGGTTTACCAAGAAGTCAGCAGGCAAACCTAATGACAACGAGCAACCTAATACTTCAACAAGCTACCTCGCACTGGACGTTGGTAGCACCACAACGGTAACCATAGATTCTCTTGATTGGATGGGGCAGGGCGTAACTCGAGGCAAAACCACGTTTTTCGTACAAGGGGCATTGCCTGGCGAAACCTGTGATGTTGAAGTCCTATCACTGAAAAAGAATGTGGCGCAAGCCAAAGCGTTGCGAGTTATTACCGCTGAAAATGAACATCGCACTACGCCTTTTTGCCCGGTATTCAACGAGTGTGGTGGATGCCAGTTACAGCATATTGAGCCAGAAGCTGCACTATCGCTTCGTGATAGTGCACTTTGTGACATGATGATGCACCAGTTAGATATGCCACTATCGGCATGGCAAGCACCATTAAGTGGTGAGCGCCCGCAATATCGCCGTAAAGCAAGATTGGCCATAGATGCACGTAACAGCGACAACATTAAACTAGGTTTTCGTGCAGCAGGCAGCAACAAGGTAGTGAATATACAGCAATGCCCTATTTTGGCTGCGCCACTTAGTGCGCTGCCAGGGCTCCTTAACAAGTGTTTATCTGGGTTTGAAAGCGCACGGCACATTGGCCATATAAGCTTGATAGCGCCAGACCCTCACACTTATACGCAAGAAACCGAAACGAATAGGCTAGCCTCTAAGGTAGCGCCTTTAGTCACCATAAAGCATACAAAGTCACTTGAGCCTGCTTTAATTAACGCAGTAAAAAAAGCAGCAAGTGAGCACGCCTTTAGCGTTGTATTTGAAGACAAAAAAGGCACTATGCGCAGCCTTTTCGATGCAACAAGAGAGACACAATCGACTAACGTTCTTCCTGAAGTACGGGTAAACACAATAGACGGGTTTTGGCTAACGCCTTCCGCCAATGACTTTGTTCAGGTTAACAAGGTGGTCAATGAGAAAATGATTCGTCAGGCTCTTCATTGGTTGAATGTGCAAAGTGATGAACGTGTTGCAGACTGGTTTAGCGGGCTGGGTAATTTTACGCTGCCGTTAGCGAACGCAGTGACAAAAACAGGAGCTCAAGTGCAGGCTATCGAAGGCGTGGCTGAAATGGTGCAACGAGCAAAAGCTAACGCACTTGCACAGGGCATTAATAATGTCGATTGGCTGCATCTTGATTTGTCTGATGAAGCAAATGTTCAGCGTTCACTTGAAGGCGGTTTTCACAAAGTGTTGCTAGACCCTTCGCGAGAAGGTGCATTGACGGTTTGTCATGCCCTTGTAAAAGCAATGCCAAAAGCGATAGTGTATGTTTCTTGCAACCCTAGTACTTTCGCAAGAGATGCAAAGGTGCTGCTTGATGGTGGTTATGCTATTGAGAAAGCTGGAGCAGTAGAAATGTTCCCATTTACACATCACATGGAAATGATGGCTTTATTCACAGTGAAACCGCAGTAACGAGTAACGAATATGGTATCGACAAGAAAAGTGCATGAGGCCGACAGGCCATCGTTTGAAGCTTGGATAGACAGTCTTGGTTTAGCAGAAGAAACCAAGGAAAAGTTGAGTGCCGTTTCTACTATTCCCGAGCGTTTGCTTGTGGGGCAGGAAATGGTAGAAATTTTATGCCAGCTAAATATGGACGATGCCACGCTTCAAGCCGCACTGGTTTTCCCTTACTGTGAACAGCATGCACTGAACGAAGATGATATATATGAAGAGTTTGGTGGTGAGATACGCGACCTTATTGTTGGCGTACGCAGAATGGACGCCATCAAAACGCTGCACGCTAGAAAAGTAAGCGGCTCTGGTTTTGCCGAGAAGTCAGACGAACAACATATCGACAGTATTCGTCGAATGTTGCTGGCAATGGTGGAAGATGTGCGCGCCGTTGTTATTAAAATGGCAGAGCGCATTTGCGCCTTACAGCAGGTCAAAAAAGCCGACGAAGAGACCCGTGTAATGGTTGCCCGCGAGTGCGCCAGCATTTATGCACCATTAGCAAACCGTTTAGGTATTGGCCAGCTAAAATGGGAGCTAGAAGACTTAGCCTTTCGCTACCTTCACCCCATAACCTACAAACAAATTGCGCAGCAGCTTGATGGCAAGCGCAAGGCCCGCGCTCAGTACATTGATACCATCGTTGATGATCTTCAGGAGCTATTAGACAACGAACATATTCGCGCCGAAGTGTATGGCCGCCCCAAACATATCTTTAGCATTTGGAAGAAAATGCAAAAGAAGCGTCTTACGTTTGAGCAGCTTTTCGATATTCGTGCGGTTCGTATTATTGCCGAACGTTTACAAGACTGTTATGCCGCGCTAGGCACAGTACATGCCAGCTATAAACACTTACCGAATGAATTCGACGACTATATTGCAACTCCAAAGCCAAACGGATACCAGTCTATTCATACCGTTATTGTAGGGCCTGAAGGTAAGTCGGTAGAAATACAGATTAGAACACAGCAAATGCACCAAGACGCAGAGCTTGGTGTAGCGGCGCACTGGAAATATAAGGAAGGTAGTACAGGTAAACAATCGGGCTATGACGAGCGCATCAACTGGCTTCGCCGAATATTAGCGTGGCAAGAAGAAGTGGCTGAGTCGGGCGATTTAGTGGAAGAACTGCGCAGTCAGGTGTTTGATGATCGCGTTTACGTGTTTACGCCCAAAGGCGATGTAATAGATTTGCCGCAAGGCGCAACACCGTTAGACTTTGCTTACTACATTCACAGTAATGTGGGTCACCGCTGTATTGGCGCCAAGGTTAACGGGCGCATTGTGCCGTTTACTTATTTGCTGCAAAGCGGCGATCAAATTGAAGTGCTAACAGGTAAAGAGCCAAACCCCAGTCGAGACTGGATGCATCCAGGTCTAGGTTACGTACATTCTTCGCGTGCTCGCGCTACCATTCATTCTTTCTTTAAAAAGCAAGACAGAGACAAAAACCTTGCCGCTGGTAAAGAGCTTTTAGAACGCGAACTTCACCGTGCCCACTTACCGGCAAAGGTGCCTAACGAGGCAATAGACAAGTTTAACGTTCAAAATATTGATGACCTATATACCGCTGTAGGCGCTGGTGACGTTAGGGTAATGCAGGTGATTAATTATATTCACCACTTGCAAGAGCCTGTACCTGAAGAGCCAGAAATAAGCCCAAGGGTAAAAACACGCAAATCCGCAGCGGGTTCGGGCAAGAAAGATGCTGTAGTAGTGCAAGGGGTTGGCCACCTAATGAGTCAACTTGCCAACTGTTGCAAGCCGGTTCCCGGTGAGCCTATTTTAGGCTATATCACGCAAGGCCGTGGTGTTAGCGTGCATAAAGAAAGTTGCGACCAGCTTCAGCATTTGTTGTCACAGCACCCCGAACGTCAAATAGAAGTGAATTGGTCTGAAGCGCTGAAAGTGGGCTTTGAAACGGGTATTGATATCTTCTGCCATGACAGAAACGGCATACTGCGCGATATCACTACTGTATTGGCAAATGAGAACGTGCCGTTACTTGGCGTGAATAGCTTAAGCGATAAAAACAGACAGACCGCGCTAATTACTATTTCAATTGAAGTACAAGATTTAGACACTGTGTCGAAGGTGCTTACACGCTTAAGGCAGCTAAAAGGCGTAACAGATGCACAACGAAAGCGAAACTAAGAAAAGCAAACTAATGCTTACTGAAACACAGCGCTTGCTGGCTATAATGGCGCAGCTGCGCGACAAAGACTCAGGCTGCCCTTGGGATGTTGAACAAACCATGGAAAGTTTAACGCGCTACACCATAGAAGAAGCGTATGAAGTGGCCGATGCCATTGCCAATGGTGACATGGGCGAGATCAAAGATGAACTTGGTGACCTTCTGTTTCAAGTCGTGTTTTACGCGCAAATCGCTAGCGAACAAAGTGAGTTTGATTTCGATGATGTGGCGCGCGGTATTAGCGACAAGCTAGTTAGGCGACACCCACATGTTTTCGGCGACGGTGACAACAATCTCGGCTCAAAGGTGCAGAAGCTCAGCCACGCATCGCTTAATGCGCAATGGGACGCCATAAAGGCACAAGAGAGGCAGGCTAAGCAACGCACCAATGAAGGCACTAATGGGACTGCAAGTATATTGGATGCGGTACCTACTGGTATGCCTGCATTAATGCACGCCCAAAAGTTGCAAAAAGCCTGTGCAAAACTGGGTTTTGATTGGCCAGAAGTTACGCCCGTACTGGAGAAAGTGCGTGAAGAGGTAGATGAAATAGCCCAAGAAGTTGGGATAGAAAACAATCATGCCGCTATTGAAGAAGAAATTGGTGATGCGCTTTTTGCGATGGTGAACTTGTCGCGGCATTTAAACGTTGATGCCGATACTGCACTTCGAAAAGCCAGCCATAAGTTTGCCAACCGTTTTAGAGGTGTAGAACAATTAGCACACACTAAAGGTGATGATTTAAATTCACTTACCCTTGATGAAATGGAAGCTCTTTGGCAGCAAGTGAAAGCAATGCCCTTAGACCCTTAGTTTGTCCATCACATATTTCATTGTTGGCTTGCAACACATCAGAGCACTACCGCGTGTTATCAAATATGATCTCAAAAAGATAAAAAGTATATCGGTAGCTTTGTGCATTCAATGTGAAAATAAACTATTCTTTTCAAAAGAGAGCTCGCTACGTTGTAATTGCGTTCGAACGCGTATTAATGTGCCTATTAGTGAGTAAATCTTGTTTCGATGACATGTTTGAGTGGCTGTTTTATGGGGAAATCAATCTATCTTCTCGGTGGTTTAATCCTGACTGCGATTGGCATTGTGGGTGCATTTTTACCTGTATTGCCAACTACTGTTTTCCTCATTGGCGCTTTGTTTTGTTTCGCCAAGTCATCGCCAAAACTTGAAGTATGGTTGTTAACGCATCCTCGCTTTGGTGATAATTTAGTTGCTTGGAGACGTCACGGTGCCATTTCTAAGCGAGTAAAATGCATTGCCTGTTGCAGTATGTTTATTAGTTTTATCTTGGTGTGTTCGCTTGCTTCCTTGCCTTTGCTAGCTTACGTTGGAATTGCCATTTTCATGGGGATTGGAGCGTACTTTGTAATCTCACGCCCCAATTTGACTACTCAACACTAAACCACTGTGTTATCTATTTCGGCCGAAGCGTTCATGGCTACTCACCCATTCATCTGCGACAACGGCGGAGCCTAGCGACAGGTCACCACACAACACCGTGGCGGCAACAAGTTCTGCGAACTTGTTTACGCTGCCTTTGCCACTGCAGCCTAAAACACTAAGGCATTCATTTTGAGTGGCAAGGCCCGTGCCCCCACCATATGTGGCGACAATCAATGACGGGATAGTAACTGAAAAATAGTAATCACCTTGAGGCGTAATTTCTGCAAAGGTAAACCCAGCAGAGGACTCCGCTACATTCGCCACATCTTGTCCGCAAGCAATAAACAGCGCGGTGACACCATTCGCAAAATGAGCACCATTACTGACACTTCCCGCCATCATGGCCCCCATATTGGAGTATTGGCGCTGCTTATATAGTGCTTCTGGCGTGCAATGCATTATATCGGTAACCAGTTGGCGAGGCAGGGTTACTTCAGCGACTACGCGTTTCCCGCGAGTATGCAGAGAGTTAAGATGAGAGTGCTTTTTATCTGTGTCTAAGTTAGCGGCTAGTACAAAGTGATCAATGGGGAAAGGGTAGTTTGCCATGATCCACTCACAGCCCGCTTTAGTGGCTTTACTTACCATGTTTTGGCCTGCGGCATCACCACAGGTAAAGTTAAATCGTAACCAGCGTAGTTTAGACATTGCGTGCTGTTCGATGTCGCGCAAGCGCCCAACGCTTGTTGTCGCATCACACGCTGCTTTAATGCTTGAAAAATGTTGTTTTACCCAGCTACCAAAAGCGAGTGCTTCGCGAGCGTCTTTAAAGGCAAACATAGGAGCGCGCTGCATGGCGTCATCAATTACCGTGGTAGTTACACCTCCTGCTTCACGCGTAAGACGCATGCCACGGCTATAACTGGCAACTAAGGTACCTTCTGTCGTGGCCATAGGCACAAAAAACTCACCGTTAGCGTGTTCTCCATTTACGTGCATAGGACCGGCAAAGCCCACTGGTATTTGTGCAACGCCCGTGAAGTTCTCAATATTCCCTTTAAGCGTTTCTTCTGGCACAGAGTAGTGCCCAGTATGGGTCAATGCAGTACCAGTTTGAGCTTCAATAAAGTCGCGACGCGTTTGACTCATTTGTGCGCTGTAATCATTGTTCTTGTCGCGTGGGATCTTTGCCATCTGTTTATTCCGTTTACATACTCTGTACTCATAGTAGAAGTGAAGCGGAAAGAAGAAAAGCGAGTAACTTTTATACACATGAATAAGTGATGTGAATAATTTGTTTAAGAACAAGCAAGCTCGCAATAGCAATAATGCGAGCGCTCTGAGTTTACAATTACTATCAGCTCTTTTGAGCTAGCTTTGCTTCAAGTCGAGAAATTTCTTGTCTTCTTCCTAAATCAGCAAGTGGACGCTCTGCTCTTGCTGGGGCTTGTTTTGCTTTATTGGCATAAACGCGCGCTTGAGCATACTCACCATTGTCATAAAGAAATTCAGCATAGAAATAATTAGGGTCAATCCCATTTGGGTTTATTTCTAACGCCCGTCTTAACAACTTCTCGGCTTTTTTGTCATTGCCAAAGCTGATCGGCCAACCAGGTAATTTATGATAGAGCACTCCTAAACTTGTCATGGCTGAACCTGCTAAGGCATTTTCATCTAATCGCATAGCATGCTCAAAGCTCTTGCGCGCGGCTTTGGCATAATCTAATGCGCCCAGCCCGCCTTTAGCACCGGCAGTGCTTGATTGAATAATACCTTGCCATATTATCAACTCTGGATTGTTGGGATCCTCACTAACATAAAACTTCGCTTTTTCAATAAGCGCGGCAAATGCTTTTTCTTTCTGCTTGTCCTCTACTTCGTAGTTGATGTGTGCCCATTCATGCTGAAGCATAGTGAGAGGAGATTGTATCTCTTGTTGTACTGAAGAAGGCGACATATCGCTTGCTGACGGCCTTGCGTTATCTTGCGCAAGTGCATAACTCATTGCGCCTAAAGATAATGAAATAAGCGTCATTCGGGTTACGGTGGTTAAATGTTTCATAATGTTCACTCCGGTGTTAAACCAACTTACTGGAAAAGTCGTTGGCATTTGTCACAGTATCGATGTGCGTGTTCTGCTCACTTTTTTTGAATGTGTGGCGTTTAATAATGGGTAGCTTTTTGGCTAATGCGTTATCAACAATATTGGGTAAAATGGCATTTAATTTGGCGAAAAAGCGTTCTGCAAAGCCAATGCTTAGCCGCGCTTTGTTTTGCTCGAGTGCTTTAACAAGTGCTCGTGCTACAACATCGGGTGTATCAACGTGATTACCCAGTGCGTTATTGAGCGCAACAGCTCTCTCGTCATTAATGGCCGTAGACGTTGCTCTTGGTGCTACATAGTGAAATCGAATATTACTGTTGTGATATTCACGATGAAGCGCCTCAGTCCACCCTTTAAGCGCAAATTTGGTTGCGCAGTAGGTGCTATGCGCAGCAAAACCAATGCTGCCGAAGGCTGAGCCAATATTGACGATATGCGCATGAGGGCGTTGCTCTAAAAGGGGAAGCAGCGCTTGAGTTAGCAGCATTGGAGAGAGTAGGTTGGTAGTCACCACTGATTCGATAGGAGCATCACTGAATTGGCCGACATGGGTTGTACCAGCATTGTTTATCAGCACACTCACTGGTAATCGCTCGCACGTGTGAATCAGTTTTTCTCTGCCTTCACAATGCGAAATATCCGCCGCTACAATGGTATGTTGATATTTGAGCGACTGTTGGAGTTGTTTGAGTTTTACTTCATTTCTGCCCGTTAAGATGAGATGTGCACCTTTCTCATCAAGTGCTTTAGCAATGGCATGTCCAATGCCACCACTAGCACCTGTTACGAGTATTACTTGATTTTGCCATTGAATAGTCATCACGCTTTACCTTAAGTTAACCCTATAAAAATAGTGCTGCACACGTTACGCAATCTGTGCAATAGGACGTAAACCGTGCTCAGGAGTAAGTTCACGGAAAATGTCCCCATACAAGCGATAAAACATATTGGCGCTGTGAATGATCATGGCTTGTTCTTTAGGGTTTACTATTTGATTCATTAACCCTTCAAAGAAAACGATGTGCTCTTGGTCAAGCGCACCATGTGAGGTTAAATACTTAAATGCAGATCTAGGCAGTGATAGTTTATCTTTAATTTGCTTTGCTGCAGCATCAGCCAGCGCAATACTAGTGCCTTCGAGTACAAACACCATGCCGAAAAAATAAAGTGGATTTTTGCGTGCAATGGCATCAAACGCATAAGCGACCATAAGTTCAGTCGCAGGTGCAGGTTGTCCATTTCGAGCTTGTTCCTTATCGACACCACACGCAGCTAAGTCGTTTAAAATCCACTCTTGATGACCCATTTCTTCTTCAATGTATTCGCCAATGGCCTCACGCAGCCACTCTTTGTCTTCGCTTAATTTAGCGCCTGTAGCCATAAGAAGCGGTACTGTAAATTTAACGTGGTGATACGCTTGTTGAAGAAACGCAATATAATCGTCAAGAGAAAAGTCGCCATTAAAACAACGTTGAATTATTGGTGCCTGTAAAAACAGGTTTCTAGCTTGCTCAGTACTTTCTTGAAGTTGTTGATAAAAAGACATTATTTACTCTCCAAAGGTGATCGTTTGCGTCGCACAAGATTCAGGATGCGTACAGGTTTCAGTGTGCGAGATAAATTGAGGGTCGCGATACAGCGCAGCTATTGTGCCGCTGTAGTGTGTAATCACATCGTCGCGCTTAATCTTGCCAGTTTGGGTTAACAACCCGTTTTCTGGCGTAAATGGCGCAACCACATCAAAGTTTTCTATTTGGGCATAGTCGGGCAATTGTTGGTTAATCAACGCAATGGCTTTATGTATTCCATCAATGGATATGTGAGGCGATGCAGGGACAAGCAAAGCAACGCAGTGTGGGCGAGCTTCACAGAAGACGACCACTTGGCGCAGTACGCCACTTCCCATCAATAGAGACTCAATCCATTCAGGCGACACGTTTCTACCTGCGCTGTTCACCATGATGTTTTTCTTGCGGCCACTGAGTGTTAAAACGCCGTCGTTTATAACGCCTAAGTCTCCGGTTCTGACGTGTGCGGGGTAAAAACTCTCTACTTGATTGAGGTATCCCAAAAAGTGGTTGCCAGTTATTACCACTTCGCCGTTATCTATATGAAGTGTGTTGTGCCCGAGTGCTTTTCCTGCCGTGCCCACTACATTGCATTGCCCCGTATTAAGCGTAGAGACTGAAACGGCTTCAGACAGACCATAGCCTTCATAGACAGGTAGGCCTTTAGCTTGTGCTTGTGCCAGCAGTACAGGTGATACATGCGCACCGCCTACGGCGATAAACGACAACGACGTAGGTGGTACCCAACCTTGTGAGCAGGCATGAAGCAATACCATAAGTAACTCGGGTACCAAGATAACCGACGTTGGTTGGACGCTATCAATTAAGCCAATTAGCGCTTGTGGGTTTACAAGACGGCTACCTTCAAAGCCTCTAGCACTTGCTGATGCAAGTTGCACTGTGCCACCGTGAAGCAATGGGGCATAAACACCGGCGATATTTTCAAGTAACGTTGATAGCGGAAGCAGGCATAAGTGGTTGACATAGTCTTGCTCAAAAGCATTGCTTATTGACTGAGCAACTTTCCACTGAGATTCACTGGACAAGCACACGCCTTTTGGTGCGCCAGTGGACCCCGATGTGAAGGTGATTTTATGAGTGCCGTTGGGCATACACACAGATGTTGTGTCAGAAGTTAGTGCATAGCCAACAATATCGACAGTTTTGCACACGCGTTTCATCGTTGTTGACGCGAAAGCAGGGTGCTCCGCATCTGTTAGTAGGTACTCACACTGGCTTTCGCTAAGTATGTGTTGCTGCTGCTGCTCACTAAAAAAGAGTGGGAGAGGCACACAGCACGCTTCAGCTTGCTGGCACGCAAGGTCAGCGACTACCCAAGCGAAACTGTTGTCAAAAGCAATAGCAATACGGCTTACATCATTTTCTGTGATCCAATTTGCGAGCTGCGCGATAGCATCTTTAAGTTCGCGGTAGGTTAACGATTTTCCATGATGCTTCAGTGCAACAGAAGCATCATCACCGGTTAAATACTTTTCAAGCAACATGGGACGCACCTTTTTGCGGATAAGCTAAAGCGCTGCGCAGTTGAAGCTCGCTATCAGAGCTTGCGATGAGTCCAACCGCTTGCTGATAGTATTGGCGAAGAGGGCTACTGCGCATGACATGGTGAGTAACTTCTTGAAGAGACAACGCCATAACTTGCGGCGCAGTGTCATAGTAGGTGCCCCAATCATCGCGGTCTGCAGCGAGTCTATTAACGTCAGCGTGCGCTAACGTAGTAAGCGAAATACCTGCACCCTGTAATAGTTGTTGCACTTGAGTTGTTGCACTGAACACAAGATATTTTTTGCCAATTTGCGAGAACAAAAAAAATAATGAAAGTAACAAGGGCAGCGTGTAACGCGACGAGCTACTGAATAAGTTACCTACTTCAACAATGTCGTGTCTTTGCGCAAAAATCTCATGGGCCTCTAATGCGACTTCAATAGGGCTATCAAGATATTGCTCAATGAAAAGTGCGTGATGCGTTTTGTGAGTAGCACTGCACCTAGCGCCAACAGCTGCCTTTATTCCGTTAACTTCAAGTGCAAATAGCATTGGCATGAACGAACTAATATGTGCGTCATAGCGGGTGGCGAAACCATTAGCAATAAAGGTTTCAATATTGTGTCTAGCTGGATGCTTAAGGCTGGCTGTAATGAAAGCTAGTGATGGGCGCCGCTTTTCATGTTGACAAGTATTTTTATCATCACATGAGTTGGGTGCTACTGATAACGTAAGGCTCATACATACACTCTGGTGTTCTTCGATGGTATGAGTATTGATGCGCTACCTTAAGAGAACCTTAAGTTAACGCTTTTTTTAAAATTAATAGATATTTTTTGACTCGCTTATCGCATTGGTATGTGCGATAAGCGAAGGCGGTTGTGTTTATTTCCTCAATGGAAGGTAGGTCCGTCTGAAGGTAGTGTGCAATTTGAATGCGCAGCTATTGATGGAATGAGTAGCCATTCATCTCGATGTGCAAAACCCAATGAGATTGATTTTTCTAAATCGACACATTGGAAATCATAGTCCTTAGGCGCTAGCAAAAATCGAGATGGGTGTGCGCTAAGCCACGCCCATGCAGTGCCATTCTCTATGTTTTTTGGAGTATGGTAGCCAAAATGAGTAAGTGAAAATGGCGAAAACAGTAAATACTGTTCCTTAAAGTCAACAATACCTACCATTGATTCTTCTTTTGGGGCAGCCTCGTTTGATGAAAGGTGACTTATTTGAATCTGAGCACGATGTAAAAGGTGCGTTGGTGTACGTATTTCATTGAGCGCCCAAGCTCCTAGTGTTGATGGGATAACTGTTATCAATATTAACCATGCAACGATATGCTTAGAAAAGCGTAAACCTTGCACTGCGACGGTGAGTGTACCTAGTAGCAAACAAATGGCGGCAAGTGTGTTTATTGTAATTACATCACTGTGATAACGTGAAATTAAAGCACTTACGGTTTGGTCACTGAGTAAAAGCATTGCACCTGCTGCGACTAAAAGCAGTGATGGTACGAGTGTGATTATGCGCCCAATCGTCTCTATGGTTCTTGACATTCCCCCGCGAGATAATAATAAACTTGCAATCATGGCTACTGCCGGAAGTGCGGGCAACACATAAACACCGCGCTTTCCCGGACTATAACTGAAGAATATCACAACTAACACCCCCCAGAATGCTAGTGCGAAGAAGGCAGGATGTTCGTTTAACGCGTGCTTGAGCTCTTTTCTTTTTAAGACCAGTACAACAATCGACGGCAACCAAAACAGTGGAATGACTTTTACAATGTAGTAATACCAAGGCTCAATATGATGCCACGCATTTGCATATCGCTGAGCCGTTTGCTTAAGTAAAATGTTAGACAAGTACTGCTGTATCATAGGATCTTGTTGATACACGCCCAAATAAAGCACAGGGCCAAGCCAAACGAGTATAACCGCTAGCATGATTAAGGGGCCGAATAACGCGCGTTTTTCCCATCGTTTTGATGGAAGTTGGTGCTTAAACGCCAAAAAAGAAAAGGGAATAAAGATTAAAACCGGCAGAAAGCCTACACCCTTAGTAATGATACCAAGGCCCATGGCAGCCCAAGCCATGTAGTACCAGCGCCAGCTTTTTGCGATACAAAAATGGCGCACAAAACCATAAACACCAACCCAGATAAAACACGCTACCAACGCATCAATTTGCGCAAACTTTGCTTGGATCACAAATTGTGGACTTAATAACAACAATAGCATGCTGAATATGGCCGTTTTTTCGTCGGCGAGTGCGCGCGCTAAACGATAAGTAAGTGCCAAGGTTATTAGGCTCGCAATAGCACTTGGTAGAAGCATTGCGACGCTTAAACTGCCTGTCACAAGATAGAACAGCGCAATACACCACATAAAAATAGGCGGTTTGTCAGGGTAAATTTCTCCGCCACGCATAGGGATAAGCCACTGACCACTCGTTACCATTTCTTTAGCAACGAGTGCAAAGCGAGGTTCGTCAGGAGGCCAAGCGTCGCGAACGCCAATGCCTGCAAAAATAATGACTGTTGCAACCACGAAAAGGATGATAGCAGTGCGGTTATGAGCAAACGCAGATGTCATTGCGCCTTCTCCTTTCGCGTATAGCGAGACAACGATAGTATCAAAAATACGCTAATGACTAGACCAGCAATGTGAATAGGCTGTTCAACAGTACTGATGTAGCGAGAACCACTTCCTAGCAACGAAAAAAGTACTGTTTGTGGAACAAAGCCTAGGGTACTTGCTGTAATAAAGGGGATGAAGGGCACTCGACATACGCCAGCAATAACATTGATTGCAACATTAGAGCCTATTGGAAAAAGTCGAACCATAAGCACAGTTCGAAAGCTGTTATCCACAAGTTTTTCTCGCAAAGGCAACAGTTTACTTGCATACCCATTTGTCTTAATGAGCGGTGCAAGCAGCTTGTTAAGCGGACCGCGTGCCATTAAATAGGCTGCGCTTGCAGACATACACGTAAGTAATAACGCGACGAAACTGCCTTCAATAGCACCAAAGCCAACCCCGCAAAAAAAGCTAATAGCTTGCCGGGGAATGCCCAGTGTCATTAACACGACAAACGCACCAAGAATCAATAGTACTTCGCGCGTACTAAGCTTCGCGATATATGATGTTAGCCAACTCGGATCGCTACTGTGGGCTAGAACGTCAGAAGTTAGTTGAAGTGATAAATAGCAAAGTACTGAAATAAATACGAAACCTACGAAAAAACTAAGGGGCGCGTTAAGCTGAAAATACTTATTTTTCATAAGTGAATGTCTTATTGATGGCGTCGAGTCGACTTCGATACATTAGCCACCTTACTCCGAGCATATCTATGATGCCTGCCCAGCCTCTATTCCAAGCATTATAATTGGACCGCCCTTCAGTACGCGCACGGTGATTAACAGGTACACACACTATATTGCCACCCAATCGCTTAGTCAGTGCTGGTATATAACGATGCATATGGTCAAAATAGGGAAGCATCAGGAAGGTTGCTCGTGGAAGCAGTTTTAAGCCACAACCTGTATCAGGTGTATCATCTTGTAGGATCCACTGCCTAACTCGGTTGGCCACTTTAGACTGCAAGCGCTTCCACTGGGTATCTTGTCTCTTTTGGCGATGCCCAATGACACAAAAATGCGCCCCTTTTTCTTGTGTGGCCTTTTCTATGAGTCTTGGAATATCTGCTGGATCGTTTTGTCCATCGGCGTCTAATGTAACAACCCATTTTCCTTGGCTAGACAGCACACCATGATACACCGAGGTACTCTGACCGCAGCTATAAGGGTGTTTAAGTACTTTGCACTTAAGAGGGAGGGAATCTGCTAATGACAAGAGTAATGTTGTCGTGTCGTCATTGCTGCCGTCATCGACTACCACTACCTCAGTTTGTTCGGTGTTAACGGATTGTGCAATTTCATGTAACAGCAAAGGTAAATTTTTGGCTTCATTTTTTGCTGGGAGTACTACACTGACTTGAATCTGATGCATAGGTATAGAATAGTAAAGTGACCATGCCCAGTACTGTAAAAAGGAAACCTTAAGAAAAGCTTAAGGCCTTTCATTTCTATAAATCAAAATTCATATTCGAGTGACATACGTAATGTATGATCCTTGCTATCGCCATTGAGCCCAGCAATGAAACCGAGCTCCCACTTTAATTGCTTTTGTCTGTCGAAGCGTTTTATGCCCATAAAGGCTGGTCCAACGCCTACATAGTCCTCGGCCACATACATCTCAATACCAGGCTGTACTTCTGGGATCCAGCGATAGCGGAACTTTGCTTTGAATTCACCTTCCCACTCGTTGGCTACGGTTTCTCCCCACTCATACACTAAGCTTACATTGGTCGTTAGACTGAACTGACCAAACTCTTTTTCAGTAAGAATGCCCGCTTTCACTGCCCAGTCATCGGTATTGTGCTGCTTTTCTAATTCAAATAGGGTTCCCCAATCAGCCCAATACCGCCCTTGCTCAGTCACCATCCAACGCAGTTCAAGTTCATAAGATTCCAAACCAAAATCTTGGTTTTCATCGCGTGCACCTACAACGTAGGCTTCTAATATGACAAATTCAGAAAGCGCATGCCCAAATGAGAAGCGTTGCATTAACACATTCCCGTTGTCATTTTGACGTGAGGTTAGGCGCCATTCGAATTCGCGTTCAAAAGGTAAAACGTAAGGTTGGTAGACTCTATCAACGGTGAAATTGTCAGCGCTCGCGGCAAAGCTAGCAAGCACAGAACACATCATTAAAATAAGACGTTTCATCGAATACCCTCCACGTGTTGCCACAGTGCAGGAGTGCGCTTTTTCAAAGCCGCAATAGCGTTAGGCACAGCCAAGGATAATAAAAATAACATCATGTAACTCATTGATGGTGTGGCTTCGTAGCCAATTAGGGCGTTCAATAAATGCCCGTATTCGCTGTTATCACTAATAAACTGACTGCTGTCCCAGATTTGTTTTGACGTAGGCAAGATATCGATTTGTTCAAGGAGAAGGGCTACATTCGCAACTTGCGCGGCCACAAAAAGTGTCGTGAAACAAAATATTATTTTGGCGCCTACAAAATGTGTAAGGGCAATGTTTAGCAAAATAGCGATACTAATACTGATCCCCAAGCCAATCGTAGTGCCAAGAATCAGCAACGAACTATCACTATTACGGGTTAGCTCGGACACAAAATACACCATAAAATGTAGGCTGTTAGGAAGTCCAATACCAAGCACAAGTAGTGTAATACCTAAACTTACTGTGCGTCCTTTTGAATATGGGAATATCGCTAGCATACACATACCTAACCATGCACTGACCAATAGCAGAGACTTCAGCAATTCAAACCCTGCACCCTCTGCTAGCTCAGAGATAACGCCAAGATATGAATACATAATAACTGCTGTCACAAGCATTAAACCGACGCGCCATACTAGTGAGAAGCGAGGTACACCCGGCAATGCAATGAGTACACTGAGCAACAGAAAGATTGGCAGCGTGTCGCGCAAAAAAAGTACCACGGTATTAATCAGCATCGCGCACCTCTTCATGTGCTTTTACGACAACTTTGCCCACAGCACTGTTGGGGTGAAATTCACCAAAGAACGGGTATTCACCCGGTTTCAAAGGGCCGATATAAATGCTGCCTTTGCTGTTGGCGAAAATCACTTTTTCTCTGTTAAGTGAAAAACTATCAATTTCCTCTGGCGTGTCGTCAAAGTTGATAAAAGTAAGTCGTACTTTTTTTCCTGCAGGTACCACAACATTCTGGGGATAAAAAAGGTGGTTTTTTATTTCTACCACCACTTCAGGAAGCGCGTATGCGCGAGGAGACGCAAACGAAAACACACCGGCTAAAATAGCGAGAGAAGTTTTAAAGTAAGAGTTCATTGTTAAACTCCACTTTTACTTCAAGGCCGCCTAGCTCTGCATCATCAAGTACAACTTTTGCATCATGCAGAGCAACAATTTGCGAAACTATGGCTAAACCCAAACCACTTCCTGTCGTCGCTTTGGCTTGGGTAGCGCGGTTGAATCGCTTTAGTACACTTTCTCGTTCACTACGCGGAATTCCAGGGCCAGAGTCTGCAACACTTAATACTACCGTGGAGGCCAGTCTTTTTATTCGTACAACTATTTGTGCCCCATCTGGTGAGTAGTTGCTGGCGTTCGTAATTAGGTTCTGTAGCAAGGTGTACAACATAAAGTGAACGCTGTTTAACCAAATCTCATCGCCCTCCAACGCAATGTCTTGCTGCTTGGCTTCTATTTTTCCATAGAGATCACTAATCACTTCTTGGGCTACAAAATAAAGATTTACCGGCTCTTTTTGCTCTACGAAGGTTTCTGGACTGGTGCGTGTTAGTAGCAAGAATTGGTTTACAGCGTGGATCATTCTGTCTGTATCGCGTTGCAGTGTTTGAAGCTGTTTGCCGTTTTCCCCCAGCTCTTCTGCAATATTGTGGATATTGATTTTCATCACACTGAGCGGGGTGCGCAGTTCATGTGCAGCATTAGAGGCAAACTGTTGCTCTCTTTCAAATGCCGCGCTTAGTCGAGTAAACATTGAATTGAGTGTGGATACAACCGGTTTTAATTCGCTTGGCTCTCTATCTAGAGAGATAGTAGAAAAATCATTACCCGTTCGCTTTGCCAGTTGTCGAGAAAGCTGTTTAAGTGGAGAAAGTCCCCAAGTGATCCCTAAAAATAAAATAATGGCGAGAAGGGGGACACTTATTATAAAGGGGGTAATGGAAGCAACCGTGAGCGCATCGGTTAACACAAAGCGATTACTCAATGGTTGAGCTACCATGTACCACTTTTCCTCGCTTTGTGAGTAAGTGGTATGCACACGCCATCGCGTTCCAAGCACATTCTTTTCAGAGAAACCGTTTTTGAAAGCAGAAAGGGGTGTTGTTAACGCACTATTTGAGCTCTTTATTAAGGTATCGTTTTGCCATATCTGGAATAGTGAGGTGTGCTCGTTGCCAGATGTTCCGCTATCAAAAGAAGCAATGGCGCTATTTAACGCAGTCAGTTCATTGTCCAGTAGGGTAGTGGATATACCAATAGTAGCGCGATAGCCGTGCAGTGCCGCACTAAATACTATAAGCACTAGTGCACTGGTAAGCGTTAAGATAAGAAAGCGACGAATTGACGTCACGTTAGTCCCCAGACTTGGATATACAATATCCAACGCCTCTTATAGTACGAATGAAGTCATCTGGCATTTTCTTTCGCAAATGACTGATATGCACTTCTATAGTGTTACTGGCCACTTCTTCACCCCATTCATAGAGTTTGCTTTCAAGTTGATGCTTACTCAGTATTCGACCTGCGTTTTCAATCAGCGCTTTTAAAAGCATGAGTTCTCGACGAGGGAGGTGTACGTTGCTTCTATCAATAGTAAGTGTGTGGTGGGTTGTATCAAGACTGACGTTTTTTACTGTAATCACGCTTTGTGAAGCAGTACCAAGTCGCCGCTCTAATACGCGAAGCCGAGCAAGCAACTCGTCAATTTCAAAGGGCTTAGGAAGATAATCGTCTGCACCTGCATCTAACCCTGATATCTTGTCTGAGGTTTTATCTCGCGCGGTAAGAATCAAAACTGGCAAGGTGGGATTGGTTTTGCGGATACGCTTAAGTACGCTTAACCCATCTTGATCTGGAAGCCCAAGATCGAGAACGACTATGTCGTTTTGTGCTGCACGGAGCGTATTAAGAGCGCTAGCACCGTCATACACACAATCTATTACATAGTTTGCCTTACTCAATGAGGTTGTGAGTGCACTGGACAATGGCTTGTCATCTTCTACCAAGAGTATGCGCATAGTATTCCTACAATTAGTCGATAAATTAAGGGTATACCAGAAACCTTAAGAAAACCTTAAGGTTTTTATTGGGCATCTGCTCAGTTGCTATTCGTTTCGTCACGTAATGCTTTAATTGCTGAACTTGCATGTTTGTCCCACTGCGCGTAGTTAAGGACGTAAGGAATGGCGGGGTTTTTTAACGTATGGGTTGTTCGTGTGGGTGAATTTACAATCAATGCTGCTCTTTTATGACCTTCTTGTGCCTCAAATAATGCTGATAGTTCGCCGTTTTCTAACAAGCGTATTAGTCCAACACGCAAACGATTAGCTAGTGCGGTATTTTGAGGGCTGACAAAAAAATACTCGTAACTTGGGTATTGCAGGATATGATTTTTTTCTAATGCAATGGTTTTATCAGAGTGACGTGCTAAATCGCGATGAACCTCTATAACGTTACGAGGAAATCCGTCGACTAAATTTTTCTCTACCATGAAATACATCGATTGAAACCATAAACTCCAATCTTCGCCTGAGACGGTAAAGCCATTATGTTGGAGTATATCAAGGTCAGGCCAATCAACACCTTGGACAAGCGTCATTGATTTGAGCTTGTTTATATCGAGTTGTGGATGGAAGTCCGATTGACGCTCAGGGCTTATAACCAACACGCGGTGACCCGAAAAACCTTTTAACAGTGGGAGTTTAATTGGGATAAGTTTTTGTTCGCGAGTTTGATTTGTAACGCTCCACATCACATCAGCATCACCTTTGACCAGTGACGCGAGTTGCCGACTTTGACTCATCGGATGGGGGTGAGGAGCAATTGACGTTGTACCAAATTCAGGCGTAGCATTTAGCGCTGCTTGCAAAACTGAGACGTGATAGTAGCCGTAGGCACTGTCGGCAAATGCTCGGGTGTAGATGATTTCGTCCGTTTCGTTTGCCTGCGAAAAACTGATAGTAGTTATAAACAACCACGAACACACGGTGAAGTAGAAGACGTTTTTCATTTCTTGTTTTTGTTTAAAAATACAACAAATCAAACTTACACTAGTTTTTAAATCAAGTCACCGATGTTCGTTGAAAAATCATCCTTTTTTTTGGTTTTAGGGGTTCGCATTTCTAACAATTCCTGTATAATTCGCGCCCTGCCCAGTTACGCCCACCTTTGGGAAGGTGGAAGAATCAGCCGGCTCGAAGGGGTCATTGTGTTGATTTTAAGGTGATTTCTGGTGTTCAGAAATCAGTAACGACGATATTATTCGGGTGAATTTGAAAAATGAAAACTTTTGTTGCTAAGCCAGAAACGGTACAACGTGACTGGTATGTGGTAGACGCCACAGACAAAACTCTAGGCCGTTTGGCTTCTGAAATCGCACTACGCCTTCGTGGTAAGCACAAGCCAGAGTACACACCTCACGTGGACACTGGTGATTACATCGTAGTAATCAACGCTGAGAAAGTTGCGGTAACAGGCCGTAAAGCGCAAGACAAAATGTACTATGCGCACTCTGGTTACCCAGGTGGTCTTAAAGAGACAAACTTTGAAAAACTAATTGCTCACAAGCCAGAAATGGTTATTGAAAAAGCAGTTAAAGGCATGTTGCCAAAAGGCCCTCTAGGCCGCGCAATGTTCCGTAAAATGAAAGTTTACGCAGGTGCAGAGCACAAGCACACCGCACAGCAACCACAAGTTTTGGACATTTAAGGAGCTATTAACATGGCAGATACTCAATACTACGGCACAGGCCGCCGCAAAAGTTCTACTGCTCGTGTGTTCCTACGTCCAGGCACAGGTAGCATTAAAGTAAACCAACGCGCTCTTGACGAGTACTTTGGTCGTGAAACAGAGTGCATGGTTGTTCGTCAGCCACTAGAACTTGTTGAAATGACTGAAAAGTTTGACGTTTACATCACTGTTAAAGGTGGTGGTTCTAACGGTCAAGCGGGTGCAATTCGTCACGGTCTTACTCGCGCTCTTATGGAGTACGACGAGGCACTACGTCCAGCACTTCGCAAAGCTGGCTTCGTTACTCGTGACGCACGTCGCGTTGAACGTAAGAAAGTGGGTCTACACAAAGCGCGTAAGCGTCCACAATTCTCAAAGCGTTAATTTTTACGTTTTTTGTATTGCAAAAACCCGGCTTATGCCGGGTTTTTTATTTTCCGTTCTTATACCCTTCATTTGCCCTACAGCCCAATGGCATAGCCGCTACGCTCCTTGTGAAAATAACAAAGGTTTAATTTCCTCTGCCTTTTTACCTCAAATCGCGTCAAAACCTTGATTTGCGGTATTTCCGTCTTTGATCTTAAATAAAGTTTTGTATTAAATTATCGCTTAAATATCAGTAAAACCTTGTGTTTATAAGGGCTTTTCTTTTATCATTTGCGGTCGAAAATTTTGAAAACTTTAGTGAATTCACAAAGCAGAGAAATTTCACTGTTTTGTCGCTTTCATGACAAGCCATATGATGCAATGACACAAGCGTGATAAAACCAGTATAAGCCTGTGTTACACATCATAATTATCCAAACCTGGAGAAATGTGGATGAGCAATGTATCTGTAGATGCAAAAGAGTCTGCACAAAACGATAATCAGCCTGAGAACAACACTCGTCGTCGGTTTTTGACCGTTGCCACGTCGGTAGTTGGTGGTGTAGGTGTCGTTGGTGCTGCTGTGCCTTTTATTGCGTCCTGGAATCCAAGTGCCAAAGCGAAAGCGGCCGGTGCTGACGTTGAAGTTGATATCAGCGGGATTGAGCCTGGACAATTAGTACGTGTAATGTGGCGAAGCAAGCCTGTATGGATTGTGCGCCGTACGCCAGAAATTCTTGAAGAACTAGGCACACACGAAGATAAGCTTAAAGATCCTAACTCTGAAGCTGAGCAGCAACCTACTTTTGCTCAAAACCGTTTCCGTTCGATGAAAGAAGAATACCTAATTCTTGTAGGTATTTGTACGCACCTTGGCTGCTCTCCACAGCACCTTAAAGACGGCGCTTTCGAAGAAATCGTTGAAGGGGTTCCAGATGGGTTCTTCTGCCCATGCCACGGTTCTAAGTTTGATATGGCAGGACGTGTATTTGAAAACGTACCGGCACCATTAAACCTAGTTGTGCCGCCTTACCAGTTCGTTGATGACACTACTGTTATCATCGGCTCAGAAGCGGAGGTTGCTTAACATGAATGCTTTCCTAGGTTGGATTGAAGAACGCATCCCAATGATGCGCGTTGCTAACATGCACGCACTTCAATACCCTGCTCCAAAGAACATGAACTTTTGGTATGTGTTCGGATTCCTAGCTACTATCGTTTTGGTAAACCAAATTGTTACTGGTATTTGGTTAACCATGAACTTCGTTCCATCTGCAGAAGGCGCCTTTGCTTCTGTTGAATACATCATGCGTGAAATCGACTACGGTTGGATTATCCGTTACATGCACAGTACAGGCGCGTCGGCGTTCTTTATTGTTGTTTACATGCACATGTTCCGCGGCATGATTTACGGTTCATATCAGAAGCCTCGTGAGCTTCTATGGGTGTTTGGTATGTTTATATACCTAGCACTTATGGCAGAAGCGTTCATGGGTTATGTTCTACCTTGGGGACAAATGTCTTACTGGGGTGCACAGGTAATCGTATCGCTATTTGGTGCTATTCCTGTTGTGGGTCCAGACCTTGTTGTATGGCTACAGGGTGACTACGTAATCTCTGGTGCCACGCTAAACCGTTTCTTCGCATTGCACGTTATTGCATTGCCACTGGTTATTGTAATTCTAGTGTTCCTTCACATTATTGCGCTTCACGAAGTGGGTTCTAACAACCCAGATGGTATTGCAATTAAACACAAGAAAGGTTCACTTCCAGAGTCTGAAAAGACTAAGTACGAAATTCACGAGTACTACACTAGCAAGTACGATATTGCTGACGACGTACTACCGTTCTTCCCACACATCGTGCTTAAAGACCTTGTGGCGTTCTGTGTGTTCTTAGCACTGTTTACCTATGTGTTGTTCTTCGCACCAGAAATGGGCGGTAAATTCCTAGAACACCCTAACTTTGAAATTGCTAACCCGTTGAAGACACCTGAGCATATCTTCCCGGTATGGTACTTCACGCCGTTCTATGCAATTTTGAAAGCGGTACCTGACAAGCTGTTTGGTGTACTTGCTATGTTTGGTGCAATTGCTGCGTTATTTGCAATGCCTTGGGTTGACCGTGGCCGCGTTAAATCATGGCGCTATCGTTGTGGTCTACACAAAGTGAACCTAATCGTGTTTGCTATTGTGTTTATCTTCCTAGGCTACCTAGGTGGTACACCACAAGAAAACTGGAAAATCATTGCGTCTCAAATCGCGACGGTAATGTACTTCGGTTTCTTTGTTGCACTGTTCTTGTACAGCAAAAACGAAAACACTAAACCTGTGCCAGAGAGGATTTCTAAATGAAAAAATTGATGTGCTTTTTAGCCTTCTTCCTACCTGGCGTAGCGCTTGCGGCAGGTGGTAATGTGCACCTAGACAAGGCGCCTATCGATTTAACCGATAAGGCATCTTTGCAGCGCGGTGCACAATTGTTTATGAACTACTGCTCGGGCTGTCACTCAATGAAGTATCAGCGCTATCAGCGTTCATTCCAAGATTTGGGTATTCCTGATGAATTGGGCCAAGAGTATTTGCAGTTTACGGGTGAGAAAGTGTCTGACTATATCACTCGTGCAATGCCTGAAGAGGGTGCTGCTACATGGTTTGGTGCTGCGCCACCAGACCTAACGCTTGTTGCACGTGTTCGCGGTGAAGACTGGATTTACACTTACCTTCGTGCTTTCTACGTAGACGAGAGCCGTCCGTTTGGTGTGAACAATACAGTGTTCCCTGAAGTAGGTATGCCACACGTACTTCAACCACTTCAAGGCACGCCGACGCGTACTTACGAAGAGCAAATGGTTGACGGTGAAATGGTTAAGCGTTACGTAGGTATTAAGTCAGATGGTACTGGCTCTATGTCTCCTGACGAGTACGACCAAGCCGTAGCTGATATTGTGAACTTCCTAGAGTACACAGGTGAGCCTTCAAAACTTGAGTCTCACAAAATCGGTAAGTGGGTACTTATCTTTATCGCAGTATTGTTTGTATTTGTTTACTTACTTAAGAAAGAATACTGGCGAGAAGTGCACTAATCGCACAGATTTATGTATAATACCAAAAGGGGGCATCTCGCCCCCTTTTTTGGCATTTGTAATTCGCTCTTTTTCATGAGCATAACTAATTTCTCGACGGAGGAAATTGAATGGCCGTAGCCGCAAATAAACGTTCTATTATGACGTTGTTCTCTGACACAATTGATATTTACAGCCACCAGGTGCGCATTGTGTTAGCAGAAAAAGGTGTGGGTGTTGAAATCAGCTACACAGATCCTAGCAACCTGTCTGAAGATCTGTTGGAGTTAAACCCTTACGGTACTGTTCCAACTCTTGTTGATCGTGAGCTTGTGCTTTACACATCGCACATCATCATGGAATACCTAGATGAGCGTTTCCCTCATCCACCTCTTATGCCTGTTTATCCTGTGTCTCGCGGTCAAAGCCGTCTTATGATGCACAGAATTGAACAAGACTGGTATTCGCTAGCAGCACGTGTTTTCCGTGGAGAAGGCGATGTTGATGCAGCGCGTAATGAGCTTCGCGAAGCGTTGCTTTCTTTAGCGCCGGCGTTTGCTGAAATGCCATATTTCATGAGCGAAGAGTTTAGCTTAGTTGACTGCTACCTAGCGCCACTATTATGGCGTCTTCCAGCCCTTGGTATTGAACTAAGCGGTGCTGGCAGCAAAGAAATTAATGCATATATGAACCGCATTTTCTCTCGCAGTTCGTTCAAAGCGTCACTAACAGACCAAGAACGCGAGATCCACAACCCACTATGACATCTATGACGTCAAACCAGCCCTATTTGCTTAGGGCTTTTTACGAGTGGATTGTTGATAACGATTTAACGCCTTATATCGTTGTTGATGCGACGAATGAATTGGTAGAAGTGCCACAGGAATTCGTCAAGGATGGTCAAATAGTGCTTAACGTATCGCCTAGCGCATGCGTTAATTTTTCACTGGATATAGACGGTGTGTCTTTCCAAGCACGCTTTGGCGGTCAACCTCGTCGGTTAAGCATGCCATGTGAAGCAGTAATGGCTATTTACGCCCGCGAAAACGGTGCAGGTACCGTGTTTGCCACTGAAGAAGATGTTGCACGCGCGCAGGAAAGTCGTGCTGAAGAAGCCAAAGAAAGCGATGTTCAGGTGTCTGGACCAACTTCTTTGGAAGATGCCGACACACTTGATACTGATGATGCACCAGTGCCACCTAAAAAGGGCAAGCCAACGCTTAAGGTAATAAAATAAAAAGCCATTAAGTAGAAGGGCATAAAGTAAAACGTTGTTTTTACACGAAGTGCTTTATTGAACGTCTTTCAAGAACAGCGAATAAAAGCTGGCATTATCCCAAAAGGACATGCCAGCTTTTTTGTTTCTAGCGCTTACGTGTAATAACAATGCGGCTAGTTGGTGTGTCAAAGCGGTGACTTTCATCCAGTACCGAGGTTGCCAGACCTTCACGGCTAGGGTCCATTGCATTAGCACTTGTAACAACACCTTGGTGTAGTCGAACCGCATCGGCAAAATCATCTCTTACTGGGTCGTAGCCTGCGGGGGCACCGCCACCGCCTGCAGCTCCCGCTGCTGGACCTGGCATAGTGGTCGCTGTTTCAGTATTTGCCTCCGTACCTGCATCCCAAGTGATAGTCATAAAGCTTTTCGACTCGCCTACGGCAAGATTGCTTACGTCAGCAGCATTAAGCCCGGTAAAGGCATCGTTGGTGTTTACCAGCATGGTGGTAACCGACAGCCTTAAATCATCTGCGTCTAATTCAGGCACTACTAAAGTTTGCATTTCACCCGTCATTCTTGGTGGTAATATGCCTCCTGAATTTTGAGCATCTAAAAAGTCAGTTGACGCCATGGCTTCTGAGATCACCATCGATGGGTCTCCACCTTCTGCCATGACTTCAATACCCATACTTGCAGGCATACCTTCGTTGAATGCCATGTAGCCTGCTTCGTGCAGAATAACGGCTGCAGGTGCGAATGGTTGTGCAAAAGTCAGATTGGTAATTTGCACGGTATATACCGCTGAATTACCGTTTACGCCGTCTTCGCCATCCTCACCGTCAGCGCCGTTTGCACCATCGGCTCCATCCATACCATCTGCGCCAGCTTCTCCCTGAGGACCTGCTGGCCCCTGCGGTCCAGTGTCACCATCATCGCCACACGCGGCAATAAGCGCCGATAGTATTAGTAATGTGCTAAGTTTTACAATTGGAGTTTTCATAGTGATGCCCCTTAAGATGCAGGAACGGTAATAACAATACGAGCAACAGGGTTTAACCAACGGTGAACGGTTGAATCTAAATCACTTGCGCCAGCCGCATTGTCGGTATCGCCTAGTGCATTTCGATGTATATGAACAGGGCCATCTTCACCGTCCTCTACCTCACCATTCACAACCTGTGCGCCTACGCCTGTGCCGCCTGTACCTAAATCAACAATGCGCGTAGGTGCACCGCCGCCTGCAACGCCAGGTAAGCCATACCCGCCTAGCGCGTTTCCAGTACCTGCTTCAACCACATCGGTACGTGCACTGTTAAGCTCATCATTTAGCTCAGTACCAGCATCGTACGCATTCAGGTAGTAAGTGTATGTGCCCGGCTCTGTAGGTATTTCTACACTATCCATACCCACAAACGCATCATTCGTTGGAATAAGCATGGCAAGTACCGACAGCAACGGTTTATCCATGGTGTCGAAGTCGTAGCTCAAGGTCGCTTTAGGCGCTAAAAGACCGCCAAAACGGTGCCAGGTACTCGACCCATTGTCGGTGTCTACCGGGCCTAGTGCAGCTTCGAAGTTCGCGCCGCTAGAATCGGCATTTTGTGCATCATCAATTACCCCTGCTTCAGCTAACCACGCTAATGCAGACGATGCAGGCTGGCCTACTTCAAATGCGTCAACGGTATTGTCGTGTGCAATTACAAGCCTTGGCGTAAAGCTTTGCGCCTGCGTTAAGTTTGTAATTTCGACATCAAGCGTAACCGCCTGAGTTGCTGATACTGCCGCCATTGAAAGCAGCAATGCGCTAGCTAATTTAGTGAATTTCATTTTGTTATACCCTGATGTGATTTATAAGCGCTTAAAAATGTAGGTCAGCAAAAACGGCAATTCATCACAGAAGTATCACAAAATAAACACAGATTTTTGTCTGAAAAAGTACGAACTCATAATAAGGAGAAGGGTAAGAAAAGAGGCAAGGATAAGAGCAGGGAAAAAAGGTCAGGGATGTAAGAGAGGGAATAGAAGAAGCGAGGAAGCACATGAAAATTGAGTAAAAGCTTTTTATAAATTCTTTTAATTAAAGTGAAATATATTTTTCAGCGCTACGGTCTAGTTTTTTAAGCGGCAAAATGGAGCGCCTTATGATCCTCGTTATCTATAGCGATAATCAGTTTCAGCAAACAATTACTCAGTGCTTAAGCGAGCACGCTTTTCTTCACGACGTTGTGTCGAACTATCAGTCGGCTATGTCACTGTTATCTGCTCAGCATTACTCTCTGGTTATTGTGCAATCTCATGCTGATCAATCGTGCTTGTCACGTATTTGCTCATTGGTTAGTAACAACCCAGACTGTTGGGTAATGTCTGTCGAGGGTAGAGTTGATGTTGATATACCAATGCCTGCTGATGAAGCAGATTATTTTGAAGCAGGAGTGGACGACTACCTCCAAGGCCCTTTTAATGAGCGGGTTTTTATGGCACGAATTCGCTCACATATGCGCAGAAGTATGCCTTCACTTGATAATACTGCTGCGCTGAATGCTGGTGATGACAGCATAGAAATAGGACCATTAAAGGTAGATCATCGTTATCATAGCGTTACTTTAGGTGGTCATACGCTGTCGCTTACGGCAAGAGAGTTCGCCCTTCTTGATTACTTCTGTCGTCATCCTAATCAAGTGTTTTCTCGTAATCAGTTACTTACTGCTGTGTGGGGATACAATCATGAAGGTTATGAGCATACGGTAAATACACACATTAACCGTTTGCGTAACAAACTAGATAATGTGTCTGTACCGTTAAACGGCGGACAGCTAGTGCAAACAGTATGGGGTGTTGGTTATAAGCTTAATGTTGAGGGATTTGTGGCCAAAGCCCTTAGCGCGTAAAAGCCCTTAGCGCTTAGAAGCCCTTAGCGAGTGAATAGCCCTTAGCCCTTAGCGCTTAGGCGTGCGTGTCCTATCAACGGCGCTTAAATCAAAAATAGTGTGGCTGTACCAAGGAACGCAAAAATTCCTACAACATCAGTAATGGTAGTAAGTATAACGCTACCTGCCAGCGCCGGGTCTATTTTAAAACGCTTCATGATCATAGGTAAGGTAGCACCCGCTAGGCCCGCAGCAATCATGTTTACCAGCATGGCAAAAGCAATAATAACCCCTAGCGTGTAATCTTGTTTCCAAAGCGCAATAACAGAAGCAATAAGCACAGCCCAAATAGCACCGTTTAAGAAACCAATAGACAGTTCCTTTGTTATCAACCAGCGGCTGTTGCTAGCATTAACGTGTCCCAATGCCATACCGCGAATAACCAAGGTTAAGGTTTGATTACCGGCAACGCCACCCATGCTTGGTACTATGGTGTTTAATATCGCCAGTACAGCCAGCTGACTAAGCGTTGCTTCAAATAAATCACTTACCATCGCCGCCATTAGTGCGGTCACAAGATTCACTGCCAGCCACACCGAGCGGCGTTTGGTACTTTGCATAACCGGTGCGAAGGTATCTTCGTCATCATCAAGACCGGCCATACTCATCATTGAGTGTTCTGCGTCTTCACGAATAATATCAACCACGTCATCAATGGTAATTCGGCCCACCAAGCGATTGTTTTCATCTACAACAGGGGCCGATAGCCAATTGTAACGTTCAAACAAGCTAGCCACTTCGTCATCTGGCATATGCACCGGTATCGCTTCCGATTCTTCGTCCATGATATCTGACACTCTTTCGTCAGTATCGGCAGTTAATAAACGGGTTACAGGCACAATGCCTACTAAGTTATCGGTGCGATTTACCACATAAAAAGTATCGGTATTTTCTGGCAGCTCACCTTTAAGGCGAATGTAGCGAAGTACAACATCTATAGTAACGTCTGGACGCAGCGTTATGGTGTCGGTATTCATAATGAAACCGGCGGTTTCTTCACCATATGAAAGGGCTTGTTCCGCGCGAAGACGGTCTTGCGCATCCATTGAATCAAGAATGTCGGCAAGTACTGGCTCTGGAAGGCTGCTTAAGGTTTCTGCCAAGTCATCGGTATCCATCTCTTCAAGAGCGTCAACCACGTTGGCAGGCAGCATTTTGGTAATAATGCCGTTTCTTACATCGTCAGAAAGCTCTTCTAGGATATCGCCATGGAAGTCACCGTCTATCAATTCCCATAGCTCATCACGGGTGCGGCTAGGGCTAGATTCAAGAATGTGAGCTACATCTGAAGGAGGAAGTTCAAGCAAAAGCTTACGTACAGAAACAAACTGACCATTGTTCAGTGCGCCATTTAGTGCACGAAGTTGAGTTTGTACGTATTTAGAGACGAGAGCTTCTGCCATAAATAGCGAATCCTACCAAGCTAAACAGGTTTAAGAGTAACGCTAGAGCCCAATATGCGATGCTGCATTGAGATTAGGTGTTGCGGTAAGAATATCGTACTTGCTGTTACGCTGTCATAATTAAAACACGGATAACGTCTTTATTATGACTAAATGACGAATATTTGGCCAATACAGGGGGTTAAACACAAGAGTTAAATAGTGAATGCTAATAAAGTACAAACGCTATTAGCCAAATGCACTTACTCTTCTTCGTTAAACTTTCCTGCAATAAGTTGCTCAATAGCCGCCATAGCTGCTTGTGCATCATCACCGTCTACCACCACAGTAACCTGTTCACCCTGATGGCTTTCAAGCATCATTAGGCCTAAAACACTGTTGGCATCGGCTTCTTTATCTTCTTTTTTCAGTACAATTTTAGCGTCGAACTGATTAGCCAACTGCACAAGCTGAGTAGCTGCGCGGGCATGCAAACCAAGCTTGTTGACAATGGTCATGGTTTTTTCGATAGAACCTGCTTTTTCATTACTCATTACTGGTTCAACTCCCTATGACGTATCTGCACATCTGGGTGAATTTCACTAAAGGTCTTCGACAAGCTTTGTGCGATATAAACCGAGCGATGCTGGCCGCCCGTGCATCCAATAGCTACTGTTACATAGCTACGGTTGTTTCGCTCTAAATGTGGTAACCATGTGGTGATAAGGTTTTGTATTTGCCAGATAAACTTAGTAACAACTGGCTGAGAGCCTAAGAACACTTCTACCGGTGCATCTAAGCCAGTTAGGTGTTTTAAATCTGGTTCCCAGTGTGGGTTAGGTAAGAACCGCGCATCGAATACATAGTCAGCGTCTTTGGGGATGCCGTGCTTGAAACCAAACGATTCAAACACCAATACCAACCTTGAACTCTTCTTACCCAAAATACGCTCGCGAATTAATTCGGCTAGCTGATGAATTGTAAGTTTGTCGGTATCTAAATACAGGTCTGCACGTTCAACGATGGGGGCAAGTAGTGCCGACTCGGCTTGAATGGCTTCTGAAAGCGATTTGTTAAGCTTAGCAAGCGGGTGCAATCGACGTGTCTCGCTGAAACGCTTTACCAAAACGTCATCACTGGCATCGATATACACGATAGTCATCGACCACGAGCTAGGTAGATAGTCGAGTATTTCTACCAATTCATTGGGGTTTTTAGGTAGGTTTCGAACATCAATGCTTACTGCCACTTGGTCGTATTCATCAACCACAGTGTGGGTTAGGGTAGGCAGTAAGTTCACGGGAATATTGTCTACGCAATAGTACCCTAAATCCTCTAACGCTCGCAGTGCGACCGATTTCCCTGAGCCTGAACGACCACTGATAATAATCAGCTTCACCTTGCCTCTCCCTTTATTAAAATCTTAAGCTCGCACTGCTTATTGCAGTGAGGTTATATCTATTACGGCGTTAGCCCAGCGCTTTTACTATATCGTCGCTGGTGGTAGCGCGTCTTATTGCTTTTACGGTGTCTTTGTTGTTCAGTTTGCCCGCAACGGTGGCAAGCGTTTGAAGGTGGCCTTCAGTTTGCTCTTCCGGAACCAAAAGCGCAAAAAAGATATCTACTGGCTTTTCATCAATAGCATCAAAATCGATTGCTGGTGTACTGGTTACTACAATTGCAATAACTCTATCAAGACCAGCTAAGCGTCCATGGGGAAGGGCGATACCGTTTCCAATGCCGGTGCTCCCCATACGCTCTCGCGACATTAGGCTGTTTAATACCGTAGCGCCGTCTATATTTTCATTATTTTTAGCCGCAATGTCGGCAATGATTTCTAGAATACGCTTTTTACTATTACATTGAACCGCACACTCGGTGCGGTCCAAACTTACGATGGCTTGTATATCCATACTTAATTAACTACTAATGTTTTTTGAGTTTTTCCTTATGCTTGATTACCTGCCGGTCGAGCTTATCAACCATGCTGTCAATCGCCGCATACATGTCGGTATTTTCTGAGGATGCGAATACTTCAGCGCCACTTAAGTGAACTGTCGCTTCGGCTTTCTGATTTAATTTTTCAACGTTCAGGATGACATGCACATTAGAAATGTGATCAAAGTGACGTTCAAGTTTGCTGAACTTCGTATCGACATAATTACGCAAAGAGTCGGTGATTTCGACATGATGACCAGTAAGGTTGATTTGCATATTTCGTCTTCCTTATATTATGTAGCCCGTTAAATAAGGCTTTTGCGTTGGTTCGACGGCGGGATCGATAACGACTCCCGGTATTTTGCTATTGTTCGCCGGGCAACTTTAATGCCTTGTTCGGCCAACAATGAAGCAATCTTGCTATCACTTAGCGGCTTGCTAGGTTTTTCAGCTGCCACTAACTTCTTGATCAATGCACGTATCGCAGTAGATGAACACTCACCACCCGACTCGGTTGCTACGTGGCTCGAGAAGAAATACTTCAATTCGAATATACCGCGTGGCGTATGCATATACTTTTGCGTGGTGACGCGTGAAATAGTGGATTCGTGCATATCTACCATTTCTGCGACATCATTGAGAACCATTGGTTTCATCATTTCTGGGCCATGCTCAAAAAAGCCCATCTGTTGCTGCACAATACAATTAGCAACCTTCATTAAGGTGTCGTTACGCGACTCTAGGCTTTTGATAAACCATTTGGCTTCTTGCATGTGTGAGCGAATAAACTGCGAGTCGCTACTGTTTTTTGCACGACGACTCATTGCAGCATATTGTTGATTAACGCTAAGTTTTGGCAGGCTATCAGGGTTTAGCTCTACCACCCAGCGCCCGTTCTTTTTAGTAACCGATACGTCTGGAATAACGTACTCGGGTTCTTTAGTAACTAAAGCACTACCAGGGCGAGGATTCAAGGTTTGCAGCAAGCGCATTGCTTCGCGAAGCTGATCTTCTTTCAAACGGCTTTTACGCATGAGCGTACGGTAGTCTTTACTGCTAAGAAGGTCTGAATATTCTTCAATAAGCTGCTTGGCTTCAGCAAGCCACGGTGTGTCCTCAGAGAACTGACGTAGCTGCACCATAAGGCACTCTTGTGGAGAACGTGAGCCAGAACCAATGGGGTCGAACATTTGAATACGTTTTAACACGCACTCTACTTCATCCATTTCAATTAGCTCATCGCTGTCTTCGTCTAACACTTCCTCAGCGTTTACTGCTTCTAGAATATCTTCAAGTGACACGGTTAGATAACCCGACTCATCAATAGAGTCGATAATTGCCATGGCAATGGCTCTGTCTGTATCAGAGAAAGGGGTTAAACGCATCTGCCATAGTAGGTGTTCTTGGATATCTTCGGTAGTTTCGCCCTGAAAAATTTGTTCGTCATCACTGGCTGGGCCAGGCGCTGGCGCAGAAGAGGCCGAGTAGTATTCATCCCACGTGCTGTCTATAGGAAGTTCGTCTGGTAAATCGTTCTTTTCAAGCGCATCTCCGGCTTCTAACGTATCGCTTGAAGCCGTCGGTTGAACATCGCCACTGTCGTCGTTGTCGATGTTATTCTTTTCAACTTGAGGTTCGTCGTTGCCTTCTTCAACTTCTAAAAGCGGATTAGAGTCCAGCGCTTCTTGAATTTCCTGTTGAAGGTCAAGCGTAGAAAGCTGCAGCAGTTTGATAGCCTGCTGAAGCTGAGGTGTCATGGTAAGTTGTTGGCTAAATTTTAGCTGTAAAGATGGTTTCATCTACTTCTTATTTAAATGCTTTAAATTGAATACACCAAGAGCGAAACTGAAAAAATGACAATCCGGTTACATTAACTATAGCCTGAATTGTTCGCCTAGGTATACATCCCTAACTTTTTGATTACTTAAAACCTGTTCTGCGGTTCCCTGCGCAATTAATTCGCCATGACTCACAATGTACGCTTTCTCACAAACATCCAATGTTTCTCGTACGTTATGATCGGTGATAAGAATGCCTATGCCTCTATCACGAAGATGTTGGATGATCTTCTTTATATCATTAACTGATATAGGATCAACACCAGCAAATGGTTCGTCTAGCAAAATAAACTGTGGTTTTGCCGCCAGCGCTCGCGCTATTTCAACACGACGCCTTTCACCGCCCGACAAACTCATCCCCGCACTATTACGTATATGGTTAATATTAAATTCATCAAGTAGTGCGTCGGCTTCTTCTTCTTGTTGTTGTGAATTTAAATCTTTACGCGTTTGTAAAATAGCCATGATATTTTCATGCACAGTAAGCTTTCTAAAAATAGACGCTTCCTGCGGGAGGTAGCCAATTCCGCGGCGTGCACGTTCATGCATAGGTTGGTGAGTAAGCTCATTGTCGTCAATTTCAATTTTGCCTTTGTCTAGCGGAACAAGGCCGACAATCATATAAAATGTAGTGGTCTTACCAGCGCCATTCGGACCCAATAGCCCAACAATTTGCCCTGTTGATACCGATAAGCTAACGTCGCGCACGACTTGTCTTGCTTTATAGGCTTTTGCAAGGTTCTTTGCACTTAACGTCGCCATAACTATTCGTTACCTTCGTTGTCTTTTTTGTCGTCTTGAGACTTTGCTTTTCGAATGGTTTCAGGTGTAAATACGGTGGTTACTCTGCCATCACCATCGGTATCGTCACCGCCAGTTGCAAGCAATTGCTCTGTAATCATGTCGAAGGTAATGTTATCGCCTTGCACCATGCTGGTATCTTGCTTAAGTTCGGCTTTACCCGTTAGCGCAATAGTGCGGTTGACTACCTCATAACGAATTTCATTCGCCTTTGCCGAAACCGGCGTACCGTCTTCAAGCTGCTGAGAGTAGCTTGCAGGGTTTCCTCTCGCTACGAAAACTTCTCTTCCTTCGCCGTCAGTGGCGATAACTTCTACTTCGTCAGCATTAATCACTAACGAGCCCTGAGAGATTCGAACATCATCCTTAAATAATGATGTTTTATTTTTCCCATCGACAAACTGCGACTTTGAGTCCACCTTAATGGGCTTGTTAAAGTCGGCTTCGCTTGCAACAACACCGCTGCTTGCCAAGGCTAAAAGTAGGCTAGTTGCTAGGGGAATAAGTGGTTTGTACATGATCGATAAGCTCGTATTCTTGGGTGCGTAAGTTCGCGTTAAACCCATTGCTTTGAATAACATACTGTGACCCTAGTATTTCAACTGTTTGGTCTGATGTCATCTGCTTGTTGTCTAAATTTATTTGTATGTATTGCGTTGTGATGGTTTTTACAAAGTCATCACCGGTTTGATTTTCAATAACGACATTGTTTTCTAATTGAATAAGTTCGTTATTGTACAGGGTTCCTTCTACTGCCGAGACCACCCAAGGCGACGAATTGCTCTCGGTATATAGGGTGTACTTAGGCTGCTGAAATAGTACGAAACCAAGTTGGTCATAGTGCTCCATCGACGTGGCGAATACCTTATGGTTTAGCCGACCTTCTTGATTGTATAGGGTAGTAGTTAAGTTTTTAGCCTTGTAGGCAGGTTTTAGCGCGTCTGACTGTTGGCTGCCAGTGACTTCAGGCTCGTCTTCCATCCATGTCGGTAGGTACATCAACATGGCCAATATAAATAGCGCAGAAATACTTACGCCTAAACGGTTAAAGCCAAACAGGCTCATACGCTGGCTCCGAATATACCGTCAGTAACGCCTTTAGCCTGTAAAATGGTGTCAGAAATTTCTCTTACAGCACCAAAACCGCCTGGCAGGGTGGTTATCCAGTTTGCTTGTTTAGTTACAAAGGGGTGTGCATCAGCAACGGCAATCTTTATTGCTGCGTGAGTAAACATGCCGGTATCTGGCATATCATCACCTACCGTCGCTACCTCATCAGCGCTTAGTCCTAATGATTTCATTAACGATGCTAGCGCATCAGACTTATTCTCTTCGCCTTGAATAATATGCGCCACATTTAACGCCTTCATTCTGTTTTCAACAATGGAAGAGCGTCGGCCGGTGATAACGGCAACTGTTACACCGTGGCTAACCAATGCTTTTACACCGTAACCATCGCGAGTGTGAAACGCCTTAAGCTCTTCACCGTCGTTGCCTAGATAGATACGGCCATCTGAAAATACGCCGTCCACATCACAAACCAACAGCTTAATGTTTGCTAAACGTTCAAAAAAGTCGTTATCCAATTCTGCGTATAACGTGGCTACCACTTACAAAACTCCTGCTTTAAGCAACATGTGCATGTTAAACGCACCAATGGGTTTTCTATTCTCATCGACAACCATAAGCGCGCTTATTTTATGCGCTTCCATTAAGTTTAACGCCTCAACAGCTAACTGGTCGGCACGCGTGGTTTTTCCGCCTTTTGTCATTACATCGTTTACCACAGCATCGTGAAGGTCAACGCGCGCATCCAAAATACGGCGAAGGTCTCCATCGGTGAATACGCCCAATAACGTGCCGTCGTCTGCAACAATGCCCGTCATGCCTAAGCCTTTTTTCGATATTTCAAGCAACGCATCAGCCACTTTGTCGTTAGCACTGCTAAGTGGAATATCACGGCCGCTAAGCATAATGTCGTTAACTTTCAGAAGCAGCTTTTTACCGAGGCTACCGCCTGGGTGTGAAAGGGCGAAATCATCAGACGTAAACCCCTTGTGATCGAGCAGAGCAACGGCCAGTGCGTCACCCATTACCAGTGTTGCAGTGGTACTAGAGGTTGGTGCTAATCCCAAGGAGCACGCTTCTTTTTCTACGCTAATGTCTAATACTACGTCGGCGTGCTGGCCTAATGAGCTTTGCTCACTGTTTGTCATTGCTACAACTTTAATACCCAGCCGCTTTACTACTGGAAGCAAGTTCACAAGTTCGCTAGTTTCACCTGAGTTCGATATGGCTAGCAGCACATCGCCTTTGGTTAACATACCTAGGTCGCCGTGATTTGCTTCGCCAGGGTGCATGAAAAACGCGGGCGTACCCGTACTTGCGAGCGTGGCCGCAATTTTGTTGCCGATATGCCCTGATTTTCCCATACCGCACACAACCACTTTTCCTTCACAGGCAAGCAAAATGTTGCACGCTGTAACAAACTTTTCATCAAGTCTTGCGCTCAAGTTTTGTATTGCTTGAGCCTCAATATCAATGACACGTTGCGCCGATAAAATAAATTCAGCCTGTAGGTTTTTATTTGTCATTATCCAAACAGCCAAAATTGGTAGCCAATAAAGCAGGCTAAAAGTAAAAATCCGTTCGCTCGAGAAATGATGCGTTTACCAACAAGATCGAAGCTAAACAAAAACAATAACAGCGTTAATCCTAACATGACATACATGTCGCGGTTGTATACATCTGGGTCTAATAGCCCTGGCGCAATTAATCCTGGCATACCCAGTACCGCCAGCAGGTTAAAGATATTCGAGCCAATAATGTTGCCCAAGGCTAAGTCATCTTCACCTTTTAAGACACCCGCAATACTTGCTGCAAGTTCAGGTAAGCTGGTACCAAAAGCGATAATGGTTAACCCTATTATCAGGTCTGATACGCCCATATATCGTGCTATTTCTACCGCAGAGTTCACTAAGAAATGTGCACTCAAAGGCAAAATTACAAGGCCAATGCCAATCCAAACTAGCGCTGCGGTATTCGACACATTTTTAGGAATTTCTTCCGCGGTCTCAGCAGCGAGCGGGTCTCCTTTTTCGACTTGTAGCGATAACCACGCCATCATGGCTAATACAAAAATGAAGAGCCCTAGCAGAATTACACCTTCATACGACTTTAATTCGCCGTCAAACATAAAGGCAATGGCAATAAGTGAGATAATTAATAGCGCAGGAAGTTCACGCTTTAACGTGGTTGAAGATACAAGCAGGGGTTTTACCAGCGCAGTTATACCCAGTACCAAAGCAATATTGGTGATGTTCGAGCCAAGTGCATTGCCTACTGCGGTATTCATGTTTCCGTTTAAAGAAGCAATGGCTGACACCATTATCTCAGGTGCTGATGAACCCATGGCCACAATGGTTAACCCAATCATCATGGGTGATATGCCAATGTTCTTAGCAAGCGCCGAAGCACCATAGACAAATCTGTCTGCACTCCAGCTAAGCACCACTAGGCCGACGATGAAAATGACAATGTTTAAAAGCACAACAACCTGTAATAAAAAGTATTTCGTGAGATTGTCGCAAAATCGGTGCCATTTTCCTACGGCCTCAGTACTTTATTTTAGTAATCTATTAAATTAATCCCGTTAGATGCTTGCTTAGTAAAACCTTAATAAACTCGTCAACACGCTAAAAAATAAACAAAAAGTAGGGTTTGTTCAGTTTCAGTTAATGATTTTCAGCCTACGATTTAAACCGTTCGTCTACATCGAACATAAGTTGTAACTTTTTGACTTTGGCTGGGGTCTTGAAAAAGCGTACAATGAGCCTAATTTACAATGCCCCGCGACGTTTTTATATGTTACGGGGATATGGCAGCGGTTTTGCCATAGAGACATTACTTATTTTTGTGGCTGCAAGTTTGTAACAGCAGCGTTAAAAGCTGTGATTAGAAATTGTCAGCATTACTAGGTCAAGGGTCGACAACAAAGCGCTATGGAACATTTAGTTGAAATAGATAATCTTACCTTTAAGCGTGGTGAACGTACTATCTACGATGGTATTTCATTGAAAGTACCAAAAGGTAAGATAACGGCCGTAATGGGGCCAAGTGGGATAGGGAAGACCACATTGCTGCGCTTGATGGGCGGACAGCTATTACCTGATGAAGGCGATGTGAGGTTTGACGGCAAATCGATTGTATCGATGTCGCGTAAATCGCTGTATGAAACTCGCCGCCGAATGAGCATGCTGTTTCAAAGCGGTGCGTTATTCACCGACATGAGCGTTTTTGACAACGTTGCGTTTCCCTTGCGTGAACACACGTCACTTTCTGAAGATATTATTGCCACTATTGTTGCGCTAAAACTTCAGGCTGTTGGGCTTCGAGGCGCCGCTAAACTTATGCCGAGCGAGTTATCAGGCGGCATGGCGCGACGAGCGGCACTGGCGCGTGCCATTGCGTTAGACCCAGACCTCATTATGTTTGACGAGCCCTTTGCAGGCCAAGACCCTATTTCAATGGGCGTACTGGTTAAACTGATTCGCGAACTTAATGATGCCCTAAACTTAACCAGCGTGGTGGTCACCCACGATGTAACTGAAGTACTGACTATTGCAGACTACATTTATATTTTGGCCGACAAACGCATTATTGGCGAAGGCACTGCGCAGCAAATCAAGGACAGCGATTCTGAGCTTGTGCAGCAATTCTTAAAAGGGAAAGCCGATGGCCCAGTGCCATTCCACTATCCCGCTTCCGATTTGAAGGAGAGTTTTTTGGGAGCAGATAAGTAATGAAGTTCTTTCAATCGCTAGGTGCAAAAACCATAGGTAAGGTAACCGCCATCGGGCGCGCCGCGATTATGTTGTTTGGTGCACTAGTGGCTGTGCCGCGTCTTAAAAATATACCGCTTATTATTAAGCAACTTTATGTTGTGGGTGTGCAGTCGCTGCTTATCATTATGGTGTCGGGGCTGTTTATCGGCATGGTTATGGCGCTGCAAGGCTATACAATACTCGTAGACTACGGTGCAGAGGGAAGCCTTGGGCCAATGGTGGCGCTGTCGTTACTCCGTGAGTTGGGGCCAGTGGTAACTGCACTGCTGTTTGCAGGTCGTGCTGGCTCTGCACTTACTGCTGAAATTGGTTTAATGAAAGCTACAGAACAGCTAAGCAGTTTAGAAATGATGGCTGTTGACCCGTTGCGTCGTATTGTAGCGCCTCGTTTCTGGGCTGGCATGTTAGCCATGCCAATGTTAGCCATTATCTTCAGCGCTATTGGCATTTTAGGTGGCCATTTAGTGGGCGTTGACTGGCTAGGTGTTGATGCAGGTAGCTATTGGTCAATTATGCAGTCGACAGTAGATTGGAACCAAGATGTGATAAACGGTGTGATAAAAAGCCTTGTTTTCGCCTTGGTTGTGACCTGGATTGCCATATTTAAAGGTTATGATTCTATTCCTACGTCGGAAGGGATCAGCAAAGCAACAACTGAAACAGTTGTGTATTCTTCATTAGCAGTATTAGGGCTGGATTTCGTGCTAACCGCCCTTATGTTTGGTATCGAGTAGGGGACAAATATGAACAAGTATAAAACGGAAGTAATGGTTGGCGTGTTTGTCATGCTTACAATTGGGGCGCTACTCCTATTGGCGCTCAAAGTGGCTAATCAAACAGTAGCGACTGAAGGAGATACCTACACCCTGTATGCGAAATTCGACAACATCGGCGGGCTTAAACCACGCTCGGCGGTGAAAGTAGGCGGTGTAACGGTAGGCCGTGTGTCTTCTATCTCGTTAGACCAAGAGGACTACACGCCAGTAGTTACGCTATCTATATTAAACGATTACAAAGGTTTTCCAGAAACCAGCTCGGTATCTATTTTAACGTCTGGACTTCTTGGTGAGCAGTACGTTGGTTTTCAACCCGGTTTTTCGTTCGACGGTGTTGCAGACTTAAAAGATGGCGACTATCTGCAAGACACCAAGTCGGCGCTAGTACTTGAAGATCTTATAGGCCAATTTTTATTTAACCGAGGTAGCGAAGACGAATAAGTCGTCGCACTTAGACACGATTAAACGCAGATTAGATGAAACTTTTCAGTGGTTTATCTGGTCTGCTCTAAAGAATGATTTGTTAGGAGAGATACTTTGAAAAAGTTTATAGCGGCGATGGGCATTTTTATGATGTCAGTTGTGGGGATGGCGAATGCACAGGACGTGAATGAGCAAAACCCGTACGCATTGGTTCAGGATGTGGCGAATCGCACGTTTGAGCGTATTAAAGCAAACCAAGAGTCGATTAAGGCCGACCCAGAAATGCTGCGCACCATTATGGAAGAAGAGCTTGTGCCGCACATCGATTATAAATTCGCTGCTTTCATGGTGTTAGGTAAACATTTTAAGTCTGTTCCTCAAGAGAAAATGGGCGAATACATTAGCGTATTCCGCCAATACCTTATTACCACTTACGCGGTTGCAATGGGATATTACGACAACCAAACCGTTGTGTTCGAGCCAGAATCTAGCTTTGATGACAAAAAGTCAGTAACTGTACGCGCTGTGGTTCAAGACCCTAACCGTCCAGAAATTAAAATTGCATTTAAGGTTCGTAAAGACAGTAAAACCAACGAGTGGAAAGCTTATGACATGGTGGCTGAAGGTATAAGCTTACTAAACAGTAAGCGCAGCGAGTTCGAATCTATTTTGCGTCAAGACGGCATCGACTCAGTTATTGCCCTGATGCGTGAAAAAATTGGCAAGCCAGTAGAACTTAAAACTGGCGAGCCTATTGAAGTTGAGGGAGAGGCTGAGTGAGCCTGTTCGAGGTAAACAATAAAGGTAATATCATTGTTCACGGTCACCTAGACCGTGACACCCTATCTACCAATTTCTGGCAAGGCTTAAGTAGCAGTGAGCGAAGCGCTTTAATAAATGCCGAGCAAAGTGCTATTGATTTAAGCGATGTTGAGCGAGCAGATAGTGCTGGTTTAGCATGGTTAATAAATGCGGTTAGGGATGCAAAGCAAAATGGTGTTAGCATTACGCTATTAAACATGCCTGAAAAACTCCACAAGCTAGCAAAACTCAGCAGTGCCGATAGTTTTTTACCGGTAAAAAGTGACCAATCAGCAAATTAAGAAGTAAGTTATGGAACTGTCAGAAATCGAAAAAATCTTGAAAGACGCGTTAGATCTTCACGATGTTGTTGTGAAAGGCGAAGGCTCTCATTACAACATTGTCGCGGTAAGCGATGCTTTCAGCGAGATGAGCCGTGTAAAGCGCCAACAGGCAGTGTATGCACCTTTGGCCGATAAAATTGCTGATGGAAGCATGCATGCTATCACTATCAAGACTTTTTCAGTGAAAGACTGGGAGCGCGAGCGCCAGTTTCATATTCCTCAGTAATAGGCGACTTTCGTGGATAAACTTGTAATAAAGAAGAGCCCAGCCCTTCAGGGTGAAGTGCGTATTTCTGGCGCGAAAAACGCAGCACTTCCGCTGTTAATGACAAGCCTGTTAACAGATGCTCCTTGCCGCTACACCAATGTGCCGCGTCTTCGTGACATTAACACCACTACCGCATTGCTGCGTGAGCTAGGTGTTGAAGTAGCGCAACCTGCGCCAAACGATGTGCTAATTGATGCAAGCACTCTTAAAAGTGTGACGGCGTCGTATGAACTTGTGCGAACCATGCGTGCATCAATTTTAGTGCTCGGCCCGCTGCTTGCCAAACAGGGAAAAGCTAACGTGTCGTTGCCAGGTGGCTGTGCCATTGGTGCAAGACCTGTAAACCTTCATTTGTCTGGCCTCGAAAAAATGGGTGCGCAAATAGAAGTAGACGAAGGCTATATTCGCGCAAAAGTCGACGGCCGCCTAAAAGGCGCTCGTATCTTTATGGATATGGTAAGCGTAGGGGCTACTGAAAACCTATTAATGGCGGCTGCACTAGCAGACGGTACAACGGTACTTGAAAATGCCGCGCGTGAACCTGAAATTGTTGACCTTGCCAACTGCCTAATTCAAATGGGCGCGAAAATTACTGGTGCAGGTACCGATAAAATTACTGTAGATGGCGTTGAAAGTCTGAACGGCTGCGATTACTCAGTGTTACCAGACCGCATCGAAACAGGAACATTCCTCGTTGCTGCTGCGGTAACTGGCGGTAAAATTCGCTGTACCCATGCTGCACCTGACACGCTTGACGCGGTACTTGATAAGCTTGAACAAGCGGGTGCCAACATCACCACTGGTGACGACTGGATAGAGCTTGATATGCAAGGGCGGAAGCCAAAAGCGGTACGCGTTAAAACAGCGCCACACCCAGCATTTCCTACCGATATGCAAGCGCAGTTCGTTACCCTTAACTGCGTTGCCGAAGGTACGGGCGTAATTACTGAAACCATTTTTGAAAACCGTTTTATGCACGTCCCAGAGCTACAGCGCATGGGCGCTGAAATTGCACTAGAAGCAAACTCTGCAGTGTCGAAGGGCAGTTCAGTGTTAAAAGGCGCACCAGTAATGGCGACCGACCTTCGCGCATCGGCAAGCTTAGTGATTGCTGGCCTATTGGCAGAGGGTGAAACTCATGTAAACCGCATATATCATCTAGATCGTGGTTACGAGGCCATTGAAGAGAAGCTAGGCGGTTTAGGTGCAATTATCGAGCGCGTAAAAGACGTATAGCGCGCTTAGTGATAGAAACACGCATTAAAAACAGCTAATAAAAAAGCGCGTTGTGCAATACATACGCGCTTTTTTTATCCCTGCTTATAACCTAGGGATTAGTTCGAAGCTCGGCGACGGTGGCTTTAATTGTTAGGGGCTGTCCGTCGCGACTAAGCTCAATGGTTAACGTTGTGCCAGGCTCGGTTTCAGCAATCATATCGAGGGTTTTCGATGCACTCTCAAGGCGCACACCATCAATAGCGACAATAATGTCGCCAGGCTGAAGGCCGGCGATGGCGGCAGGACTACCTTTCGCTACCGCCGTTACGTCTATACCAGGACGATTGCGAATTTCACTGCCAATAAAGCCCAGCTGACCGCGTATAACGCGCCCGTTACTGATTATTTCGTCCATTACCCGTTTGGCTAGCGCATAGGGTACGGCAAAATTAATGCCGTCTACGTTTCTTACGCGGTTACGTGAATCTCGTACTTGGAAGTTGGCATTAGTAATACCTACTAAAATACCGTTACTATCAACCAATGCACCGCCAGAATTACCTTGGTTAAGCACCGCGTCGGTTTGAATAAAGTCGACATAGTTAGATAATCCGTTACGACCAGCACGACTGACAATACCTTGCGTGATGGTTTGGCCTAAATCAAATGGATTACCAATTGCCATAACAACGTCGCCAACATGGGTATCTGGGTCGGCAACCTGAGGGATAATGCTAAGGTTATCTGCTGTTACTTTTAAAACTGCAAGGTCGGTAAGCGGATCGGTGCCGGCAATTTGGGCTTCTAGTATGCGACCATCCTGTACCGCAACATAAATACTGTCTGCATTTTCAACCACGTGGTGGCACGTAAGAATATAGCCGTTTTCGGTCATAATAACGCCCGAACCTAAGCTTGCGCGCTCTCGTGGTTGATTTCTAAATAGGCCGCTGTCATTTTCTATACTTACACTGTAAATATTTACCACTGCTGGGGCCGAGCGACTTAAGGCGTTAAAGTAGCTTTCGCGATTTGCTCTTACCGAAGGCTCAGAAAACCAGCTTTGCGTAAAGCCGTTTCCCTGACGTAAATCAGGTAAAAACAGCAACAGCAATACCGCTACGGTAGTGCCAAGTAAAACAGACTTAATAACAAAGCTTAAAATTGAACGGCCAATCACGGTTTACACTTATTTGTTGAGTATGTTGTTGTGCATGCTGTAAGACGTTGTCACTGAAATATTCTTCGTTAGGCAAATTAGATATCCCAAGAAGCGTAGCCAACATCTACACCATTACGCAGCGTATTTGTACGAATAATGAATAAAGGATATCACTTTATTCATTAAACTACCGTAACGAAACAAAAATTTTGCATGTGTGCTAATCCGAGTTGAGGCAACATATGGCGTATAAAAAGAAAGGGCGCTAAAGAGCGCCCTTAACCATACAGTTTGTAAAGCGTAAAAGTATTACTGGCGGATAACCAAGTATAAAGTAGAGTTACCGCGTTTAACATTTAACGCAATCACGCCTTTTGCTTCATCTAATGCGTTTCTGAATTCAGCCACGCTTGATGTGCGCACGCGGTTTACGCCAATAATAACGTCTTCAGCTTGTAAGCCAATGCGTGCAGCTGGTGCGCCGCGTTCAATCTCAGATACCATTACACCTGCATTGCCGTCGGCATCTTCACCGTTGGCAAGTGTAGCGCCTTCCAATGCTGGATGAATTTGCGCAGCAGTAACCGTTGTATCGGTTGCGTCATCAAGCACTACATCCACATTCATTGTTTTGCCTTTACGCATAACCGTTAGCTCAACTTCAGCACCTGCGCCCATGCTAGCAATTTTGGCGCGCAGCTCTTGGAAGCTACTTAACTGACGACCGTTAATGGCAGTAATAATATCACCCGCTTGTAGGCCGCCTTTATCAGCTGCTGAGTCTGGCTGAACTTCGCTAACAAAAGCGCCAATGTTAACTTCGGCATTCATTGCTTCGGCAAGACCCGCGTCGATGTCGCTACCCAATATGCCTAGTAAGCCACGGCGTACTTCGCCGTATTCAGCAATTTGGTCTACAAGGTTTTTCATCATGTTTGCAGGAATAGCGAAGCCGATACCCACATTGCCACCATTAGGACCGAATATGGCGGTATTGATACCAACAAGCTCACCGTGGAGGTTAACCAGTGCGCCACCTGAGTTCCCTCGGTTAATGGCAGCATCGGTTTGAATGAAGTCTTCGTAGCCGCCGATATTAAGGCCTGAGCGGCCTAGTGCACTAACAATACCCGAGGTTACGGTTTGAGACAGGCCAAATGGGTTACCAATAGCCACGACAAAATCGCCAACGCGCAATGCGTCAGAGTCGGCAAGCGGTAGTGCTTTTAAATCGTCGGGTTCAATTTTAAGTAGTGCAATATCGCTTTGCTCATCAGAACCTAGCTTTTTAGCCTTGAATTCACGGCCATCGGTGAGTTTTACTGTAATTTCGTCTGCATTATCAACCACGTGGTTGTTGGTAACCACATAGCCGTTTTCCGCGTCAATAATTACGCCCGAGCCTAAACCGCGAAATGGGCGCTCTTGCACTTGTTCTTGTGGGGCGCCAAAGAAGTAGCGGAACATCTCTGGTACGCGCTGGCGGGAGGTTTGTGTTCCCTCTACCGCAATACTCACTACCGCAGGGGTAGCTTCTTCAAGCATAGGGGCTAAAGAGGGAACTTCATCTTTCTTATCTGAAAAAAACGGTAACGCCGCCTGTGTGCTAGCAGTAAAGCCCAATGAACTTACAACAACGGCAGACGCCAATAAACAATGGCGGAAAGACATTTTCATGTTCGCTTACACTCCTTCATGTTAAATGCGACATAGCATGATTTAAATAAAAGAGCCTGAGGGCAGTGAAAAGTTCCCGATGTTACTGTTTTTCTGCGTTATTCTGCTCGGTTCTGCCGACGAATAACCCAGAGCCAGCGTTAGCAAAGTCTTTTGGTTGCGTATCAGAAACGCGCTTCACTCGTGCCTTATCAGACTGTTTAAGATTATTGCGTAAATAAGTTGTGGCTTGTTCGCCGTAAAAAGGTACTTTGTTGCCTTCTTCTTCGCTGCCTTGTTCAAGCAACAATTCATATTCTTCAATTTGCTGTTTTAGCACTTCGCATTGGTTTTCAATGCTTTCTAGGCTTTGACGGGTTTGATGAATATGGTGCTGTGCCTGCTGCGCAAGAATTTCTTTAACTTGCTTTTCAGTTTGCGCTGCATTGCCTACACCTTGTTTTTGCTGGAAAAAACGGCCTACAAAAAAACCAATAACCAAGCCAACAATTAACAAAGCAAGAGATACTAACAATTCCATTAAATTCTCCGAATCAATCTACATCTTGCAGCGCGTTAAATTATTACGGCAATCGCACTGCTTTCGACCATACTTTGAATATAGCAAGGTCGAACCCGAAAAGCGCATACAACATGACGTTTTTTCAATGTTCATGATATAGCACAATTAACTGAGTGCGATTCTACCGTGATTTCCAGTAAAATTAAGGTCATAATTGAGAAATTCAAGCAGGTCGGTGCAGCATGCGCCGCTATTGACTTTTGTACGGAGTGGTTTAGGCGATGACGCCATGGGAAAAATATCAGCTAGATCTTCAGTCGTCTGATTTTCATTATGACGCGGCACAAGAAAACGCAGTAAAAGAGCTTCAGCGTTTATACGACGAACTCACTCAGCCAAAGAAAAAAGTAACATGGCGAGTAAAGTTGAAAGCCGCGTTTGGAAAAGGTTATTCGAAACCGGGTATTCAAGGCATCTACTTTTATGGCGGCGTCGGGCGAGGAAAAACCTATTTAGTTGATACCTTTTATGACTGCTTGCCGTTTGAGAAAAAAATGCGCGTGCACTTTCACCGTTTTATGTACCGCGTACACGATGAATTAAAGCTGCTTAAAAGTGCCCAAGACCCTCTTAAAATAGTCGCGGCTAAGCTAGCTAAAGAAGCTCGCGTAATATGCTTTGACGAGTTTTTTGTGTCTGATATTACCGATGCCATGATTCTAGGAACATTAATGGAAGAGTTGTTCGGACACGGTATTGTGCTGGTGGCCACATCGAACATTGTGCCAGACGACTTGTACAAGAATGGACTGCAGCGCGCACGTTTCCGGCCTGCTATCGATTTGTTAAACCAAAATACCCGTGTTGTGAATGTAGACAGCGGCATTGACTACAGGTTACGCACGTTAGAGCAGGCTGAAATTTATCATTATCCGCTTGATGAACAAGCCACAGATAACCTGCATAGCTACTTTACACAGCTTGCTCCAGAAGAAGGTACGAGCGGCGAGGATATTGATGTAAATAACCGCAAAATTACCACACTTCGAAATGCAGATGGCGTGTTAATGATTGATTTTAAAGACCTGTGTGGCGGCCCGCGCAGTCAAAGCGATTACATTGAGCTAAGCCGTTGTTATCACTCGGTGTTGCTGGCAAATGTAAAACAAATGGGACAGCACAACGATGATGTTGCACGACGTTTTATTGCCATGGTAGATGAGTTTTATGAGCGCAACGTAAAGCTTATTATTTCTGCAGAGGTGGCCCTCGAAGATTTGTATACAGAAGGCTTGCTAAACTTTGAATTTAGGCGCTGCCTTAGTCGATTAAAGGAAATGCAATCGCACGATTATCTGGCAACGGAGCATTTACCTTAAACCTACTGAAATCTAGCGTTTGCTATAAAGCGAGTGCTGTAGCCAACTAAAACGCCATTAAGGCTGTATTGTTGGGTATAAAATAGGGTAGAATTTTGCCACTTTTTTCTGTGTGTTTGCTACAACGTCGCTAATCTTGCGATACATGAGTATTGCATAGCCAAGTATCAAAGCTTAGGTAGCAGAGTTTAGCCAGTAAAGCTTAACTAGCCACACAGCAGTCTATATAACCGCAACGCAGCGTTCCAATTGCGAGAAAGAGAATTTTAAGATGGGAAGAGCATTCGAAGTACGTAAAAACGCCATGGCAAAAACTGCCGGCCAAAAAACGAAAGTATATTCTAAGTACGGTAAAGAAATTTACGTGTGTGCGAAAAACGGTGGTGCCGATCCAGACACTAACCTATCGCTTCGTCGTTTGATGGAAAAAGCAAAGAAAGACCAGGTGCCAAGCCACGTAATTGAAAAAGCGATCGATAAAGCAGCTGGTGGTGCAGGTGAAGACTTCCAGCCTATGCGCTACGAAGGCTTTGGCCCAGGTAACTGCATGGTAATTGTTGATTGCCTATCTGATAACGCTAACCGTACTATTACAGAAGTACGTAACTGCTTTACAAAGACAAACGCAAAACTGGGTGCACAAGGTGCGGTATCGCACATGTTCGATCATCAAGCGGTATTCCAGTTTGAAGGCGACGATGAAGACGCTATTCTTGAAGTACTAATGGAAGCGGACGTAGACGTAACTGACGTTGAAGTAGAAGACGGCAAGGTAACGGTTTACGCTCCTCACACAGAGTTCTATCAAGTGAAGACTGCGCTTACAGAAGCCTATCCAGACATTAATTTCATTGCAGAAGAAATGAGTTGGATGCCGCAAACTGAAACAGAGATTAGTGAAGACGATATGCCGATGTTCGAAAAATTCATGGATATGCTAAACGACTGTGACGACGTACAAGACGTTTACCACAATGCGGTCACACCTAACTAAACACCGAATTAAAAATAGGTAATCGCAAAACCAAAAATATAAAAAAGCCCTCAAAATGAGGGCTTTTTTGCCTCTGTAATGCAAAAGTGCTTCGAACTACGTTCTGTTGCGGATGCTACATCGATTATCGTGATAGTTTTTTGTGCTTTAGGAAACTATGTCATCTTTATTGCTCCTCAAATGTAACATTTTCTTGTCATTACGACTCGAAAGTATAATGTTAAAACACTAACTTCGTATGCTACTTTTATTTAAATAGTGTTTTCTGCTATTTGGGATTTGCTCTGACCGACTGAACCGTCTAGACAAATATTATTTCACCTAAATGGATTTGATTTTTGAGAACAATTCAATCGGACATTGCAGTAAATACATCAGCATCCCTTGCTGTTGTTTGCGCATTGATAATCACTCTTTCCATTTATGTCTACGAAGACTTGTATGTTGACTTTTTGTCCGAAGAATTGGACGCAATAGCAGGGAATCTCACCGTTGGTTTAATGCGCAGTGACTTTCAAAATAGCTCTTTCAAACAAACTGAAGTTCTGCTCGGACTAGATGAATATGACTATATTGAAAGGGCGTTAGTATTTGATAACGAAGGTTCTTTGCTTACACGTTATGAAGGACAATTGCAGTACCCAGGGGGCAGTGATAAGAAACGTATATTGCACTCCGACAATCTCGCGGGCTTAAAGGAAGGAATACATCACTTCGAAACTTCACTGATCGTTGTGAAATACATCGGAGATGAAGAATACAGGTTGGGAAAGCTAGCTATTGAACTCGACATGAAAAATGAACTAAGGGCGAGTCGATGGCAATTTATTGTATCAACCGTACCTGTTGTAATGATTTTGATACTGGCGTGCGTGTCGATTACAACATTACTACAGAAGCGTTCCTTAAGGCCTTTGTCACTTCTTATTGAAACGATGGACAGTGTCGTAAAAGAAAGAAATTTTAATGTTGAGGTCAAAATTTTTAGGAGAAAAGAAACAGCGGCACTGTCGAACGCGTTTAATAATATGATGTCAACGATACGTGAACAAGCTACTCGTGACAGAGAAAAAAATGAGCAGTTGGAGTTAAATCAAATTGATATGGAGCGACTCGTTAACATAGATTTACTAACGCAGCTCCCGAATAGACAAAGTTTGATGAGTAAGCTAAGTAACTTACTCTCTGAGGCACAACGAAAAAACAGCGACGTAGGGCTGTTGTTTCTCGATATGGACCGTTTCAAATCTATCAATGACTCATTCGGACACAGAGTTGGAGATAAGTTTTTACAGGAAGTGAGTAATCTTATCGTTAGGTCATTACCTCAAGATACGGTTTTCGGTAGATTTGGTGGTGATGAGTTTTTGATATTAGTCGAAAATATTAATTCAGTTGAAACGTTATCGTCGCTTGCAAAAGAGTTGAAGAACGCAATATCAGAGCCGCTAATCATAGAAGGGATTAGGCTCCATATTTTGCTAAGCATTGGAATGGCAAACGCTAGAGATGCAAACTACGATAGTTCTAGACTTATTAGTAATGCCGATGCGGCTATGTATAAAGCCAAAGAGAGTGGAAAAGGGGAGTGCGTATTGTTCACCCCTGCAATGTTTGCTGAAATGCAGCGCCAAAATAATATTTCGTCAAAGATAGCGGAAGGTCTGTTAACTGGCGCATTCTATGTACTGTATCAAGCTAAGATAGATAAAAGAAAATGTGTTGTAGGTTTTGAAGCATTACTGCGTTGGGAAGACGAGGAATTGGGGTTTATATCACCCGCTGAGTTTATTCCCATAGCCGAAAAAAATGATAAAGTTTCTGCATTAACGCGCTTCGTAATTGAAAAAGTTTGCGATGACCTCCCAACAATAAAAAGAGACTTTGGTGATGATATCGTTGTGTCCGTCAATCTGAGTCCTCAAGACCTCAATCATGTTGAAATAACAGAGTTTATTATAAACGATATGGAGTCTGGCCGTATCCCCTCAAAAAACATAGAATTTGAAATTACTGAAACTGCGTTAATGGACAATTTTAAAACTGCAAATGATTTTTTTGACGCATTAAAATTGCAAGGGGCTCGTATTGCACTCGACGATTTTGGTACTGGCTATTCCTCATTAGGTTATTTAAGCAAACTGAGTATCGATACGTTGAAAATTGATCGTCAATTTGTCAGTCAAATAGGCTGTTCAAGCGTGTCTGAAACAATAACAAAAACGATAATTGAAATGGCAAAAGCGCTAAATTGTGAGGTATGCGCGGAGGGAATAGAAACATTAGTACAGGCCAGCTTCTTGCTAGAGCACGATTGTAACATGTTACAAGGCTTTCTTTTTAGCAAGCCGACTGCTGTTGCTGGATTAAAGGGTGATCTTTACCATTTGATTGAGTCGCCACTACTAACCTAGATTCGTCCCATGTCGATGGACATGGCGTTTTCAAATTCTACTGTATACATTTCTTTGAGCCTTTCTCGCCTCAGAAACGACAAGAAGCTTTATGCAACTGCCTTATTATGAAAGAAATTACGACTGCTCATATTACCCTTTAGATCACTCGCTTTCAGGAATGCCTGCAGGCTGTGGCTGGTATATTAGCTTCCTTGATCTAAGTATACCGCCACCTTTTGCTTTGGATTCCGACGCTATACCTTCATCAACAGCGCGTTGAGAACAGTACCCTCAGATAAATCATTGTGTTTCTTGGCATCAGCTGCAAACTTCCGAATGCAAGCATTTGAGTTGTCGTTTGTTTTGCAGCATCAGCTACAAACTGGCCGCGACCAACGAAGTGTTTGACCGCTTCAATTTTGAATTCTTTAGGGTAGCGTTTTCCGCCAATACGCCCCTCTGTTATTTTATTTGATAGAGGGGCGTTTAGGAAAACGTTGGCGACTCAGCTAGTTTAAAAGGGGGGATGCACCCTCACCAACCCACTAGGAATTGGGATAGTGGTAGGTAGGTAACCAATTGTACCTTTGGTGTTCTTAAGTCTTTCTATCATTGTGGATACATCATCTACTTCCATCGGCGGTTGATATCGGCCGCTAAATTGCATTTGAGCCCAGTAAGATTGAATCCTGGATTCTGGCAATCCAATTACATGTGTATTAAAAACAACTCTAGATTTGTTACCCGGTGCAAGAGCAATTGGTTTAAGGGTCATATCAGCTGCTATTGAAGCTGAGCTCCCTGTCATAAATATTTCTCTTATTTGAGACTTCGACAGTGAGATTTGATTTAAGTTATCGTTTAGAGCGATGTTAGCAACAACAATGATTTTTTGTTCGGCAAAGCAATGAAAACTAAATAGTAAACCACCTACTATAGACAATACTGTACGCATTAGAACACCCACTCTAGCGAAACTTGTGATAGCGTAGCATTGCGGCCATCAGAGTTAGAGTTTGGATTAGTTGTCAAAAATGATGAACTACCAGATTCTCCCAGAAGCAATGAAACCTCGGCCTTTAATGCCATTTTAGTTTTGAAGTCCCAGCGCACGCCCAGCGTAAAGGAATCCAATGTGTTTTTCGGAACAAAGTCATTTAAACGTAGAACTTGCATGTAAAGCGCGTCAGATTGTTCTGATTCACCAAGTGGAATACTATTATTTATTAGTGGCGCTGATTGTTTTGATGATGCGAATGTTGCGTGAAATAAAAGAGCATCCACATACACGCCTGCGGAAAAATAGTAGCCCTCTACCGTATCGAGAAAACCGATGTCACTCGAAATTCTCATCCATTCTGAACTGGCATACCACGAAATGGTGTTATAGCTAATTCCCCAAAGAAGCGCATGTGCCGATGAACCACTGTCAAATTGGGTTGCAACTTCTCCAAATCCAGCATCCTGCAGCGCAACTATCAGAGAATCCAGTGATTCCGATCGTGCTTTTATTCTATTTCCTCTTATTAAAGCGCTTCTAAATTGAAATTCACGCTTATTTATTTGAAATACAAATCCATGTAAATCATCTACTCTTAAACTGTAATTTCCCAATGAAGAAGTTATTTCATCGTCATAGCTACCATAATACGCTTCCAACATTACTGTTGATTCGTTAAATTTTTTTCTGTAGCGAGCACTAACACCGTCATATTGAGTGAACAAATAACTGCTGTAAAGTTGGCTTGGGGGGGTGATCCACGGATACGCAAATCCAACGTCGATGACGTCTGAATATTTTAAAAATGGTGTACGGAGGCGGCCTGCATTAATTTGTAAGCCATGACTTGAATTATACGTGAGATAGCCCCACTCTAACCCCGAGTTACGATCTGCTCCACTATGCATAAGCAGCTGCAATGATGTAGAAAAATAATTATTCAAGCGGTAATCAAGCTGAACACCAAGTAGTGAATCTTCTTGAAAACTCAGTTCGTCGACATACCCTTGATATTCTGATTGTTTTGAACTGAAATATCCACCTACTGCCCTCGCAAATCCTGAAATATTTAGGTCATTCTGTTCACTCGCTAATGCTGTCGCATTAGATTGTAATACAAGTATAGCGTAGATAATGTAGCGCATTTAGGTTTCAGCCTTGATAAGGTTAAGCGTTAGACGGTAGTAGTTCATAGTTATAAGTTAAATAATTCTTTAGTTGCTATTTAACATGCTTTCATTTTTTGCAATGTGTTGCCTTAGATATTGGCAAGACAATACAGAGGCATAATTTCGTCCACTGTCTTGTGTAAATGAAGCTATTTCGAGCTCGCGGTCTTCTTTTTCATGGCTAATGCAGTCTTTGCTTTTTTTTTGCATGGGCACGTAGTCGACGATATCGAGAAGTTTGTTTACAAGACAACCAAAAAGGCCATTACAATCTTGTAGTAGTAAGATGGTTGTAAAGCTGCATCTTGAAGTGTGGCTATCAGTCCCCGGGTCAGTGTTTTCAAGGTCGACGTTTTTCTTGAGCAGGGTCCTGACATCATAAATTGGAACAGCTTGTTCATCGACACCGATGACTCCCTTAAATATCCCATTATCAGAAAAACGTATCATTGGATAATCTGAATTCAATATCTGACGCACTGCTGAAAACTCAATCAACACGGTAATACCTATATCCATATACAGACCTTTTTTCTTATTTGAATGTTTGCATACCTGTCCTTGCATGGGGATAGCGTCGTCTCGATATAGGTTTAACATTCCTTTTATTCCCTCAAGACTGTTCTTTGAGTAGGTCAGCAACGTCATAAATTGTTGATTACATGTAACGAGTCTCATATCACGGTCAAATAATGCACGGGCTGTAACGCCAAAATCATTTTCAAAACTTTTGCAGTTTTGATGGACACTGGTCTCGAATGTTTTACAAGTTTCTTTGATAAGTTCTGTTTGCTGAGGCATCTATTCAAATCCTTCTAAAAACAACGTTGCTGTTGCAACCAACGTAAATTCTAGGTAGTCAAGCGTTAGGTGTTTTTAAGCCCAACCGATAAAGTTATTGTCAGTGTTCAGAGTTCTTTCTATTCTATTTTTGTACTTTTAAGGCGCTGACGTACATCTGATATGTGAGTTTTGATGTCACCTGAACTAAGGGTTAGTACCAGCAAATCATAAGGAGAAAGGTGAAGTACGTTTGAAAGAAATGAGCGAAGCGCGTAGTGGCATCTTTCCATAAGGGCTTTTTCGAATGAAAGCATTTGTTCTGCAGTCTTCTGACCATATAGTAGTAAGCCTTTTGCTTTTAAGTTTTCAATGAATTTTGTTGATAAAATATGTTTCAGTAGTCGCTGAAACTTTTTGTCCAAATCAACGAGCTGTTCATTTGATAGAGTGTCTCGAAGAGGATGTGAAAATAATGCAAAGAAGTCTGCATAACAGAAAAGGTCATAAGCACTACGAAACAGAGCATCGATAATGGGATCTGAACTAACAGCTGCGAAATTTTCGTCACCGTAGCAATATGCGTTAAATCCGCGAGAGAGTCGTGACAAGATATCACTGCTTAATGGCGTGCCGGACCGCACAATAGCGTGGCTCATTATATTAGCTAGAAATATAGCAGCGCTTCTATTCGATCTTAATTTGTCTGAGTCGTAGTAAACGTGTAGGTGCAACAGCATTTTAGATTCAACGAATTTTATGAAAGAGACGCATGTTTCAACGTCTCCAAATACAGCATTACTGAGTGGGTCGATTTGTTCTATCCACGGAATGTTTATCTTAGGAACGTCGATTGCATTATCATTGCATTCAATTATCTCGGTTCGTTTTGTATTGCTGTTAAAATTGTTATTGTTTTCCATAACCACTACCTACTTCGCTCTGTGTTGAGAAACGTTATTCGTCTTGCTTGACTACGTTTGCAAATGCGAAGCAATGCCCTTAAATGATTAAGAGTGATGCTCTGATGCAACACGCAGACATACGACTAGCTTTGTAATGTGAAACTGTTGAGCAAACGTTGGCACGCCAAGTAAAACTTATCCGCGTAACTTTTGATGCGACTAAAAAATAAAGCTTGCGCTCCAGCAAACCTATTTTTTCCTATTGGAATGCCAAAATTTTCTATGTGGTAGGGTTTTTAGTGTCGTTATACTACCTTGTACTCTCCACCAATTGATGTTGGTTTTGCTATCGGAGAAACTCCGGTTGCAGGAATTTCGTCCAATTTCGTTACGTCGTCTAATAATTTATAAGAATATAAATATGCAATAAAGTAATATTTATATTATTCTTAATTGATTAAGTTTCTTATCTTTTTGTTTTAATAAATTTAATGATTTTTAATAAAAATTAATCTTAAATGGTATCTAGACTAAAGTAGTAGTTAAAAATCGAGAATTAATTGATTCAATATCTGTAGAGGATAAAGATAAATGTTCGTGAGCAAGTCTATTTTGTTGTGATGAGCTACTTCTTAATTGGTATTTGACACCTTACATGAACGGGTAAAATACATTATGAATTGTGAATTGTGAATTGTGAATTGTGAATCGTGAGTGAGAGAACTTTGATTTGAATTCGCGACGTGACAATTATGATTACCAATGTGCGATAAAAATATAATTCGCTGCAGACTAGGCAAGTATGATTATGAACAATTCTTTTTTTAAAATTTGAGAGAGATGTGAATAAAGCATTTACTTCTCCACTGCGCCTTTTGTTTGTAATACATCATCTGCTTGTCGCTATTAATCACGACATCATGTAACATACGCCGCGGAGTTGGCCAGGCAATCGCCGCTTTCGTAAGAAAGGGGAGGAAAGTCCGGGCTCCAAAGGGCAGGGTGCCAGATAACGTCTGGGCGGCGCGAGCCGACGACAAGTGCAGCAGAGAGAATACCGCCTAAGCATGTTTACATGCCGGTAAGGGTGAAAGGGTGCGGTAAGAGCGCACCGCACCTCTGGTAACAGAGTGTGGCAAGGTAAACTCCACCCGGAGCAAGACCAAATAGGATCCCTCAACGTGTGGCCCGCATGGGGATCGGGTAGGTTGCTTGAATCAGTGAGCGATTGCTGATCTAGAGGAATGGTTGCCCACGACAGAACCCGGCTTATCGGCCAACTCCATCCTTCCTATTATTTTTAAATAAAATACTCGCTTAAAAACTAACTCCATATACTCAGACCACACAAAATGGATGGTAATGAAGCGTTAGAAAGTAGCTTCATTACCGCTGCTATAATGTCATCGATAATGCAAATCACCGCTAAAAGCATCGAATTTTTCCGTAAAGCTATATCCCAAATAAATACTGACAAAAGACTGGCAGACAATATTAAATGTCTTTCCATTTTGGTAAAAAATTAACTTTTTGTCACAAATGTCACCAAAGTGCTTAATGTATTCAAAAGTATAATTGTCGGAGTTGAGAATTAGACCATACTCAAGTTGTTTGTTAATCGGGCGTTAATACGATGGCGTCAAATAAGGTGGTCTTGTGTCAATACCAACAGCGAAAGGCTTTTATAATTTTCTGTTCAGCAAGAGTAGTGCATTCGTTGTTTCGTTCTTTATTATGCTGGTGAGTTGGAGCTTATCTTTCACGTCAACGGCTCAGATCAGTGTTTCTGTCAGTTCGATTTGTGTGCTGTTTTTGCTGTTTGCTTTATCAAAAGCGTCGACTGAAAACGCTGTTGATAATAACGTTAACGAACATAGCGTTGAAAACCACCCATCTTCAAATTGGGCTTTGAAAGGTCAAGGCTCGTTAGTGTCTGCAGTATCTGAAGCAAATAATATTTTATCGGTTACTTCATCAAATATTATGGATGTTTTTTCTACGCAAAACGATGCGGTTTCTACACTGAGCGAGTCCTTCATATCACTGCAAGGCTTGTTAGGTCAGCAAGAGACAAGCATTAATAATTTGCTGAAAGATGACGACAGTAGCGACGGTGCTTATGCCGACAAAATGCGTTCATTTGCTTCTGACACTGATGCTACGCTTACGCAGTTTATTGATTCAACAAAAGAAATGACCAAGTCTACGCAAGCGTTGGAAAACCAAGTGCAAACCATTCAAGAGGCAATGCCTACTGTTATCGAAGCTTTAAGCGGGATTGATGATATTTCTTCTCAAACTAACCTTTTGGCACTGAACGCTGCCATCGAGGCTGCTCGCGCTGGAGAGGCAGGTCGAGGATTCGCAGTTGTTGCTGATGAAGTGCGTGCGCTATCAACCCGCTCTACGCAGTTTAGCGATGTAATAAAAACCCAAATAGAAAATATTAAGTCGCTTATCGACAAACTTACGAAAACAGCGGAGGTTGTTGCGTCACAGGACATTTCTCATGTAGTCAACGCGAAAGATGAAATAAGCGAACAGCTTAGAGGCATCATTAAAAAAGCAGAGTCCGATATTCGGGGAGCAAGCGAACTCGAAGCCATCAGGCAACAGTTGGCAGACTCAACTGCAGCGGCCATTCGAGGTTTACAATTTGGTGATATTAACGGACAAAATCTCAATTACACCCGCGAAACAATCGATTTTGTGGTTGAGCAGCTTTCATTGTTAAGTACTGAAGGCGCTAGCCAAGTAAGAGAAAGCCTGAAGAATTACCAAGTCTCGTTAACTGAAAAAGGACAAGCGGACCACAATCCGGTTTCTGCTACTTCAATGGACGCGGGTGATGTCGAGCTTTTTTAGCATCAAGAAACTTATTTCCAAAGTAATGTTAAAGCAACGTTGATGAAACAAAGGTGGTTGAATTATGAGTAAAAGCATACTGATTGTTGATGACTCTGTGTCTATACGCCAAATGGTTGAAATGACCCTAAAGTCAGCAAATTACAATGTAACGACTGCCCAAGACGGACAAGATGCATTGGATAAGTGCCAAGGTGCCCGTTTTGATTTTGTGCTTACCGATCAAAACATGCCTCGCATGGACGGCCTCACGCTCATTAAGTCTTTAAGAGGGCTGGCCAACTTTCGTTCTACACCAATAGTTATGCTAACAACGGAAGCTGGTGATGACATGAAAGCAAAGGGAAAAGCCGCCGGAGCTACCGGATGGATGGTGAAACCTTTTGACCCAAATAAACTGCTGGATGTAATGAAGCGAGTTTTGGGTTAATTAAACGTTGGTGTTAATTGGGCGAGTGGGAGTTAATCATGACCATTGATGTAAACCAGTTTCACGGTGTGTTTTTTGATGAGAGTGATGAACACCTCCAAGACATGGAGCAGTTGCTCATGACCTTGGACGTCGATGCTCCCGACCCCGAAGAGTTGAACAGTATCTTTAGGGCAGCACATTCCATAAAAGGCGGCAGCGGTATCTTCGGCTTCGATGCGTTAATGAATCTTACCCATGTCATGGAAAATCTACTCGACAAGGCGCGTAACCAAGAAATCCAGGTTACGTCTGATATTGTCGATATTTTTCTTCAAACTCTCGATGTACTCAAAGACACCCTAACAGCTTATAAAGAGCAAACCGAACTGCCTCAAGAGCAAATAGATGCCAGTATTAAAGTACTTGAAGAAACGCTTGCGAATGCATCAGGGCAGGTGGTGGCAGGTGCTCATGACTCTCCCGAACAAAACGCAGAAGATGAAACCAACGAAATTGAGGGTTTTGGTTTCTTTGATGAAGAAGAGACCGAAGCGCAAGTGCAAAGTGAAAATAGCGCAGACGACATAGAAGGTTTCGGGCTCTTCGACGAAGAAGCGACTCCTACCGAGGCAACGAGTGACGCAGAAAAAAAACGTGACACCAGTAAGGCCGATGAAGGTTTCGGTTTCTTCGAACCAGAAAACCTTCCCGTAAAAACAGAGAGCACCCAGCCAGCAGCCCCTAAACAGCCGATAGTGAAACCGGTAAAAACTCAGCCAAAGGCGGCAGCAAAAGAAGCCGCATCAATTCGGGTAGACACTACCAAAATTGATGCAATGGTTAACCTAGTCGGTGAGCTCGTTATTACGCAGTCTATGCTTTCTAATGTAGGACAAGAAGTTGAAGGACAGGTAGGTGAACGCCTTCAACTTGCTATAGATGAGCTGCAGCGCAATACCCGTGAAATTCAAGAATCGGTGATGTCTATGCGTATGCTGCCGGTGAATATGACATTTAATCGGTTCCCTCGAGTAGTGCGAGACCTGTCGTCAAAGCTAGGTAAGAAAGTCGACTTAGTTATTCAAGGTGGCAACACTGAAATTGACAAGAGCCTTATCGAAAAATTAGTCGACCCACTTACTCATTTAGTTAGAAACAGTATTGACCACGGTATCGAAAGCCCTGAAAAGCGCCTTGAAGCGGGCAAGTCTGAAAACGGTACAGTTATTTTAAGTGCAGAGCAGAAAGGCAGCAGCATCATTATCGGCATTATTGACGATGGGGCAGGCTTAAACAAAGCTCGTATTCTAGAGAAAGCCACACAAAACGGGTTGGCGGTTACGCCTGACATGCCAGACAGTGAAATTTGGCAGCTTATATTCCAAGCGGGTTTTTCTACCGCAGCAGAGGTTACCGATGTATCAGGCCGTGGCGTAGGTATGGATGTGGTTCGCAGAAACATAGAATCGATTGGCGGGCGCATCGAAATAGAATCGTCACAGGGAGAGGGCTCAGCCTTTTACATCCACTTACCCCTTACGCTTGCCATTGTAGACGGCATGTGTGTGTCGGTGGGTGACCAAATTTTTGTTATTCCGCTGCTTAATGTTATTGAATCCTTTCAGCCTACCGTTTCTCAAGTAAAAACACTTGGCAATGACAAAGTGCTTTGGATTAGAGATCAATATTGGCCTTTAGTGTCGCTTACTCAGCTTATGCAAGTTGATGACGGCATTACTGAACCAACTCAAGGCATAGTGGTGCTTCTGGAAAGCAGTAAAAAGCGCTACGGCGTGTTGGTGGACTCTTTAGTTGGTCAGCAGCAGGTCGTGATTAAAAGCTTAGAGCAACATTACAAAAAGGTCGCAGGGATTGCCGGTGCCACCATTATGGGGGATGGCAAGGTAGCCATGATTTTGGATGCCGACTCTGTAGCGGCAAATTGTACCACTATTCCGAATGAAGAGGTTTCACTATGAGCGAAGCAGCCCTGCAGCAAGCCGTAAGTGCGTCGAAAGAGAATGAATTCTTAAGTTTCGTGTTGGGCGAGGAACACTATGCCCTAGACATCACGACGGTCAAAGAAATTCGCGGCTATGAGCAAGTCACCAAGATAGCTAACGCACCAAGCTTTATTAAAGGTGTAATTAATCTGCGTGGCGACATTGTGCCTATTGTGGATTTGCGCATTAAGTTCAACGTCGGTGAAGCCACCTACAACGACTTTACTATCGTCATCATGCTAAACGTTCACGATCGTATCGTTGGCATTGTCGTTGACGGGGTGTCTGACGTAATTCGCTTATCAGAAGAAGACATGTTGCCACCACCAGAATTCGGTGTGGCGTTTGACAGCAAGTATCTTCATGGTTTGGCTGATATTGAAGAGCACATGGTTATTTTAGTGAATATTGAGAGCTTAATTACAAGTAACGAATTGGGCTTAGTTGAAACAAAAACACAAGTAGTTGAGGGTTGAAGCAATGGGAATCATGACGTGGTTAGAAGACTTCACGAAGGCAACGGATGTTAACCAAGCATTGAGAAACAAACAGGCCCTTGATGCCACAACGTGTTGCATCATGATGGCCGATGCAGACAGAAATATTATTTATGCCAATCAGTCGGTAAAAACACTGCTTAAAGAAAATGAGAAGAAATTACAGGCTGTTCTTCCCAGTTTTTCTGCTGATAATTTGGAAGGTCAGAACATCGACCAATTTCATCGAAATCCTTCACACCAGCGCAACATCCTTGCTGAACTAAAATCGACAATGACTTCTACAATTAGTATTGGCGATTTGAACTTCAAACTCACGCTTACGCCTTTTTTCGACCAAGACAGCAAAAATATAGGCACTATGGTTGAGTGGGTCGACCAGTCTGAGTTGCTCATCAAAAGCACTATGTTAAATGTATTAAACGATGCGCAAGCGGTTATAGAGTTTAATGCAGACGGTGTTATTCAAAACGCCAATGATAACTTCCTAAATGCCCTTGGCTATAGTCTTAACGAAATTGTGGGTAATCATCACAAAATGTTCTGCGATAACCAGTACATTCGCACTGAAAAGTACGCGCAGTTTTGGCGTGACCTTAAAGAAGGCAAGCCTCAAAACGGTGAGTTTTGTCGCTTTAATAAAATGGGTAAAGAGATTTGGATCCAAGCCACTTACAATCCGGTCTTCGATGGTGATGGTAAGGTAATACGCGTGGTGAAGTTTGCCACTGACATTACTGCATCAAAATTACGTAACGCATATTTTGAAGGGCAAATTGAAGCAATCAACAAGGCCCAGGCGGTTATTGAATTTGACCTTGAAGGAAAAATTCTGAACGCCAACGAAAACTTCACCAACACAGTTGGCTATAGCTTAGATGAAATCGTCGGCAAACATCACAGCATGTTTGTAGATGATGAGTACAAGCGCAGCGTTGAATACAGCCAGTTTTGGGAGCAGCTACGCCGAGGCGTACTGTTTACTAATGAGTTTAAGCGCATCGGCAAGGGCGGTAAAGAAATTTGGATCCAGGCATCTTATAACCCCATTTTGGACCAAAATGGCAGGCCGCACCGGGTAGTTAAATACGCTATTGATATCACAGGCAGGAAGCAAGCCATAAGTGATATCAAAACCGCCATGAATGAGTTGGTACAGGGTAATTTAGATTGCCGTATTGAGCATGAGTTTGACGGTGAGTTTAAAGAGCTTGGCACATCAATCAACCGCTTTATAGATGATATGCGCCGTATCATAGGGTCTATCAGCGATGTAATGACCCGTTTATCTGGTGGTGACTTAACTGCTGAACTTGATGAACAATTTGAAGGCGAATTCCAAGTGTTGGGCGATGCTATAAATCAGTTCGTCGGCGAGATGTCTGGCACTATTGGCTCCATCTACCAAGCGGTAGAGACCATTAATACTGCTTCAGCTGAAATAGCCACAGGAAATTCTGATCTTTCAAGTCGTACTGAACAGCAAGCGTCAAGCCTTGAAGAAACGGCTTCAAGCATGGAAGAGCTTACCGGTACGGTAAAACTTAACGCTGAAAATGCGGAACAAGCCAACAGTTTAGCGTCCCAGAGCTGCGAAATCGCAACTCGTGGCGGCGAGCTTATTCGTCAGGTTGTCGACACTATGTCGTCAATCAACGAGTCGGCTCAAGAGATTTCAGACATTATCGGTGTAATTGACGGCATTGCATTTCAAACCAATATACTAGCTTTGAATGCTGCTGTTGAGGCAGCTCGAGCAGGTGAGCAGGGCCGTGGTTTTGCGGTGGTTGCGTCAGAAGTTAGAAGCTTAGCCCAGCGCTCTGCTGAGGCGGCAAAAGAGATCAAAGAGCTTATTTCAGACTCGGTGAACAAAATTGATGGGGGCAATAAACTCGTCAATCAGTCTGGAGAGACAATGGAAGAGGTGGTGACGTCTATAAAACGGGTCAACGACATTATGTCGGAAATTGCCGCGGCGAGCTCTGAACAGGCTTCGGGTATTGAGGAGGTCAGTAAGGCGGTGGTGCAGATGGATGAAATGACGCAACAAAACGCGGCGCTGGTAGAAGAAGCGGCGGCAGCTGCTGAAAGTTTACAACAGCAGGCGGGTAATTTATCTGAGCGTGTATCTACATTCAATATTGGCGATAAAGCTTCTATTGAAGAAGTTAAACCGCAAAGAAAGCCTCAAGCATTAACAGATAAAAAAGTGGCTTCAGTGTCCATGCTAAAAACAAATAAGAAGTTAGCTCCGAAAGTGCCAAACAACGATGAATGGGAGTCTTTTTAGTTAACGAAGGCGAATTCTTTAATAGGGAATTCGCCTTTTTTATTACTTGACGTTTTATTCAGCGCTTCAGCACGTAGCGCTACAAATTTGATAGGTGATGCTATGGGTGTTTTTAATATATTTCATAATGAAGAGTTGGTGGCTGCTCAAAGCCTTTCTCGTTTTCAAGAGCAGGCGTTGAGTGAGAGTACGGCGTGTTTGATGCTAGTGGACGCATCGGGAACAATAACCTTTGCCAATAAAGCATTTAGAAAGCTTGCAGAAGAGCACATGGCGCAGTTCTCAAGCGCGCTCCCTAATATCAATTTTGAAGAATTAACCGGCACCTCAATCGCAGGCTTTTTTGCTAGTAGCAGAGAATTAAGCCAGCGATATAGTACCTGTAATAGTAGCGACACTCTTTTACTGCCGGTAGACAACCTATTGTTTACTTTAAGGCTTACCACAATCAAAAGTGTTGAGGGCGATAAACTTGGCACTATGGTGGAATGGATAAATGACCAAGAGTTGCAGCATAAATCAGGCTTACTAGAGGGCCTCGATCGATGTCAGGCTATTATTTCATTTACACCGGCGGGTATTGTCGAAGATGCCAACGACAATTTTCTTAAAGTAACGGGTTATTTAAAAGAGGATATTGTAGGAAAGCATCACCGCCTATTCGTATTGCCAGATTATGGCGTGTCTGACGAATACAACCAGTTTTGGGAAGGGCTGAGAAATGGCGAACGCAGTAGCGGTGAATATTGCCGCGTAGCAAAAAACGGCGACAAAATTTGGATCCAAGCTTCTTACAACCCTATCTATGACAAATTAGGCAATATTGTACGCGTTGTTAAATTTGCTACCGACATCACAGCGCAAAAGCGTAAGAGCGCAGATTATGAAGGTCAGATTAACGCCATCGATAAATCGTTAGCTGTCATCGAGTTTGACTTAGATGGAGTGATTCAACACGCTAACGAAAATTTTTGTGCTACTACAGGCTATGACTTAAGTGAAATCCAAGGTCAACATCACAGTATGTTTGTTGAGCCTAACTACAAAATGAGCCCTGAATATTCGGCATTTTGGCGCGACTTGAAAAAAGGAGAGTTTAAGTCAGGCGAATTCAAACGGGTGAAAAAAGATGGCAGTGAGCTTTGGATCCAAGCGTCCTATAACCCTATTTTTGACGAGTTCGGTCAGCCAATAAAAGTGGTGAAATATGCATCTGACGTCACTGAACAAAAGCTGCAAAACGCTTTTAACACCGGGCAGATAGACGCAATAAGCAAATCGCAAGCAGTTATTGAGTTTGACCCGAACGGTAACATTGTGACCGCAAACGATAATTTTTTGGCCACGGTCGGGTATGCACTAGACGAGATCCAAGGAAAGCACCACAGAATTTTTGTCACTAAACAGGAACGTGAATCTGAAGAATATCGCACCTTTTGGAAGAAGTTGTCAGAAGGCCAGTTTTATTCTGGTGAATTTCATCGTATTGCTAAAGATGGTTCAGACGTATGGATTCAAGCAACCTACAACCCCATTTTAGATATGAGTGGCAATGTAGTAAAAGTGGTGAAATACGCCAGCAACATTACCGAACAAAAAGTAAGAAATGCTTATTTTGAAGGGCAGTTAGCCGCCATTGGTAAGTCACAAGCGGTCATAGAATTCAATATGGACGGCATTATTCAGGATGCCAATGAAAACTTTTTGAATACGGTGGGCTACACCCTAGAAGAAATTAAAGGTAAGCACCACAGCATGTTTGTCGACCCAGCTTACCGCGCAAGCCCAGAATACGCCGCATTTTGGGATGCGCTGCGTAGCGGCACTTATTCATCTGGTGAGTATCGTAGAGTCGGTAAAAACGGTAAAGAAATCTTTATTCAAGCTACCTACAACCCTATCTTGGACCACAATGGCAAGCCCTTCCGCGTAGTCAAGTTCGCTACCGATATTACTGGCCGAACTCTTGCAGTAGAGGAAATCAAGCATGTAATGACTAAGCTTACAGAGGGCGATCTTACCGTTAATATCGACCATGCATTAGACGGAGATTTTGCTGTCTTAGGTGAAGCAATAAACCAATTTATTAACGAAATGCGCAGTACAATCACCAGCATTAATGAAGCGGTAGAAACCATCAATGTTGCATCGGGAGAGATTGCAACTGGTAACGCCGACTTGTCAAGCCGTACAGAGCAACAAGCGTCAAGTCTTGAAGAAACAGCGTCGAGCATGGAAGAGCTAACCGGAACTGTTAAGCTCAATGCTGAGAATGCCGAGCAAGCCAACGGTCTTGCAGCGCAAGCAAGTCAAATCGCTTCTCAAGGTGGTGAGGTTATCAGTGAAGTTGTGGATACCATGACACAGATAAATGACTCTGCTCAGGAAATATCAGACATTATCGGTGTAATCGACGGCATTGCTTTCCAAACTAACATCCTAGCTTTAAATGCAGCAGTAGAAGCAGCACGCGCTGGTGAGCAAGGGCGAGGATTCGCGGTTGTTGCCTCTGAAGTGCGTAACCTAGCTCAGCGCTCTGCCGAAGCTGCGAAAGACATTAAAGAGCTTATTTCTGACTCAGTTAATAAAATCGCAAGCGGCAACGAACTAGTGGTGAAATCTGGTGAAACGATGGCCGAGGTTGTGACGTCAATTAAACGAGTCAATGACATAATGTCTGAAATTGCAGCTGCGTCAGCAGAGCAAGCATCAGGTATCGAAGAAGTGAGCAAAGCCGTCATCCAAATGGATGAAATGACCCAGCAAAACGCCGCACTGGTAGAAGAGGCTGCAGCTGCGGCTGATAGCCTTAAACAGCAATCACTTCAGCTAAACGAACGAGTTTCTGTGTTCGAAGTAGGTAAAGGACTAAGCAGAGACCAGCAGCATGTGGCAGCGCTTACACATAATGACTTTGGTCAAACACAGCGCGCGCGTGCAGCAACAATGCAACGAGTACCAGATACAAAGGTATTAACCCCCGCTATGCCTGACGATACTGAGTGGGAGTCATTCTAATGACTGCGACGGTTTCAACACGAGAAAGCACAAGGGAGTTCGCCTTTGAGAAGGCGGACTTCAAAAACGTGCAGCAAATGTTGTTCAAAAAAGCAGGAATAAATTTATCTGATGCAAAAGAGGCAATGGTCTACAGTAGGTTGGCGCGAAGAATAAGAGCGAGTAATTTACGTAGCTTCAATGAGTATCTTGCTTTAGTTAACAAATCTGAATCAGAATTAGAGCAATTTATTAATGCGCTTACCACGAACTTAACCTCTTTCTTTAGAGAGCCACACCACTTTACTGCGCTGGCAGATTATTTACGCCAGCACAACGTTACCAATATCTGGTGTGCTGCGAGCTCTACTGGTGAGGAACCCTATTCAATTGCGATGGTAATAGCTGAGGCTTTTGGCAGTTTTAAGACGCCAGTAAAGATCATTGCGTCTGATATAGATAGTAAAGTTTTGGCTAAAGCCAGGACAGGTATTTACCCCTTAGCGTCTATTGCGAAAATACCTCAATATCGACAAAAACAGTTCTTTCATAAAGGCAAAGGTGCTAACGAAGGAAAGGTAAAAGTGGTCGACGAGCTTCGAAATATGGTGCAGTTCAAAAAGCTGAACCTTACCGATGCCAAGTGGGATATCAATGGTCCTTTGGACGTTATATTTTGTCGAAATGTAATGATTTATTTTGACAAACCCACACAGCTTAAAGTGCTGCAGAAAATGGTTGGTATGCTAAAGCCTGCTGGGTTGTATATGGCCGGACATTCTGAAAACTTCAACATGTACACAAACCTAGTGAGACCGGTGGGGAAAACTATTTATCGTCCTGTTGATTAGGAGATACTGTGGCTACCCCTAATTTTGAATTACCCATAAATTACTATGACAAGCGGTTTTCTAGGGAAGCGGTAAAACTGTTACCTGGGCAGTATTTTGCGACGTCTCAGGACAAAATGTTAGTTACGGTACTAGGCTCTTGTGTCGCGGCATGTTTGTTCGACCCTCATACGGGAGTGGGTGGTATGAATCACTTTATGCTGCCCACAGTGAATAAATTGGCGGGTGAATTTGAACAAGTTCAAGGGATGGCGGCCAAGTATGGCGTCCATGCCATGGAAATCCTTATCAATGAGCTAGTGAAACTGGGAGCAAAAAAAGAACGGCTAAATGCAAAAGTATTTGGCGGGGGGAAGGTTGTGCCTACCTTTGTGCAAAACGATGTGGGGAAGTTCAATGCAGAATTTGTGATGCAGTTTCTTGAAATTGAGGGAATACCAATTGTTGCGAGTGACTTGTGTGATATTTATGCTCGAAAAGTGTACTTTTTTCCAAGGAACGGTAACGTGCTAATGAAGCGCATATACGAGCTTAATAATGCGACGATTATTGAACGTGAAAGCCAGCACCGCTGGGAATTATCAAATCAAGCGCCAAGCGGCAGTATCGATTTATTTGAGGATTAGTCATGACAATAAAAGTGTTGGTAGTTGATGATTCAGCGCTTATCCGCCAAATACTGAGCGAAATCATTAAAAGTGAGTCAGATATGATGCTGGTTGGTGCAGCTCCAGATGCGTTTGTGGCCAAAAAGCTGGTGCTTGTGAAGTCTCCCGATGTCATAACGCTAGATATTGAGATGCCGAAAGTGGATGGCTTGCGTTTTCTCGAAGTACTTATGAATGCCAAGCCAACGCCAGTAGTGATGATTTCTACCCTGACAGAAAAAGGGGCAGAGGCGACATTACGCTCACTGGAGTTAGGAGCGATTGATTTTGTTGCCAAACCCAAAATTGGTGTAGCACAAGGTATGGCGGAATATCACGAATTAATCGTTGATAAAATTCGAACGGCGGCCCGTTCTAACGTAAAGAAAGCGAAACCTGCTAAAGTATCATCTGTTAGTAAGGTTAGTTATTCAGGTACGGAAAAACTTATCGCAATCGGTGCCTCGACAGGCGGCACCGAAGCTATAAAAGAAGTATTACAAACATTCCCCGCAAATGCTCCTGCAACAGTAATTACTCAGCATATGCCAGCAGGCTTCACCTCTACTTATGCACGACGATTAGACTCTGTATGTCAAATGCAGGTAAAAGAAGCGAAAGGAGGCGAGCGTTTACTTCCCGGTCAGGCTTACCTGGCACCGGGCGATAAGCACATGGAAATTGAAAGGAGCGGAGCTGACTATCGCATCAGACTTAGTGATGGCCCACGTGTATCGGGTCACAAACCCTCTGTTGACGTGTTGTTCAACTCACTTTGTAAAAGCGCTGGTAGCAACGCGATAGGTGTTTTATTAACAGGAATGGGGAATGACGGTGCAAATGGACTTCTGGAATTGTTTAACGCCGGATGTGAGACATTTTGTCAAGATGAAGCGAGTTGCATTGTGTTTGGTATGCCGAAAGTGGCCATTGAAAAAGGCGCTGCGAAGCGTGTACTAAGTTTGGATGATATGGGTCAAGCCATTATGCAAACTGTAGAAAAACTCTCCGCAGGTAGTCGCTTATAATGAAATCAATACTTTTTGTATCATAATTATTTTAGCAATGTGTTAGGTCTGTGGTTACAAAGTGCTGTTGGGCATAAAATTAATAGATGCACAAATTTGTGGCATTTTTTCCGGCGTCATCCCTGGCTGTAAAAAGGGCTCCGATGAGCTAATTTTAGCCCTCTGAGTTTCGTTAGCGGCCATTACACTATCAACACAGTCGGCGTGAACCGAAACCCTTGTATAAAGCTCTTTCATGCCATATTCGCCAACGTCTTTAAACCAAGAGTCCGCTCTTGATCTTACGCCCATTAAATAAAACTCGCCTTCGTGCTTAATGAACGCGGGCCCACCGCTATCACCATTGCCAGAAACGCCCTCAAGTTCAAGGCCTTTGTTGCCTTTATCAAATATAAAGCGCAGGTCTGACTTCGTAACTTAATCAACGCTAAATCATTCTTTTCACCAAGCTCAATTGTGGAGGCAGTGAGAAAGGAATGTACTAATAAATACTTTTAAGTTTAACTTCGCCTAATCTGCAAAGAATGACGCCTCAGGTGTTAAGTGCATTACGCGCTCATCTTGTATAGTCGGAAAATACAAACAGCTCAGCGGCAGTGAAGCGCCTGAATAAAGAATTTACTGTATGAATAAAATATCTTTGCACAAACATTCATCCTTTTTTGTCAACGCTAATGCCAAGACGCATAACACTTCACAATTTGGCGTGCTAGCTATTGTTGTTGCTAGTTTCTTATGGGGAACTACTGGCACTGCCGCGCAATTTGCGCCCAGCATTAGCCCTTTAGCCATTGGTGCGTTCGCCATGGGCACTGCAGGAGTATTGTTGTGTATGTTTGCCTACAAACAGCTAATGCGCGACCTTCATTTATTAAAGCGCAACCCCATCGTTTTTCTGCTTGGTGCGCTGTGCGTGAGCATCTATCCACTTGCCTTTTACTCATCAATGCGGCTCTCGGGTGTTGCCATAGGTACCGTAGTGTCAATTGCTAGTGCGCCGTTGTTTGCTGCTGTGTTGGAGTTTGTCATTGGGAAAAAGCCAGTATCTAAGACATGGGTGATTAGCTTTTGTTTTGGCGCAACAGGTGTGGTGTTCTTATCCATGGGAAAAAGTGAACTATTAAATTCAGCGCCTAGTGTGGCTTCAACAAATATAGCTTTTTCTAGTATAACGTCTTACACAAATGAAAGAGTGTGGGGAATAGTGCTGGGGTTAATCGCAGGACTTACGTATGCGGGCTACTCGTTTGCAGCAAAATACTTTATCAACAATGGCGTTAATTCCAAGTCTGCCATGGCTTCACTTTTTGGTGCTGCGTCTTTACTGCTATTGCCGTCTCTTCTTTTTACTGGTGACAAGCTGTTTACATCCCCAACGAATGTGGCGGTTTCAGTATATATGGCCATTATTCCTATGTTTTTAGGCTATATGCTGTTTGGCTACGGCCTTAAAACAGTAGAGGCGAGCAGGGCTACGCTAATAACGTTAATTGAACCTCTAGTGGCTACGCTGTTTGCGATATTGCTAATAGGTGAAACATTTAAGCTCATCGGTTGGCTTGGTATGTTCTTTGTGTGTGTATGTTTGTTCATTCAAACCGTGCGCTGGCCGCTAGCTAGGCCATTCAGTAACAACTAAGGTTAGACGTCAGAACATTACAACGAGAAGTCGCTGTATTTTTTCAGTATTGCCTGAATTTGTCCTGTAGCTTTCAAATGAGCAATGGCTTCATTGATACGAGGAAGTTTATCTTTGTGACGATTATGCACGCGCAGTGCTAGTTCGCCTTGCGTGTGTATTGGTCCTAACGCTATGCCAATATCATACTTTGACGACCAGTATCGTGAAGAGGCTTCTTCCATAGTCATGACGTCAATCCGTTTTCTGCCTAATGCGAGTAAAAGCGAGCTTTCAGAATCAAAGTCGAGACGCTCGAACTGGTCTTCATCAAAATAAACATAGCCCGAAACCGTGCCTACTGGATTGCCATAAATAACGTTGACGTCGGCGTATTTTTCTTGGTTTTCAGGCATAGTGATGAAGTATTCTTTCACCGTTAGAATGGCGTCAGAAAAAGAAAAGTTTCCAACGGGGGCATCAGGTGGTAGCCAACTTTGACTAAAAAAGTCGAAGTCTAGTTTACCTGTATTAAAAGCAATCATGGCGCGCTTAGTTGAAAGCATAACCTTTTCGGTTTTAATACCCGCGCGCTGCATAATTAACGGTAGAATTTCAACTAAAATGCCGGCACGTTTTTCATCGACAGCGTTTTCGTAGGGAACCGAACTGCCCGACGTACCTAAGTTATATTTAAGGACAGTATCTGTGCAATTACCCGTTATGGGCAAAAGGCTAAGTACGCAAAAAAATAACCACGCTCGTTTGTTCATAAATACACTATATCAGTACAGCTTATAAATGCGGTTAGGTGGACACTTTGCTCTTTGCCCAGTACTCTACTTTTTTAAGCAAGTCTTCTACCTCGAAGGGTTTACTTAAATAATCATCCATTCCGGCATCAACACATCGCTCTTTGTCACCTTTCATAGCATTCGCAGTAAGCGCAATGATAGGTACGTCAACATACCTGTCGCCGGCTTCTCCCTTTCTGATACGTTTGGTGGCTTCGAAACCGTCCATTTGAGGCATTTGGCAATCCATTAAAATGACATCAAATGTCACTTTCATCTTGCTTAGTGCTTCTAAGGCCTCAACACCCGACTTAGCGCTAAGTGTGGTGTGCTGCGACAAATGCTGCTTAACAATAATTTGGTTAATATCATTATCTTCAACAACCAGAATTTTCAGCTTTTTAGTCTCGGTGCTTTGTTTTTGCTCGTTCAGCAGAATAGGGGCTATCAATGCTTCGTCGGTATATTCCATATTTACCGTGAAATAAAATGTACTGCCTTCACCTTTTTTACTTTCAAGTGAAATGCTGCCACCCATTAATTCACATAGTTGTTTTGAAATTGATAAACCAAGTCCAGTACCACCGAATTCGCGCGTAGTAGATAAATCTTCTTGGGTGAATACATCAAAAATAGTCGACTGTTTATCTTCAGCAATACCAATACCGGTATCAATAACCTTGCAGTGAATTTGAATATCATTGCTGTGCAGCGTTTCTAGCTTGGTGTGTACTTCAATTGAACCGGTGTCGGTAAATTTAATAGCGTTTCCAATAAGGTTTGAAAGAATTTGCCCAAAGCGAACTTCATCACCTAGTACAACGTTGATGTTATTAAGCTCGTTGTTAAACTGAAGGGTTAAGCCCTTGTCATCACACAGCAGTGCAAACTGGTTTTCTATGGCGTGCAAAGACTGAGCGATATCAAACGGTGCATTTTCAATTTGGAGTTGGCCTGCTTCAATTTTAGAAAAGTCTAAGATATCGTTTACGATATGAAGCAGGCCTTGAATACTGAATTTAGCGAGTGATAAATAATGGCGCTGATCGTCGTCTAATTTCGACGCTTCTAACAACTGAAGCACGCCAGAAATACCATGGATAGGTGTGCGTATCTCGTGGCTCATGCTAGCAAGAAAACTAGACTTTGACCTTGCAGAATCTTCTGCTTTTTCTCGCGCGTCTTGCAGATATTGTTCGGTAAGACGCTGTTGTGTGACATCTTGTTGGAACCCTATGTAATGAGTTACCTCGCCGTTTGTTTTTACCGGCGTTAGGTTTAATCTGTTATAAAATTCACTACCGTCTTTACGGTAGTTCAGTAGCGTTATGTCTATGGGCTCGCGCCGAGCTATGGCTTGTCTTACTTTATCTATCGACTTTGTATCTGTTGAATTGCCCTGCATTGCTCTGCAGTTATGCCCAATTATTTCTTCACGTTTGTAGCCGGTAAGGGCCTCAAATGCACTATTAACGTATATTACTGGCTGACCCACTCGAGTTATATCTGAAATGATGATGGAAACCGTAGCCTCATCCATAGCGTGTGTAAGTATCTGCACATTGCTTTCAAGTGAGCGTCGCTCTGTCTCATCACTTCCTATATACATAGTGCCACGTTCGTCGCCAAACGAGTCGGTTAACGTAGCTTTTGTCCAGCGAATAAATCTATCTTTACCTGTGGTAAGAGAAAAGTGGGTAAGCTCGTTAGAGGTGTCATTAGATAAGCGTTGAACGATAAACTTAACGATGTCTGACATCTCGACATATTGATCTTCACAAAACTGATCAAAGCGTTTGTTCGACAGCAAGACAGCATTGTTTTTGTCGACTACTAACAGCATATCGCCCATCGATTCTAAAACATTCGAAAATTGTTCATTTGATAGCGAGGCTTCCGCGAGCTCGTGCATAAGCTTGTCAAATGCATTTCTAATATCTGCCAGTTCTTGTGCTTCTTCGCTATTTGAGGAGGGAAGCGCACACTGTCCGTCGCGGGTTTTGTGTTTAATATCGTTGTATAAGTTAGACAGTGTGTTTTCCGCCAGCGCGCCGGTTTTTCTTACCATGTGTAAAATAATTAACACAAAGCCAATAATCATAGCCACGAGCACAACGCCAATCCAAGCTACGCTTTTATACGCTGCGAAGGTAGGCTCAATGCTGTAAAGCGTAAGGTTTTGCCATGGCACACTTTCAAATGAGTAACCCGAATCATTGAACTCAGACAATAACGTGTTAGGGGCAATCAGCGTTGGCTGACTACTGAAAAGTACAAGGCCTTGTGAGTCTGAAACCAGCTGATTGGTGAGTCGAGGATAAGAAGTTAGCAACGATTGCAGACTATCTACATACATCACTAATGCACCTTCAGCCACACCGCCAAGTAACACAGGTACACTGATTAATACACCGTGTTTAGATACAGATGAAAACGTCGCTGACTCGCCTAATGTAAGTTGTCGCCATGTTTTTTCTAAATTATCGGGCAGCTTGGCTTGCCAATTTTTGTCAATGATTTGGTTTCCCGCAAAATCGAATAAGGCAAATTCAACGTGAGGGGCTTGGGTAAGGTTAAGTGAGCGGAAAAACATGGGTAAATAGTTTCCGCGTTGTTCCATATCAACTAGCGAATTAATGATGATATCGTTGGCAGCAAGGTCAGCTAACTGGCGGGTGGTGTCATCCACTATATAGCTTAGGTCTTGCTGTAAGCCTTCAACTGACTGCTGTTGCAAAACTTGCGTTTGCTGAGATACGAAATGAAACGCCGCTGCAAACAAGGTGATAGAAAGCACCACGACCAACGCAATGAGTCGCGGCAACATATTTGTAAGTAATAGCTTCCTAAGTCTTGGAGGCGTTTTTTGCATTAACGGTCGTCCGTAGTGACTAATTGACCTTTATCATTGAATTTAGTCATAAAATAGTCATTTGACCACAACGCATCGTGCCTTTCTTTTGTAAACGGTGGAGAATATTGTTTCACAGCTCCGTCGAAAGTGGCCATTGTTTCTAATTTTTCGCGAACTGCACTTACCTGAACGCTATTTGCATCATTGGCCGCTTGCGCAACCATATGAGTAAGGTCGTATGCGTGCGCTAAACCCGTCACACCCTTGATAGTAAGCGGGTCGTTTACACCATACCTATTTTGATACGACGCCAGTAACTGTTTTGCATTCTCGTTTTTTTGATGATTAAAATGAAATGTCTGAAGCACTGAAATGTCGAATTCACCAATTGGCTTATCTAGAAGAGAGGTAAATTCACCCGATGCTATACCCCAGTGTGAAACAACCGGTGTCGATGTCATCCCCTGGGCTGCGAGTTCATTCATGACAACTGCGCCTTCAGGTACGTTAGTGACTAATATTATTGCATCAACGCTTTCATCTTTTATGGAAGAAATGTCTTCTGAAAAATCGGTTTGTTGCCAGTTTATCCAATGTACTGACGAAATTATTATGCCCTGTTGCGAGACTGCTTCAGTTAATGAGGCTAAATTTGAACGCCCCCATCCAGTTCGCTCTAAGACTAATGCAACACGTTTTATGGCACGTTTTTTCGCATAACCCACTAAAACGGTTGCGGCTTCAGAGTCTCGAACCGATACTCTAAATACATTGTTGGGGGTACGGTTGTTGTCTACTATTGGTGTACCTGCTGCCCAAGGCACTAGCATTAGCAGGTTTTTTTCGTGAATTACGTCTATTTCAGCTAACAGTACTGGCGTATGGACGCCACCTACGACTGCTAGTAGGTCAGGGTTCTCGCTATATTGCTTTAAGTTGTATATACCTCTTGCGGGGTTGCCTCTGTGGTCTTTTGTAACCAGTTTAAGCGGGCGGCCTAACACGCCTCCTTGTGCATTTATTTCTTCAACTGCAAGTTCTACTCCACGAGAAATAGCTACACCGCCATCAACGGCTACCGCTGATAAGTCAGCATCAACACCAATAACAAGCGGAGGTTGAGCACAATAAACGCTGTGGCTTGTACAAAGCGTAAAGAGCAATAAAACACAAATTCGTAATCGCATAGTAACCGCTATCCATAACACAACACTGTAAGTGTATAGCATTGACGCATTTCTGTTAGTTTACCTACGTACTCCTTTAGTATAGCGCCAAGCTCCTTTGTCCTATCATGCGATAACAATAATTAGTTGTGCAAGGCCGAACTGGCACGATTCTCTCATACTTAAGTATAAACTATGCATACGGTAGGAGTATGTCAGCAGTAGAAGATGGCGTGAAATGTGCGGTACACAGTTACCTATGAAGTGTTAACTCTGTAGTCCATGACCCTCCGTTATTACTGTATGTGAACATAGGTTATCTCTTGGAGTTAGGGTGCAACAAAAAACCTTGCCAACGATCATTGATGTTGAAGCCAGTGGGTTTGGCGCACAAAGCTACCCGATAGAAATAGGCATTGTGCGCTATGATGGTGCAAAATGGTGCAAGCTAATAAGGCCGTTTGATTCTTGGATGCATTGGGACAAGAACGCACAGGCGCTTCACGGAATTACTCGTGCAATGCTGCATGCTCGGGGGGCAGAGCCCGTTAGCGTGTGTAATGAACTGAATGCGTTTTTAGGCAATACTATGGTATACAGCGACGGGTGGGTGGTAGACAATCCATGGTTAATAAAGCTTTTCGCAGCTGCACAGGTAGAAATGACCTTTACCTGCCGAGCCCTAGAATATATTTTGTCGGAAGGGCAGATGAATGTGTGGCACGAAGTTAAAGCACAGCAGCTAGCACAATTAGATGTAAAACGTCATCGAGCTAGTGCAGACGCGTTGGTTATTCAACAAACCTATGCGCAAACTATGGGCTTGTAGTGCAATTTCATTAGAATAAATAGTGTACTCCAAGCGATAATGCCATATTCTCTTCCTCTCCAATTTGCCTGTGTTCTAGCTCTACCGCCATATTTAAGCCGTTACTGTCACCTAAAAGCCAACCTAAACGCGTAAAGGTGCCCACATCATCAGGAATGTATAACCACTCTGCGTAATGTTGATACGCGGTTATGTTTGCATTGTAAATGGCATACACTTTTTGAGGAAGCGATGTATCGAATTGGCGGCTAGCACTAATATAGCTTTGAGAGCCTGTAGGGTAGGTGAAGCTATTGTCGTAATAATGGGTTTCAGTTGTAGAGTGCAGTCTATAGCGGCTTTGTAAGTGCCAATTGGAAATCTTTTTACTTTTAAACTGAATAGGATTGTTGTGTGTTGTAAACCAAGAGCCACTTGCAAAAGTAATGTCGCCGTCAGCGAAAACCGCTTTCGGAGATAGAAATACAGCGAAAATAAGTATTAAGCTAAAAGGAATGCTCGTTCTCATTATTGCAGCCCAAGTGTTTAGTGTGTTTCTTTCGCTTCAACCATCCCTGTTTCGATTTCCCACTTACGGTAAGTGCAAAGTGGTTTTATTATTTGAATAACGTGTAATGCGTGACGAATGCCTGCTACAACAAACCTGTATCCTTATAAAGCATAGCCCTAAAAAACAAATAGTGGCAAAAACTTCTCAAAACTTGTGGGACGTACGGAAGTATGGTGAGTGTTGGCTGCTATTGTGGTGCTAAAAAAACAAAAAAGCTGCCATAAGGCAGCTTTTTTTACAACGTAATTTGTATCTAGACCGACGCTTTTAACGCAGCAGCTTTATCTGTGGCTTCCCACGGGAATTCATCGCGGCCAAAGTGGCCGTATGCTGCAGTAGGACGATAGATAGGACGTTCAAGATCAAGCATCTGAATAAGACCATATGGACGTAGGTCGAAGTGCTCACGCACTAGCGCAACCAGTGTTTTCTCATCTACTACACCAGTTCCGAAAGTATCGATACTAATTGACGTAGGCTCTGCTACACCAATAGCGTAAGACACCTGAATTTCACAGCGCTTAGCTAGACCTGCTGCAACGATATTCTTTGCAACATAGCGGCCTGCGTATGCTGCGCTGCGGTCAACTTTTGAAGGATCTTTACCAGAGAACGCACCACCACCATGACGTGCCATACCGCCATAAGTATCCACAATGATTTTACGACCTGTTAAACCGCAGTCTCCCATTGGGCCACCGATAACAAAACGGCCAGTTGGGTTAATGTGGAAACGCGTGTTGCTATCAATCCATTCGCTTGGAAGCACGGGCTTGATGATTTCTTCCATTACAGCTTCACGTACTGTTTCAGTGCTTACTGAATCGCAGTGCTGTGTTGAAAGTACTACTGCGTCGATACCAATCGGCTTGTCGTTTTCATATTTAAACGTAATTTGGCTTTTCGCGTCTGGACGTAAAAAGTCTAATTTGCCTGACTTACGCACCTCAGCTTGCTTTTGAACAAGGCGATGAGAATACGTAATTGGCGCAGGCATTAGTACATCAGTTTCGTCGCTAGCATAACCAAACATAAGGCCTTGGTCGCCAGCACCTTGTTCTTCCAAACTCTCGCGGTCAACACCTTGATTAATATCAGGTGACTGTTTACCAATAGCGTTAAGTACAGCACACGAGTCTGCATCAAAACCCATATCTGAATGAGTGTAGCCAATTTCCTTTACTGTATTTCGGGTCAATTCTTCAATATCAACCCAAGCAGAGGTAGTAACTTCACCACCTACTAAAACCATGCCGGTTTTAACATACGTTTCGCAGGCCACCCGAGCGCGCGGATCTTGCTCTAGAATTGCGTCAAGAACCGCATCTGAGATTTGATCAGCAATCTTGTCCGGATGCCCTTCAGACACTGACTCGGATGTGAATAAATGCGTGGCCATAAATGCTCCGTAAGCGTTAATTTTTCAAAATAGTCGTATATTGTACTAAAACAAGTTATAAATACCAGTCTTTACTTCTAGACGTCTAAAAGTCTCTTCGTTACGAATAGTTGACGAAACCCGTGATCAAAGTCATATAATCTGGGAAATCTTTCAACTGTGGGAATTAAATTAAAAACAATAAGATAGCACAAAAATAACAAATACGGTTGTTCAAAAAATCTCAATTAGTTGGGAATTTGGTATTAATTGAACTTGTTTAGAGTTCAAGTATTTTCGTTATCTCATCGTTTGTTAGCACTTTTGGGCAATTTTTTAGTTAAAACCCCTTAAAGGAATACTTGTTATTCTGTATCGTTTTTTTAAGGTTTCTGGCGATCAATCCCAATAAAATTTGATCTTAGTTCCCGCTTCATGGTGCTTGATTGCCTTGATAATTCGCTCATAGATGTAACTTTTCTTCATGTTGAGATCTCCATTGTCTTCAGTTGATTAGAGACCTCATGAATGTTGTGGTGTTATTTGGGACAAGGTGGGATTTGGGGCCGATTCATTATTGTGATTTTGTAACCATAAAAACGACCCAAGGCCTTCCATCCAAAGAAATAGAGCACTGGGCCATTTATACTGTGTTTTAGAAGGGATGGTTAAACTTCAGGACAAGAAGTATTTGGCCTTGTCTGCTTTTTCGTAAGATAACAAACTGTTTGGTTAACCTTTTCCAAATAATAAACGATTAAACAAAGTCTTTTATCCGAGAACCTTTCGACATAAAGTGTGGCCCTCACAATATCGAGTGAGGGCAATGCTTAAATGCTTGTTTACTCGATTTGCCCGCGTATTTCACCGTTTACGAAGGCTGGCGTATGAACATTGACGTAGTGCCCAGCGCTTAGAAATGCAGCCAACGTGTCATTGCTCAGCGTAAAGTCAAAAGGTGTAAACCATACGTTACTCTCATCGGTGTCCTGTAAAAGTGCTACTAAAACCGAACCATTTTCACCCCTTACGCCGCTGTGGATATGTGCCGCTACCGCATCGTCCACTTCACGCGTGAATATCGTCAGCTCAGTATTCAGCGTGGCTCTATCGACCAGTGCATATCCATCGCCAGAAGCGGTTGACGAATTCGACGGTACTTGTTGAGTTCCATCCAACCCAAAGGTAATTAGCGTATAATTGTTAGTAACA
>NZ_BTGG01000009.1:0-259207 GCF_042848195.1 Alteromonas sp. MTD1
TCTTCAAGACTCGCCTATCTCTGCAACGCTTAACGACAGAATCTAATTACTTATACGGCAAATATATTTTTAACCTGCGCTTTACTTACATAGCCAGAACAAGATAACGCAGTAGAACGATTCAACATGGTAGCGGCAGGATGCCGCTCTTGAGGCCTCTTCGGAGGCCTCTCCCTTTTCAGACGCCCCTTATTCCCTATTCCAAATAAAATCGCATATGTGCTTTGCCGCCCACGTAGCTTGCTCTCTATGGATCCAGTGCGTTGCAAGTTCGTGGCGTTTAATTGTTAGGCTGTCAACATACCGCGGTAGGCCATCTAAAATATCAACGTCAAACGCATCATCTTGCTCTCCCCACAGAACAAGTGTTGGTATCAGTATTCGTATGTTTGGCACGCGTATGCGCTTAAGCTCATGCTCATCGGCATCGGTTACAGGCACTAACTGAGGCATATTTCGGTAGTAATTCAACATAGCGCTTAAAGAGCGCTTGTTGTTCCACATAGCAAGCAAGGTATCTGCGTAACCTTTGTGCGTAGAAAATAGTAATTCTCCCAACATATTCTTTAGCAACGTAAAGTCGGTGCTTTGCAATGTTGATTGCGCATCATCATCTATCAGTTGGTGAATATATTGACTTTTTTCGCGCTGTTTACAGCTAGTCTTCAACAATTCGGTAAATGTTGAGGGATGCGCGGCATTTAATATTATTAAGTGAGAAAACAAATGAGAGTGGAAAGCGGCTAAAGGCCATGCAATTACCCCACCCCAATCGTGGCCTACAAGAACCACACGCCGTTTATTACTCACTTCCTCAATAAACGTGGCCATCCTAGCAAGCAACATAGGAACAGCGTAATCTTCCTCTTGTCCTAATGGCGCTGATTTATGATAACCAGGTAAATCAGGAGCAATCACATCAACTCCCTCTGGTAAACAAGAAATAAGGGGTTCCCAAGCGTGTGCATTTTCGGGAAAGCCATGTAGAAATAGCACCAAGGGGTTAGTACTTGTATTGTTTACACGTTCAACATTTGATAAATAATGAATGTCGTGGCCATCTACTTCCATATAATGACTACGTAGCATTTGCGTTTCCATGTAATTACTCCCTTTTAGTTACTATTTTCTACTTTCGAAAAACTTGTTTAAAGAATTGATTCTTTCCAAGGCATTTAGTTTTAAAAACAAAAAAGCCGAGCTGTTTTATAGTATTAACAGCTCGGCTTATTTACTCGTTGGTCTTTGACCTAAATACTTACTCTACAGCAAACATACTCTCTGGCATTGACATAAGGTTGTCAGCACCTGATTGCATAGCTGATACCAACGAACGCGTTCTTGTTAGAAGACGATCGAAGTAGAAACCTGTAGTAAGGATCTTACTCTTATAAAACTCTGTTTCTGTGCTACCTGCATCAAGTTGTTCTTGCGCTTTAACTGCCATTTTCAGCCAGAAATACGCTACCGACACATAACCCGAATACATAAGATAATCTACAGAGGCTGCACCAACTTCGTCAGGATTCGATGCTGCAGCTTTACCAATATCCATGGTTATTTGTTGCCATTCGTCAAGGTGTGAGCTTAGCGCATTTGTCCATGCACTGAACTGCGCGTTATCTCGCAGTGAATTACAATAGTCACGCACCTCTTGAACGAACACGTTAAGTAATTCACCGTTAGAACCCATGACTTTACGGCCTAACAAATCTACAGCCTGTATGCCTGTTGTGCCTTCATACATGGTACAGATACGTGTATCACGTGCCAGTTGCTCCATGCCCCATTCTTTTATGAAACCATGACCGCCGTATACCTGCATGCCATAACTGGTTGCTTCTTGCGCGGTTTCAGTTAAGAACGCTTTAACAATAGGCGTTAAAAACGCAAGTTTAGCTTCTGCCATCTGCTTTTCTGCAGCATCATTGCCATACAGCGTGATATCTACAAGCTGCATACAATAAGCTGCAAGCGCGCGGTTACCTTCAGCAAAAGCTTTCTGCGTTAGCAGCATACGGCGCACGTCAGGGTGGACGATAATTGGGTCAGCCGGGCCATCTGGGTTTTTACGCCCTGTTAGTGAGCGAAACTGAACGCGATCTTTCGCATAGCGAAGCGCACCTTGGAATGAAGCTTCAGAAGCCGCCAGCCCTTCAAGGCCAGTACCGATACGCGCCGTGTTCATAAAGGTAAACATGCAGTTTAGGCCACGGTTTGGAGGACCAATAAGGAAACCTTTTGCACCGTCAAAGTTGATAACGCACGTTGCGCTGGCTTTGATACCCATCTTGTGCTCGATGCTGCCGCACGCTACTGCGTTTCTGTCTTGTTTCTCGCCATCTTCACCAACGTTGAATTTTGGTACAACGAACAATGAAATACCTTTCGTGCCTTCCGGCGCATCAGGCAAACGGGCAAGAACGATATGCACAATGTTTTCAGACATATCATGCTCGCCGGCAGAGATAAAAATCTTGGTGCCCGTTAGGCTGTAGCTGCCGTCTTCTTGAGGCTCTGCTTTACATTTCAGCATGCCCAAATCTGAGCCACAGTGAGATTCTGTTAAACACATTGTGCCTGTCCATTCACCACTGATAAGCTTAGGTAAGAATTTGTTTTGCTGCTCTTCTGTACCATGAGCTTTAAGCGTTTCCATACACCCTTGGCTTAGGCCAGGATACATAGCCCATGAGTGGTTAGCGCCAGAAAACCATTCCGCAATAATTGAAGAAAGCGAGTACGGTAACGCTTGACCGCCAAAATCTTCAGGGTGCGACATGCTTGGCCACCCGCCTTCAACGTAGGTTTGGTAAGCTTCTTTGAAACCTTTTGGCGTTGTTACTTCACCGTCAACCCACTTACAGCCTTCTTCATCACCAGACGCATTGATAGGTGCCAGCGTATTCTCAGAAAACTTAGCGGCTTCAGCGAAAATGGCAGTAACCAAATCTTCTGAAGCTTCGTCAAAACCCAGTTTTTGATAGTGACTTTGATAATCGAGTAACTCATGTGTAACGAACATTGCGTCACGTTGAGGAGCTTTATAACCTTCCATACTAATACCTACTATAGAACTTCAAATAGACCAGCAGCGCCCATTCCGCCGCCGATACACATGGTGCAAACTACGTATTTTGCACCGCGTCGTTTACCTTCGATGAGTGCATGACCCACCATGCGAGCACCGCTCATGCCATAGGGGTGACCTATTGAGATAGCCCCACCATTTACATTTAATAATTCGTCTGGAATGCCCAATTTGTCGCGGCAGTACAGCACCTGTACGGCAAACGCTTCATTGAGTTCCCACAGACCAATATCGTCCATGGTCAATCCATGCTGTTTTAATAACTTAGGAATAGCGAACACTGGGCCAATACCCATTTCATCTGGCTCACAACCTGCTACTGCAATACCGCGATAAATACCAAGTGGTTGTGCACTGCCCTTTGCTGCAGATTGCTCGTCCATAATTACCGTAGCGCTAGCACCATCAGAAAGCTGACTTGCATTACCTGCTGTAATACAACCGCCCTCAATGACCGGATTAAGTGCTTGAAGCCCTTCTAAGGTTGTTTCAGGGCGATTGCCTTCGTCTTTAGAAAGCGTGACTTCGCGCTCACTGGTTTCGCCTGTTTCTTTATTGAAGATGGCCTGAGTAGCAGTGATGGGCACAATTTCATCGTCGAACTTACCCGCTTGTTGTGCTGCCGCAGTGCGCATTTGGCTTTGATAGCCGTATTCATCTTGTACGTCGCGACTGATATTGTAACGCTTGCCTACCACCTCTGCGGTTTGCAACATAGGCATGTAAATGTCTTTATGTTTCGCCACAAGCGCAGGGTCAACAGCGCGGAACATATTCATGTTTTTGTTTTGAACAAGCGAGATTGAGTCCAAGCCTCCAGCGACCATAATGTTGGTTTCGCCCGTTCGGATAGCATTAGCGGCGGTTGCAATGGCGTACATGCCTGAACTGCACTGCCTGTCCAACGTCATGCCTGCAACGGTAACAGGTAAACCGCCGGCGAGGCCTGCTAAGCGGCCAATGTTCATACCGCCGCTGCCTTGAGTTAGTGCTGCGCCCATCACCACATCGTCAATGCTGGCTGGGTCTACCCCCGCGCGCGCCACAGCATGTGAAATAGCATGCCCACCCAGCGAAGGAGCGGGTAAGTTGTTCAAAGCGCCTTTATAGGCACGGCCAATTGGCGTTCTCGCGGTACTAACAATAACTGCATCACGCATAGGTTTTATCCTTTTCGTTTGCTTAATTTTTATAGTTTTTAAAGCTGCCGCCTTCACGCGCCAGTTTCACTAGTAATTCACTTGGCTCTAGCCACATTTTGCCGTACTCACCAAGCTGATCTCGGTAAGTTGTCAGCTTGTCTAAAATGGTGCTGAGCCCTACCTCATCGGCGTATTGCATTGGACCGCCGCGATAAACAGGGAAACCATAGCCGTATACATAGATAACGTCGATATCACTCGATTTAGCAGCAATACCTTCTTCAAGTATGGCCGCACCTTCGTTAATCAGCGAGTACATAACGCGCACTAAGATTTCTTCGTCACTAATATTATCGCGCTGAGTTACGCCGAGGCGCTCTGCTTCTTGTTTTGCAATCTCAAGTACTTCTGGATCAGGAATTGGAACTCGGCTTCCCACATCGTAATTATAGGCACCGCGCCCGGTTTTCAGTCCATTGCGCCCTTTTTCTACAAGGCGGTCTGCAACCGCACCGTAGGCGGGGTCGTGAGAAATGTATTCTTGTCTAGACTGGCGCACATAGTAGCCAATATCCAAACCAGCCATATCACCCATGGTAAACGGCCCCATTGGCATGCCAAATTCGGTGAGTACTCTGTCTACCTGTTCTGGTGTGGCACCTTCTAACAGCAGTCTGTTAGCTTCGCGACCATATGGCTCTATCATACGGTTGCCCACAAAACCAAAACATACGCCCACGAGAACTGCGACTTTCTTAATTCGCTTCGCCATCTTCATACATGTCTTGATGACTTCAGGTGACGTTTTATCCGCTTTTACTACTTCTAGTAAGCGCATAACGTTTGCGGGTGAAAAGAAATGAAGGCCAATAACATCTTCGGGACGGGATGTAGCAGTCGCAATTTCGTCAATGTCTAACGTTGACGTATTTGATGCTAAAATTGCACCGGGCTTACACACTTTATCTAGTGTTGAGAAAACCGTCTTTTTAACTTCCATTTTCTCGAACACGGCTTCAATAACTAAATCAACATCAGCAAGGTCATCATAAGACGTTGTGCCTGTTAAAAGGCCCATGCGTGTTTCCACTTGCTCTTGGGTAAGCTTGCCTTTTTTCGCAGAGTTTTCGTAATTTTTGCGAATAAGCGCTAACCCTTTCTCTAACGCCTCTACTTTTAGCTCAAGCATAGTTACAGGAATGCCAGCATTAGCGAAGTTCATTGCAATACCGCCACCCATCGTACCCGCGCCAATAATGGCGACCTTTTGAATACTGCGTTCTGGTGTTGATTTATCAAAGTCGCTCACATGTCCCGCCGCACGTTCAGCGAAGAAAAAGTGCTGTTGGGCGCGTGCCTGTGGCGTATTCATACATTCCATAAACAGCTTGCCTTCATTTTTAAGGCCAGCTTCAAAATCGAGTGTGTACGCACCGTGCACTGCTTCGATACACTTAAGCGGCGCAAAGAAACCACGCGCGGCCTTCTTTGTTTGCGCAGTTACCGCATCAAACACCGCTTGAACTTCATCGGTCATCGATAGCGTGATATCGCATGTGCGTTTAATTGCATTGTCTGCTGTAAGAGATGCTAGATATGCTTTGGTGTCTTCCAATAAGTGCTCAGGTTTATCTGAGATTTTGTCAAAAACTCCAGGTAACTTCAGCACTGACGTAGGTCTTCCGCTGGCAATCATTGTTAGCGCTGTCTGTGCATCTGCCAGTCTTGGTAACCGCTGTGTACCACCTGCACCAGGCAGGATCCCTAAATTCACTTCAGGTAAACCAACCTTGTTATCTGCAAAAGTAACACGGTGATGACACGCTAGTGCAACCTCAAGCCCGCCACCGAAAGCAGGTCCTGGCAACACTGCAATAACTGGCTTGTTTGCGTTTTCAATTTTATCGAGAACTTCAGGAAGCATTGGTGATAAGTCACCGCCAGAAAATTCACTAATATCTGCACCACCTGAAAATATGGGTAAAGCAGAAGTAATTACGATTGCACTTACACTTTCATCTTTAGAGGCGTTTTCGATACCTTCAATTAGCCCAACGCGAAGCGCGCGCGAAAGAGCGTTAACGGGTGCACTTTGCATTGTAAGTGTAGCGACGCCTTGTTGAACGTCATAGGCAACTACTTGATTTTCCGTCTGTGTCATAACCATGTCCTGTTTATCACGTTAACTGGATGTTATTGCAGTGACGTTAATCATCCAAGTTTATTGGTGTTATAGACATTTATCACAATATTTAATATTGACAGCCAGCCCTTTTCAGATGGCATTTTCGCCTCAATACAGCGTGATGTATTGGTTAAGGAGGGTTTGACACCACATCAAACCAGTGTTTTTGTTAACTCGGTCATCACAATTATTTACAAAAATTTCACAATGGATAATTCACCATGCAAGTGTTGAAAACCTCGGAAAGCGCCTTTGCGAATATCACTGATTTTCCCTATACGCCTCACTATGTTCAGGTCACTGATACCATAAGCAGTGAGATAACAATGGCGTATTATCAAGCAGGACCAAAGGATGGTCACACCATTCTGCTAATGCATGGAGAGCCCACGTGGGCCTACCTGTACAGAAAGATGATACCGACATTAGTTGAAGCCGGATTCAACGTTTTGGTTCCCGATCTTATTGGGTTTGGACGTTCGGATAAATTAGAAAGACGCGAGGATTACACGTACGCTCGTCACGTTATTTGGGTGAAAGAATGGTTTAATCAGGTCGTTAAGGGGCCGGTTACGCTGTTTTGTCAAGACTGGGGCGGGCTGCTAGGGCTTAGATTAGTTGCAGATATGCCTGAACGGTTTGCTGGTGTAATGGTGTCGAACACGGGTTTACCTACCGGAGACCAGCCGCCAAGCGAAGCATTCGCTAAATGGCGTCGTTTTTCACAAGATGTGCCGGCCTTTCCAACTTCAAGCATTATTCAAGGCGCAACGGTTTCTGAATTATCGGAACATACCTTGAATGCCTACGACGCCCCCTTCCCCTCTGAAGAATACAAAGCGGGTGCGCGTATGTTTCCGTTGCTAGTCCCTGCTAGCCCAGACAGCGTTGAAGCGCAGTCAAATCGCAATGCGTGGGAAAAACTGCGGAAATTTAAAAAACCGTTTATGACTGCATTTGGTGATAGTGACCCAGTTACCGCCGGCGGTGACCGCGTGTTTCAGAAATTGGTCCCTGGCTGTGAAGGTATTGAACACGCAGTAATAAAAGACGGAGGGCACTTTATTCAAGAAGATAAAGGCGAAGAATTGGCTGCATTGTTGAAACGATTTATAGAACAAACACATAACTTATAGGAGCGCTTCATGGACGCACTTTTAGATTTTACGGGAAATACCGTTTTAATTACGGGCGCTAGCAGTGGCTTTGGGCGTCTTCTCTCAATGGGACTTGCCAGTCGTGGGGCAAAATTAGTGCTTACGGATATAGCCGAATCAGCGCTTGAAGGCACGAGAAGAGATGTAAGTGAACTGACTGATGCAGTGGCCTTGGCAGGTGATATTGCCAAAGAGTCTCTTAACAAGCAGCTAGTAGAACTGGCGTTGGAAACATTTGGTCGTTTAGATATTGCAGTGAACAACGCAGGCATTGCACATAATCCTGCGCCGGTGCACCAAATGACCGAAGAAATAATCGACACACAATTTTCCGTGAATGTTAAAGGTGTGATGTTTGGCATGAAATACCAAATTCCAGCGATGCTTGCACAAAAACACGGGCACATTTTAAATGTAAGTTCTCTTGCAGGGTTAGGCGGTGCGCCAAAAGGTGGGGCTTATGCTGCTGCAAAACATGCAGTATCGGGTATTACACGAACCGCTGCAGTGGAATATGGAAGGAAGAATGTTCGCGTAAACGCCATTTGCCCCTTCTACAGCCCAACAAACATTTTAAATATAGACGGCTACAACACACCAGAAGCAAGAGAACAGCTGGGTATGGGCAGTCCAATGAAGCGTTTAGGAGAACCGCAAGAGATTGTAAATACGATGATGTTACTGCTGTCACCAGGAAACAGCTACATGAACGGTCAAACAATTGCCGTAGATGGAGGGGTAACCGCTTGGTAGCAGGTAGCTAACATTGCGCAATCTGATTGAGTATATATTTGCATACTTAGGTATGGCCAGTATGGTTTCACTGTGCCTACCGATGCGATTTAATGGGAAAGAACAAACAAAACCGTCGTCTGGTGCGGCAACAGCGCACCTTTCGATTTTTTTTGCTTAAATGATGTAGTCGAACTTACGGAATACACAGATTTCAATGTCGAAACGTAGCAATTTCATCTTAATCACGTTGCTTATTTCCGCACTCATGCCGGCCTCTGCTTCTTGCATTAATGAGCGATTAAATCACAAAGCAAATATCGAGGCACCTAAGAACGCCCCCCTAAAACGCAATTACACATCATTGAAAAAACTGAGAAGCGGCAGCACTATAAGCGCCGATTCACTTAAAAAGATTCTCTTACACAGCCGCAAAGGCGACAACTCAGCCTCTGTCAATCTTCATTTAAGCTCACTTCCACACAAGCTCTGACAAACCCTATCAAGCTCTAACACACAAGTTAACCAGAACCGGTTCGCTCAAGTCTTACTTTACTTAATGGGTTTGAACACAAGTTTAGCTTTATACTTTTGCCTATTAAACTTTAGTATAAAATTAAACCAAATTGCGAGCATTTCCACCACACAAGTATATAGTTTAAATAGTGAGCAAATTAATTTTTGTTAACTTTATTGTGCGTAACATCACTTTGGCGCTACTTGCTTTTCCTTATCAGCTTGTGATGCCTTGAAGGACTAATTTATGGACAGTGTAGCAATTAGCAGAAAACAGATCGGTGGTGAATCACCTATTGTGGCCTCTGAACTTTTCGACCAGTGCATCTATTCTGGTTTTTTCGGCACAATTGATTCTGCACGGATGGTCGCGATTACCAGCAAAATCATACAAATGGTGGAAAGTGGAGACTTTACGGTCGCAATTATTGATCTTTCAAACGTGGATGCCATCGACTCATCAGTTGCGACTCAACTAGTTCAAGCGGCTGAAACACTTAGCCTTATCGGCGTTAAAACTATTTTTTGTGGTATACGAGGTGTCATCGCTATGACTATGGTTAAAAACGGTGTGGTGCTTGGCAATATCACTGTTAAAAAGCGTTTAAAAGAAGCTGTTCATGAAGCACTTGCTGTTCTAAATTTAACCATAGAATAATTAGGTTAATAGCTAATGTCTCTGCGCGAATTTCAGGTCGAAGACCAGGAGAAAGTTCACCTGAATTCACAGCGTGATGTAGATATGCTAAGTCAACATTGCAAGCTACTTTGCTATCACATATACAACGACGAGTTCAAAGCAAGCTGCTTTGCTACAGCAATATCAGAAATTGCTACCAATGCGCTTCGCTATGCGAGTAATACGACAGCCACTATTACCATCCTTGATAACTTAAGCGGCCTACACGTAAATATTGAAGATCACGGACCGGGTATCCCTGACCTAGCGCTGGCATTTCAAAATGGTTTTAGCACTTACAAATCTACCAGTTTGGGGTTAGGCCTAAATGCGGCTAGAAATGCGGTAGACGAGTTCGTAATAGAAAAGAATGATAGCAATGGGTTGTCAATATCAATGCTGTTTCATTCACCCCCCAAAAAACACGACATCGATATTGAAGCGATATCGTTCTCGGCCGAGGGCCAATACATAAACCATGATAGACTGCTAAGAAAGGTTTTTGACGGAAATAGTGCTATTGCAGGTATCTATTCAGTTGAAAACAAAAACATACATATTTATTTTCAGGAAGCCATTGACCAGCTTCTTCTTCAGCACTTCCGCCTTGCTTTGCCTGACTTGTTCAAAAAAATACAATCTATGAGTGAAGAAGGTGAATTTCCGCTGTGCTTATTAAAAGTAACGCCAAATACCATTGAATTTATTGGTAACAATCAAATGCAATTCTGTATTGTTCAGCCATTAGAAGATGGTACAAGCCGTATATGCCCGATAAAACAACCTGCACAAAGCCTTACCCATTTCAAACTACCTAACTCTTCGAACAGTGTTTTTGCGTTAGGCTCAAGTGGTATGTCGTTTTGTAATGAACGCATTTCCCTTTCGGTCAAAAAAGACACAACCTACACAATAGCAACGCAGCTTTTCAATCAATTTGCCAAAAGCAATCAGGATGCAACCGTTCATGTTATAAGGACAAAGTCTAATGACCAATGACTATGACCAAGTGTCTACCCTGCGAGATATGTTGTCTGGAATACTGGGTACCATTCCCTATGGCATAATGTGTGTTTCAAATCAGCTGGATATTCAGGTTATAAACCAAAAAGCATGCGAAATTCTTGGGCTAAACAAAGATGATATTGATGAATTTGTTGACCGAGATTTTGAAAATGCCTTTGTCAATGAACATAGTGTTTACGCACGTATTAACGAGGTAATGCTAAAAAACAGAAAGCAAATATTAGATTTAACTGAGATCCCTATTGGCAACCGCGTTGTCACCGTGAAGTGTAGAAGGATGCCAAAAGGTTTTCTTATTGTTCTGAGGGATATTACTCAGGAAAGTTTGCTTTTGCACAGGGCAACCCATGATTCCCTTACACAAATACACAATAGACAATTTTTAGAAGAATCAATGGAGAAGCTGCTACCTGATATGATGAAGATGCGAAAAGATGGTGTTTTCGCTTTTATTGATGTTGATAATTTCAAAGCAATAAACGATAAGTTCGGTCACAGTGTAGGCGATGAGATGCTGAAATGTATCGCTGCGCTTTTAAAAAACAGCATGCGGGGCGACGACATTGTCGCAAGGCTAAGCGGCGATGAATTTGCACTTTTCTTAAATGGATGCACATTAGCACAAGCTGAAAAGCTGCTTCTCAACATTACTAAACAAGTTGAAAAACTTGAGATATTTTCCAACGGAGCCATAGTTCGAGCAACAATTTCTATTGGCGTTACCTCTATTGAGAAGCATGAAACTGATACTTTCAGCAGCTTAATGAGTGTGGCTGATACTGCATGCCATTTGGCAAAAAATGAAGGGCGAAATACGCTCCACATCATAGAGCCAACTGGGTGTGAATTTAAAGATCATCTTGTAAATGTGAAATGGATTGATGAGATTGAAGATGCTATGTCACAAAAGCGACTTCTTCTTTACGGGCAGAAGATAAATGCAGTAGAAGGTAGCGCTAAGCCTTATTGTGAAGTGCTAGTTAGGTTGAAAAAAATGAATGGCAGCATTGTCTCACCCTCTGCTTTTATTCCACACGCAGAGCGTTACAAAATAATGCCGCTTATTGACAGGTATGTTATAGAGAGTTTGGTTCGCTCAATGGTTTGTAACATGACTTACTCTGTAAACTTATCGGGGCAAACTATTTCCGATAAATGTTTTGTACGATTCATCGAAGACATGATGAATACCTATGTATTTGACCCGAGAGCGATTACATTTGAAATTACAGAAACAACTGCAATGATGAGCATTGATGACACCATAGAGAATATCAAAACTTTACGGAGTAAGGGGTTTTCGTTCTCTCTTGACGACTTTGGAACAGGATTAGCGTCGTTTAATTATTTAAAATCGTTGCCAGTTGACACGGTGAAAATTGACGGCCTGTTCATACGGGACATTACTACTAACAATACATCTAACCAAATTGTTAAGTCGATATGTGCCATAGCACACTCACTCGGACTAAAAACAGTCGCTGAATACGTGACCAATGAGGCCGTATACAATGAAATAAAAAGCCTCAAAATAGACTATGCACAAGGCTTTTATATTCACGAACCAGAGTTACTAGGCAATATTCATGATACTGTCGACTTCACTTTAGCAAGCGTGTCTTGAAGTGCAACACTCGGCCCCTATACAACCCTCTGACCCGACACGTTTCGTGTAGTTCATTAAAAAGGCTCAGAACAAAGCCTGAACCTTTATACATTTATACATTTATACATTTATACCGTTATAAGTGCTGTTGTTTGCACCTTTCTGGTTTAAGGCACGAGTACCATTTTACCTTTTACTTCTCGGTTCATAACCTTTGCCATGGCTTTTGTGGCGTCTTTCAGTGACAGTGCTTCATCTACCACGACTTTTACTTTGCCTTGCACATACCAGGTTAATAGTTCCTGCATATTTTCGGCAAAGCCTTTAGGATCATGCTGCGTGAACGAGCCCCAAAATACGCCCATCACAGAATAGCCTTTTACTAGTGCTAAATTCACCGGAAACTTTGGAATTTCGCCACCGGCAAAACCAACCACCAACAAGCGCCCTTCCCATGCCATACTTCTACTGCAAGCATGGAATGTATCGCCACCTACGCATTCGTAAACAACATCAGCGCCTTTGCCGCCAGTCACTTCTTTAAGCGTCTCTTTCAAGTCTTTTTCTTTGTAGTTAATTAGTACGTCGGCACCGTGCTCTTTTGCCAAGGCTAATTTTTCTTCGGTAGAGCAAACTGCAATTACCTTTGCGCCCATAATTTTACCAATCTGCACGGCGGCCAACCCTGTACCACCTGCCGCACCAGTCACTACCAGTGTTTCTCCAGCCTGCAGTTTTGCGCGCTGTTTTAGCGCGTGGTGGGCCGTTGCATGAGCAGTGACCAGTGCAGCCCCTTCGTTAACGTGAATAGGGTCTGGTAACGGCATAACATGGGTTGCTGGAATTAGCGCTTTTTCTGCATAACCACCTAAATTAGATAGTGCAATAACACGCTGCCCTTTTTGGATATGGGTTACACCCTCGCCTACTTCAGCAACAGTACCTGCCACTTCATTACCTGGTACGAATGGAAAATCAGGCTGAAGCTGATATAGACCTTGAACTAATAGCCCATCTGGAAAATTCACACCGGCAGCTTCAACGTTAACGACAATGTGGCCTTTTTTTACTTCTGGGTCGGCAACGTCCTTGTATTGAAGTTCATCAATAGGGCCGAATGCTTCACACACGATTGCTTTCATAAATACTCCAAATCCTGTTCAAAAATATTAACGTTGATGAATGGTTTCATTCGCTATTTGTGCAAGAGGTCGAACCATTGCTCCTAGCTGCATGGCCTTTTCACTTGATGCGTTGCCATCGTGTGCACGTTTAACTACACCCTGCAAAATGGCAGCCAACCGGAAGAAACTAAACGCCAAGTAAAACGTCCAATTATCGATATTGCTAATACCGCGGCGCTGGCAATAAGCATCGATATACGCCTCTTCACTTGGTATACCCAATTCTTCTCTATCTAAACCACCCAGTCCGGCTGCGTGGGCAATGTCACTTGGAAGTCGCAATTGCATACATTGATATGCCAAATCGGCATAAGGGTGCCCTAGCGTTGATAATTCCCAATCAAGAACAGCAATCACCCGGGGGTTATTACTATCTGACATATCAAACATCATGTTATCTAGACGAAAATCACCATGCACCAACGATACTTGACCATCATCTTCGGGTAAATTCGCTTCTAAGTACGTTATCAGAGCTTCAATTTCTTCAATATGCTCAAGCTCAGAAGCGCGGTATTGCTTAGTCCACCGACTTAACTGACGTTCAAAGTAGCTGCCTGGCTTGCCATAGTCTGACAATCCGGCTTTTTCAATATCAACGCTATGTAGCGCAGCAAGCACGCTGTTCATCTCGTCGTACATCATACCGCGTGTTTTCGGCGACGCTATTTCAGGCAGCGCACTATTCCAATAAATCTGCCCTTCAACATAACCCATGATGTAAAACATACTGCCGATAACGCTGGTATCTTCGCAAAGATGAAATACCGTAGGCACAGGTACACTGCTGTCTTGCAGCGCACTGATAACGCGGTATTCTCTGTCTACCGCGTGGGCAGATTTTAAAAGCTTCCCAGGCGGTTGGCGGCGAAGTACAAACGTGCCGTTGTCAGTGATAAGTTTGAAGGTAGGATTAGACTGTCCACCTGCAAATTTTTCAGCAACCTCTACCGCGCCAACTTCAGGACACGCTGAAGACAGATAGTCATTCAGCGTGGTTAAATTGATGGCGTGGGGCGTGTTAGCATGATCCTGTGACACACTCACTCCTTATGCATTTTTCTCTGCAATCAAATTTCTACCAAGCTGCATCATGTGCACTTGATCTGGTCCATCTGCTAACTTGATGGTACGAGCATAGGCATACATAGCCGATAACACAAAGTCTTGGCTTGTACCTGCCGCGCCGTGCATTTGAATAGCTTCATCAATCACATTACAGGCCATCGTGGGTGCCACTATTTTTATCGCTGCAATAAGATCGCGCGATACTTTGTTGCCATACCGGTCCATTTTGTCGGCAGCTTTTAGCGTGAGTAACCGCGCCTGCTCAATATCGCAGTGCATTTTCGCAATGCTTTCACGCACCGACTGCTGCTTGCTTAGCGGCTTTCCAAAAGCCACGCGTTGCTCTACGCGTTCACACGCCATATCAAGCGCGCGCTGCGCACAGCCAATTAAACGCATGCAGTGATGAATTCTGCCAGGCCCCAAGCGACCTTGTGCAATTTCAAATCCTCGCCCTTCACCTAGCAGCAAGTTTTCAGAAGGTACACGAACATCATCAAAAACAATCTCTGCATGCCCTACTGGCTCATCGTAATAGCCCATTGCCGCCATTGGGCGAACAACCTTTACGCCAGGGGTATTCATTGGCACAAGAATTTGCGACTGCTGCTGATGGCGCGGCGCGTCAAAATCAGTTTTCCCCATCACAACCATAATTTTGCAGTTTTCATTCATGGCACCGCTGGTGTACCACTTTCGCCCGTTGATAACGTATTCGTCACCATCGCGCTTTATAGACGTTTCTATATTTGTCGCGTCACTCGATGCAACCGCAGGCTCGGTCATAGCAAACGCAGAACGAATTTCACCGTTAAGCAAAGGTTCTAACCACTGCTTCTTTTGCGCATCGTTGCCATATTTTGCGATTACTTCCATATTGCCTGTATCTGGCGCACTGCAATTGAAAATTTCGGCGCTAAATAGAACACGCCCCATTTCCTCACACAGCGGCGCATATTCAGCATTAGTTAAGCCTGCGCCATAAGGTTTATATTCTTCGGGAAGAAACAAGTTCCACAATCCTGCATCTTTCGCTTTTTGTTTGAGGGCTTGCATCATGTCAGGTGTTTTCCAACGTTCTGCATCACTTGAAGCACCGCTTTCGACTGCGTGAATATAGTCCTTTTCAATTGGGTAAACTTCTTCATTCATAAACGCACGCAGCTTATCTAGAAGTGCTTGGGTTTTTTCATTGTATTCAAAGTTCATAACTGCCCTCGTTAGCTATAAGTAATGGCGTGCAACCTGTCTAACACATCCAGGTGAGGTACGCTGTTGAAATTATTAAGATGCAAGCCTCGCGGATTAGCAAAGCATTGAGAAAAGCTGGCATTGCGAATTTGAAGGTTCATATTTATAACCGTTTCATCGCTATACCCTAGAATTTGTTTGAGCATCATGGCAATTGCACCACCGGAACTGACTACCAATACACGTTTTGCATCCGTGTGCTGTAAATGCTCTAGCATGCCGCTTACCCTTCCCTCAAACGCCTTCCAGGTTTCATCCAACAAACTATGCTCAAGTTCATCTTTTGACCACGCAAGCATCGCTTTTCGAAGTAACCGGTAATATTCAGAGGCAGGCGCTCCTTCAGGCACTTTTTGATCAGGAAAGCGCGCCAAATAAGCAGCAGCCACGGCTTGAAAATTAAACTCATTCAGTGCGCTGTTAGTTTGAACCTCAGGTAAGCAATAGGCCTCAGATTTGATGCCGTTAGCAATTCCCTCCTGAGTTTCTCTATGTCTTACCATATCGCCCATAAATACGGCATCAAACTGCGTTTCGCGTTGCTTAAAATAGTCGCCAAGCCAGAAGGCTTGTTGAGCCCCTAAATCGCTTAACTTATCGTAGTTGGCTTTTCCAAATGACGCTTGTCCGTGGCGTACCAAATATATGTCGGCCATACTGCTCTCTAATGTTATTAAGTTGTAAACTTTATCTCACCATACTAAGGAATAGAGCAATATAAGTTTAATTGATATTTTGAATGGGTATGCATCATGTGAAACTATGAGAATTGTTTGGTATGGTATAAAGCGCATGCAGTTTGAACAAAAAGTGACATGTTTGATTCATATCCATGCAACTTAGCCCCATTAGGCTTTCAAAGTAAGCAACGTGGCAATTAGCTTTTGGTCAAGGATGCGGATCAAATACGTTGCTTAAATTAATGGATGATACGCATTCGGGCACGAGAAAATCGTGATTGTATTTGCTTGAAGCATGATGCTTCTTTGGTCAGCGCTGAAACTGGATTCACGTTGCCTCGTTACATAAAAGAAAAATAATGAAGTCACCTATTAACGTAACAGACCGGACATCACACCGGCTAACACGCTTGGCCAATGCCATCACTGTTTGTCTAATATCTTCAACATTTTGCGCTAGCGCCGACGACAAACTAAATACCGAACTTGAACACATCGTTGTTCAGGCACAAAAAACAGAACAAAACCTTCAAACCGTACCCGTTGCCGTTACGGCGCTATCAGGGAAAGACCTTACAGAAACAGTAAGTCGCGACATATTCGACCTGCAAAATTACGTACCGGCATTCGCTGCCTTCCAAAGCCAAAGTGTTACCAACTCAGGCTTTTCTATTCGTGGTATTGGTACCTCTGCACAGAACTTTGGTTTTGAGTCATCGGTAGGTTTATACGTAGACGGCGTATATCGCTCTCGCCAAAATGCGCTGATTAACGACCTTGTTGATGTAGAATCGGTCGAGATATTACGTGGCCCTCAAGGCACGTTGTTCGGCAAGAATACTGCCGCGGGAGCAATGACAGTAAATTCTGTAGCACCTAGTCATGATGGTCATAATGGCTTTGCAGAAGTATTACTAGGAAACGACAATTTAGTGCGTGTAAGCGGGGCATCATCTTTTTCGGTTGTTGACGATGTACTTGCAGTGCGTTTCTCAGGGTTTAATACACAAAGCGACGGTTTTATTACTGATGAGACTTCAGGGCAAACCTTGAATAATAGAAACCGCTCAGCAATTAAAGCCCAGGCGCTATATACTCCAAACGACAAAATAAGTATGCGTTTTATTGCCGACTACGGTGAACTTAACGAGCGCTGCTGTGGCGCGCTTACTTTGCAAGACAATATTCAGGCAAATGAAATTCCTGGGAAGTTTGGTACTGATGCGCTTCTGCTTCAACCGCCTTTTAATGCGACCATTTACAATCGTTCAGACTTCTTTGACTACAGCACGTCTTTGTCTCAAACGCCAATATCTAAAATGGAAGACAAAGGTTTATCGCTTCAAATTGATGCTGAGCTCAATGATGCTTGGGATATAGTTAGCATATCTGCATACCGCGCTTTTGACAGTCTAGATACGGTAGATACCGACTTCTCTAATGCCGATTTATTAACAGCCACTAACGATGCTAAGCAACAGTCTTTCTCACAAGAGCTAAGATTGCATTACAGCAGTGATACTCTGCGAGCAATGATGGGAGCCTACTACTTCAGTCAAAACTTAGACCTTTCGTTTGATACCACTACGCAGCAAGACTTTGGTGCTTTCTTTGCTGCTGCCGCCGCAGATTTACTGCCGTTAGCAAATGCAATCGACCAGTTCAGTGCATTAACTGGAGGGTTAATTGCACCTTCAGCCGCACCGGCGCCTGCGGGGACTGCATTTGAACATAACGCGTATCAAGATCAAGACAGTATAGCGTTATTTGCGCAAGCCGACTGGTTTTTGACTGATGCATTTACGTTGACCACAGGCCTTCGCTTTACGCGAGAAAAGAAATCCATTGAGGGCGAATACTTTGAACAAGGGCCAGGCATTAATGGGCTTGAACAAGACCCGTTAAGATGGCCAAACATCAATAATGCCGCATTGGCTTTACAAGAGATTGGTGTAGCACTTCTTAATGACACCCTACCCTCTGAAGCAGCATTGGGCGCGATTGCGCCTTTTCAACAACCTGGCTGGGGTTACTTCTTTTTAGGTAGCGCTGCAGTCTTACCGAGGCCTGCATTGTCAGCTGAACTTGATGATAATCAGGTAACTGGCACGGTAAAACTAGCCTATCAGTTAAATGACACCACCCTCACTTATGTAAGCTTTGCTACAGGCTTTAAAGCTGGGGGAACAAACACAGACCGAATTCAGCCTTCCTTCGATCCTCTCTTTGACGCAGAGAAATCTCGAAGTGGTGAAATAGGCATAAAGCATGATTTTGAACAATATGATGTGCGGATAAACGCAGCAGCACACTACACACGCATTAGCGATTTTCAAGCAACAACTTTCACGGGTAGTGGTTTTAACCTTCAAAACGCCGGTGATATTGTTGTACAAGGTTTAGAAGTTGAAGCGATATGGCTGGTAACACCTAACACCGAAATTCACGTAGCCGCTGCGCGTACGCTAGCTAACTTTGATGAATTCGAACAGGGAACATGCTGGGTTGCTTATACCTGGCACACCGGTATTGACGACCCAGGTAGAGCGAACCCTACCGATCCATTTTGCTCACGCGATGGTGATCGCGTTGGTTTTGAACCGCAAAATACCTTGGCAATTATGCTGAATCAGCACTTCGATATTAGCGACTACGCGTTCACAGCCAGCGTAGACTATCAATATACTGGTGATGTTTATCTTGATGACGCAAACGACCCATACAAGTTCGAAGATGCTTACAGTGTAGTAAATGCACGACTAAGCATGTCGATACCGCAATGGGACAGTGAGATTATTGCTTGGTCACGTAACCTTTTTGACGAAGAATATGTGGCAAGAAGCGGCTTTGACGTACCAGTACAAACTGGGAAAATAATGGCATACCCCGGTGCACCGCGCAGTTTTGGTATTACATTTAGAAAGTCATTTTAAGCTGTCGACACGCTTGGAATATCAGCGCGCACTTTTAATTTAAGGGTGCGCGCACACTGTTTGCCAATTACTTTTTTCTAGCTGGCTCCAGTTGGCTTCTTGTAAAAAACTGCATGGCACTGCGCAATAACCGAAAGCGCAATATGCTCTGGCAAATCGCCACCAATATCAAAACCGGCAGGGCTAGCAAAGTAGTCACAGAAAGAGGTATCTGATACACCGGCTAATGTCATGATCTCTTGCTTTCTATGCAAAGGTCCCAGCATAGCGATATACATTAGCTTGTGCTGACTTAGCAATTTAAGTGACTTTGCATCAATATCTCGATGATGCGACATTAACACTGCAGCGTGAATACCATGCTGGGCGATGTGAATATTTAACGCCTCAATATCAGTGTCTTCAACTAGGAAATTCACCTCTGGAAAATGCTCTACCCTTGCTTGGGCTGGTCGAGGATCCCACAGTGTAACCGTCCACCCTTGTGCTTTAGCCATTTGCGTCATAAAGGTGGCATCGTAGCCTCCCCCGATAACTAATAGATGGATAGGTGGGACATGTGTAACAGCAAGCGTTTGTGTGCCTTCCTGTTGTTCCAGTTTCGCTTTTTGAGGACGAACATTAAGAGTGTCTAATGCTGTACATTTCCCCTGCTTCCCAGCAATATCGCATTCCCACGTACAGGCTGTTCCTTGTGACAGCAAACGACTAACGTTATCAAGTTCTAAATATTGATTATCTTGGTTTAATGAAACTAATGACAAGTGCACAACACCGCCACAGCCAACGCCCAATTTGAATGCGATATCCTCTTCATCTTCATCGTCGTACACCGCTGTTCGGCTCTTTCCATCATCCATAACGCGATGGGCTTTCTTAACAATGTCACTTTCTAAACACCCGCCGCTTAAAATTCCAAGTTGATGGCCTGCATCACTAAACAACATCATGGCGCCCGCCTTGCGGTAACAAGACCCTTGTGTTTTAAAGATAAATCCAAGTACCCATTTGTGTTTATCTTTAAGCGGTAGCCATTGTGAAAGTAAATGATTAACGTGATTACTCATGTCTTATTGCCTGTATTTGTAGCATTAACTCGCTTCTTAGCGATGTTTGCTTTTTGGATTCGCTTGTGTTGGATAATGGAAACACTGCATTCTTATAAATCCAGTAACCTTACGATTTTATCCATGTTTGCTTATTCAACACTACCATAATGCGGTCAACCCACAGTGAATACGCTTTGGATGACGGGTGAAATCCATCGGTTGCCATAAACCCACTGTCTTTCATATCTTGAAAGCGCGCAACGATTTCACTTCGCGGGCTCTTTGCGCTCTCGGTGTTTACTTGGGTATTGGCATTGATATTAGTATGAGTATTGGCACCTGCATCGACAACAACATCGGCATCGTTATTTTTGGGATTGTACATAATATCAAGGGGCAAAAACACGCTACTAGCTTCACCCTTCGCATTCTGTGAACATACAACATCCCGCAGTGCTTGATTGAACAGCTTTGCTCGCTGTCCTAATACCCAACGCAGCGGCTGTACAATAGCTGGAAACAGATTAATTGGGGGAAGCTCGCTGAATATTACGAGGTTACACTGAAACTTTCTAGCTAACAGAGCTTTTATTTGCTGGCATTGTTGCTGCCAGCGGCGAAGTGATGTGAAATGCGTAACGTCGTTTACGCCTACAGAAATAAGAGCAACATTAAACTTTTCCACAGATGCGTTTTGCAACATGTTAAGCACATCTTCGCTGGTATACCCTGTTTTCGCCTGTAGCACTACCCGTGCGCTACCTACGTTAGACAAAGCGGAATACAAAAGCCCAGACAACGCATGCTGCTGATGGGTGGCACCAACACCTGCTGCGGCGGAATCTCCAAGAACGAGTACATTTACTCCACTCTTCTCACAAAAAGTAGGGCTCTCAAATAGGCGTTCACCATCAGGTTCAGGAAGACGCAGCGTGCGCCTTCTTACCCATAGCCCTTGCGCCAATAACAAGGGAAATAAAACCAACAGTGCTGTGTTTAAAAGCAAAAGTTTGAAGTAGATCAAAGTGTGTTCCATCCACATGAGTAAACTAAACCTATCCCCTTTCTACACGTGTTAGCAAGTAATTGATTATGACTGACAGTAAAATAGCATCGCACCGTAAAACCATTCTTGAAATGTATGCCCAACATGCCCCACGTTACACGTCATACCCTACTGCATTAAAATTTGCCCCTGTAGCCCACGACATTCTTGTTGATGCGAATGAAAAAAGCGATGCTGACACACTGAGCTTGTACGTACACATCCCGTTTTGTAAAACACTTTGTTATTACTGCGGATGCAATAAAATAGTGACCCGCCACAGCGAAAAAGCTGATGTGTACTTGCGCTATATTGAAAAAGAAATTATTGCACGCCAACATCTGGCTGACGCAAAGCGCATTGTAAGCCTGCATTTGGGAGGGGGCTCACCAAGCTTTCTTAGTGAGTCACAGCATATTGAATTAATGTCGACTCTGCGCCGATACTTTTCGTTCGAGGTAGATGCCACCCTGTCTATAGAACTCGACCCACGAAACGTCACTAAACCCTATTTACGAACATTAAAGCAGCTTGGCTATAACCGCTTAAGCTTTGGCTTACAAGACACAGACTACAACGTTCAACACACGATTAATCGTGTGCAAAGTACCTCACATATTGCCGATTTAGTGTTTGAGGCAAAATCACTTGGCTTCGACTCGGTAAATTTAGACTTAATTTATGGTCTGCCACACCAAAACTTAGAAACGTTTAAAACAACAGTAGCGGCCACGAAAGCAATGGCACCCGATAGAATTTCATTATTTAGTTACGCACATCTTCCCGAGCGTTTCGCAGCGCAGCGGAAATTCAGTGACGATATGCTGCCCGATGCCACATTAAAGTCTGAGCTATATAGCTATGCTGTTGAAAGCTTTGCCGGTATTGGCTACGAAAAAATAGGGCTCGACCATTTTGCCAAGCCAACTGACGAACTAGCAGTTGCCTACAAAAATGGCGTGCTGCATCGCAACTTTCAAGGCTATACCACTCACGGTGATAGCGACTTACTCGGGTTGGGGTTATCGTCAATCAGTTCCCTAGGTAACGCTTTTGCTCAAAATCCTAAAAAGTTAAATGACTACTACCTTCAAATAGACAACAAGTTACCCACTGCTGTTGTTGGCTTAACGCTCACCAAAGACGATTTAATACGGCGAGACGTAATCTCAAGTCTTATGTGCAATATGCAGGTTGATATACAAGAAATTGAAAAGAGACATGCAATTGTATTTAGCGAGTACTTTCACAAAACCATTGAGAAGCTTAAGCCACTTCAAAATGACGGTTTACTATTAATGAAAAAACACTGGCTTTTAGTGCCTGAGAGCGCACGAATATACATTAGAGCAATTTGTGTGAAATTTGACGCATATTTTCACGAAGATGAAATGTCTCAGCGCTACTCTAAAGCAATTTAAACCTGGCTAGAACCTGCATCCCTTCTTTCAGCTTTAGCCTAGTGACAGACAGTTCGCTAATGCTGGCATAGAGGGTTTGACGTCGCTCAGGAGGATTGTCAAATGCGCTTTTGTGCGTTTTTTTGTGAAAGCCCTTGTGAAAATGCTCTTGTGAATTGAGCACGCTCAGTGTTATCAACACTTTTGCCTCTTTGTTACTACCCAGCGGTGCAATATGTGAAACCTTACATAGCAAGGCATTTAACATGCTTGATGTATGCGCTTCTTTCATCATGCTTACATTTGTGTCTAGGCTTACATCGCTGGCTTTTACGGCAACGCTTACTTTTCTCGTATTATTGTGTTGCGCAGACGACACCTGACTATCCAAGCAATTTTCCACAACTGCAGCTTGATGAGAAGCATAAACAATTTGATCGCCAATGCTTATTGCTTTAACTGACGCCGGCCAGCTTGATGTTTCCGCGAAAGGCGTTTTTGATTGCCTGTCAGCGTCAATTAATTTGTCGCGTAACGAGCCACAAAGTACCGCGCTGGGGTTATCAATAAGCCCGGAGTTAAATATATTGCTCAGCACATCGTTAGGAGAGCCGGAATATTTCAACTTACCGTCTTCAATGTAAACCAGTGCATCGCTGAACAAAGCGAGATCTTCTAAATCATGAGACACAAAAATACATGTAGTTTGTGTTGCCTCGCAGTGCTGTTTTAGAAATTGGTAAATTTTTCGTCGAGTTACAACGTCAACAGCACTTAATGACTCGTCTAGCAGCAACACATCAGGGCCGTTAATAAGTGCTCGTGCTATTGCCACACGCTGAGCCTCACCGCCAGATAACGACGAAATAGGTTTATCTAGCAGATGCTCACAACAACAGCCTGCCGCGGCCTTATCCACAGAAAGGGCTTTAACACCTTGATGCCGCTGAGCCAGTTTAAAATTGCCTGTAACATCCACGTGAGGGAACAGCATAGGCTGTTGAAACACAATACCTACTTTTGAAACTTGGCGAGTGTTTACGTTTTTATCAGCATTATCGCGCCTTGAGCTTACCCAGCCACACTCAACCACGGCGCTTTTTTCACTACCGGCAATGGCACGCAGCAGTGAACTTTTCCCCGCCCCTGATGGCCCTGTAACGCCCACAACGCGTGCGTTATTTTCACACGAAAATGACGCGCTAATACGACCGGGAAAGTTAACGTTTACTGAAGTCACAAACCGTTTCCCTTTTGTGCTGTGTCGCCATGTGTTTCTGTTTTTCTGAGTGTTTCTGCGTTGCTGCTCGGTGCTGGTACACGTGATAACGGCATACCGTTAAATTTGTACAGCACGCTTAGTAATAAAAAGCAAAATGCCAACAGGGTCAGCGACAGCGCATGCGCTTTTTCGTAGTCTAACGCCTCAACATTTTCATACAATGCAATCGACAATACTTGTGTTTCTGACGGAATGTTGCCACCTATCATCAATACAACACCAAACTCGCCAATAGTGTGGGCAAAACTTAACCCTACAGCCACCATAATCGAAGCTTTACACATGGGTACCATAATACGCCAAAACGCTTCTAATTTTGAAAAGCCCAATGAATAGGCGGCATCTAAATACCCCCGCTCGAACTGTGAAAAACCACTGTACAGAGGCTGTAGCGCAAAGGGAAACGAGTAAATAACCGACCCAATAACTAAGCCTTCAAAACTAAACGCTAGGGTTGAACCAGTTACCGCTTGCCATGTTTGCCCCAACCAACCTTGAGGAGAAAAGGCAATGAGTAAATAAAACCCTAATACTGTTGGCGGTAACACTATCGGTAGCGCGAAAACAGACATAACAAAGGGTTTGGCTCTGCCCTCCCAATTCGCTAGCGCCCACGCGAGCGGCAGTGTAATCACGAGTAAAATGGCACTTGTTAATACTGCTAGCTTCAAAGTAAGTGCTATAGCACTTAAGCTGGCCGGGTCACTGATATGACTGAAAAAGGACATAAATAGTTAATTCAATTTTGCAATATGTGAGTTATGTTCATTACATAGGCCTGTTTCTGCGTTTAAACCTTATTTATATCGTGGCTGTGTAGTGTTTGTACTTGCTAGCACCGTGTTTTTTTTACCGTATTTATTCTATGTAGAGGCTACTTACTTATTTGTTGGGGCGTGGCAACTGCTGGAAGGTAGCCCCACTCTGGTAACCGGTTTTGCACCCTCTGCGACAGTAAATATTGCACAAACAGATGGCTAGAGGAAATACCCTTAAGCCTTTCTGCAATTTCTCCGTTTAGCCGTATTTCTGTTTCACTTATTTCATTAAACACATTGGGCACTAGTTGCGCCGCCGATTTGCTATTTATAATAAGCGACTGAACAATGGGCGAATAATAGGTGCTTGGTACAAGTACACTATTCTCAGAATCGCCTTTTTTCTCTGACTCAAGCGTAAGTGAATGTGCCACTAAAGCACCAGAAACACTGCCTGTGGTAAAGAATTGATAGGTCTGCAGTACGTTCTTTCCTTTAACCTTGGTAAACATTGCTGAAGTTGGATTTTGCTCAGTTTGCGTTTGGTCTTGGCTTTGTTGATGAAGCTGTCGAGTCTGCATACTTGCTAAAACTTGCTCAGCCGCAACCCCGTAAGGCGCAAGCTTTGGATTGGCGATAGCCAGTTTTGCATTTGCCACCGACATTTCACTTTCAAATATTTTCGAAAACTGTGCAGGGCTTATCTCAGAATGAGATGCGTAGTTGGCATTTTTTTCATTGGTATACACAAATGCTAACCGTCCAAGTGCATAATTCACTAGATTGTCGCTATGTACCAAATGGGCGTCAACAAGGGCTTGCGGGCGGCTGCGATCTGCGGATAAAAACACATCAAAGCCAGCGCCATGCTGAATTTGCGCAAACAAAGTACCGCTAGACGATACCGTTATAGCTACATCGACACCGGTTAACTGCGTGAACTCACTGGCGATATCTCGAAGCGGTTTTGCAAAGTTGGCAGCAACAGCCACATTAACCGATGCATTCTCGGCTGCGCGTAACGGTAAAGGAAAAATAAGGCATATAGAAAAAAAGAAAAGTACAAAACGCATCAACAATGACCGTTTAAACAAAGCGATAAGTGGAGATGAGATAAGATAAAAATCGTGTACGGCTAGAGCACCGCTTCGATGCAAAACGTCGTTAACCCTCAACGTTTCTGCATCCATTTAAGTGCAGCTTGGTCGTCTGTGGCTTTCACCTGTACCCACTTTTCATCGGCACCTTTAAATTCCTTTTTCCATAGCGGAACCGACTGTTTTAGCATATCCATCAAAAAGCACGCGGCATCAAAAGCGGCTTGTCTATGAGGCGCGGCTGCTCCAACCCATACAATTTGCTCGTCATTTAAAATACGCCCAACCCTGTGAACGGCACCAGCACTTGTTAGTGAGAATCGAGACACAGCTTGTTCTACTAGCGATAACAGCGCATTTTCAGTCATGCCTGGATAGTGCTCCAGTTCAATGCCGTCTATATTCCCTGACTGATTATAGTCTCTTACTAAGCCAGTAAACGTAACGATGGCCCCCGTGTTCCCCGCAGCTGCATTATGTGCATTTTGCTGAAGCTGTTTATACAAAGTACCTTGGTCAAAGTCTTGCTGCTGGATAACTGCGAACACCTTATCCCCCTGTTACCGGTGGAAAAAGCGCAAGTTCATCGCCACTTCGCAGCACGGTATCTTGGTCGCAAAGCTGCTGGTTACAGGCAGTAAGCACGTTTGCATCAAGCGCTAACGCCCACTTTTCACTGCGTTTACCTAAAAGCGCTATGGCTTCAGCAACATTCGCGCCTTCATTAAGCGTTAATGATAATTGTGGCTCTTCACACACTTCACGGGTTTGCGCGAAGGTTTTCACCGAAATCTGCATATTTTTCACTTTTATCAAAGTTGAAATAGAGGCTACTGACTTGTCCAGTGGCCTGTTTTACCGCCTTTTTTCTCTAGCACTTTTATGCCCTCTAAACGCATGGCGGGGTCGATGGCCTTACACATATCAAACAACGTTAATAGCGCTACGTTTACCCCCGTTAGCGCCTCCATTTCTACGCCCGTTTTTCCACTTAGTTTGCAAAAACAGGTAGCGCGAACGCGGCTTTGTTCTGGTTCTACTTCAAAATTCACGTCTACTTTCGACAGCGCCAGCGGATGGCACAATGGAATAAGGTCGCTACAGCGCTTCGCACCTTGAATGCCAGCAACACGCGCTACGGCAAACACATCACCTTTGGCAATTTTAGCTTCACTAATTTGCGTTATTACGTCGTCATTAACGTACAAATAACCCTCTGCGGTAGCTTCTCGTTTGGTAACGTCTTTGTCGCTAACGTCAACCATGTTTGCTTCGCCACCCGCATTTAAATGGCTAAACGTGCTCATGACTCCACCAAATGTTTAACAAAGTTACACGGTCGAAAATCGGCATCCAGCTGACTTGAAATAATATTATCCCAAGCGGTTTTGCATGCGCCTGTTGAGCCGGGCAAACAAAAAATAACGGTATTGTTGGCAAAGCCGGCAATGGCGCGAGACTGAATGGTAGATGTGCCAATTTCTTGGTAACTAATTTGTCTAAATAGCTCACCAAACCCATCAACTTCTTTATCGAATAATACGCTAATGGCTTCTGGCGTTGAGTCACGATGTGTGAAACCCGTACCACCTGTAATTAGCACCGCGTGAATGTTTTTATCGGCAATCCACTTAGACACCACCGCTCGCTGTTGGTATATATCGTCTTTCACCAAGTCACGGTCAAACAGCACATGTCCTGCTGAGGTAAGGGCGTCTTTTAAATAATCACCCGATTTATCGTTGTCTAACGTGCGTGTATCAGAGATGGTGAGCACGGCAATATTTAGAGGCTGGCTAACAACAGACATATAAAATCCTAATTTGATCTGCGACATTTCGGCTGGTTTTGATAAAGTACCAGCAAAAATAAATACTTGGTAAACACTTTATAAGGGTGTGCACCATGAATTCAACAATTAAGTTGGCATAACCTATGTTCAAGAGCCTGACAACCGAGCAAGCCATGCGCTATAACCGTCAAGTTGTACTTAAGAAAGTTGACCTAGACGGCCAAGAAGCCCTGCTTAATGCTAGCGTGTGCATTATTGGTGTGGGAGGCTTGGGAACAGCCGCGGCGACAAGCTTGTGTGCAAGTGGCGTGGGTAATATTACGCTGGTCGATTTTGACACGGTTGAAGTAACAAATCTTCCAAGGCAAACCTTGTTCAGCGAACGAGATGTGGGTGAAGCAAAAGTAGAGGCCGCCAAAAAAAGGCTTAGCGAGATAAATAGCGAATGCCACATCACTTGTGTGAACGCAGCATTCGACGAAGCACTTGCTAGTGTTATTAAAAACTGTGACATAGTGCTTGATTGTACTGACAACCTTGAAAGCCGCGACACCATTAATGAATTGTGTTTTGCCAATAATCGACCATTGGTATCTGGTGCAGCAATTCGCTTTGAAGGGCAGCTGTTTGTAGCCATTCCTGGCCAAACCGCCTGTTACGGCTGTTTGCGCACCTTATTTTCCTCCGTAGATTTAAGCTGCGTTGAGGCAGGCATTTTTTCACCCGTAGTTAATATTGTCGGCACTTATCAGGCTTTATTAGCTATGCAGCTGCTTATGGGCATGTCGACCGTTCCCACAAATGCCCTGCTAACCTTTGACGGGTTAACTCATGAATGGCAGCAGTGGGCACTGCCTCCTAATACGCATTGCTCAGTGTGTGCGAACGGTATGTGTGAACAAATAACAACGCAAGATGAAAAGTAGAGACAAACAAACATGACAACCGAAGTAGTAAAGAAACACATGGTTGTGGCACAAAATGCCTCTGGCAGAAATATGAATGTGCCAATTTATAGAATGAAAGGTGCACGCCCAGGCCCTACCGTTTACATTCAAAGCTCTATCCACGGTGCTGAGGTACAGGGCAACGTGGTGATATACCATCTGATCCAGCGCTTAAAGCAAATGGATATTTGCGGCGAAATTATATTAGTGCCTAACTGCAACCCCATTGGTACCAATATAAAAGCAGGTGAATACACCCTTGGCCGCTTCGACCCCGTCAACGGCACAAATTGGAATCGTGGCTATTTCTTCGACAAAGAAGCCGTGCAGCAATTTGCGAAAACCGTTACACCTGAAGAGTCAGTAGCAGCCATTAAGGCTCGCTTTCGCGCACACCTTTCGGCAGCTATTGATAAGAAACTGGCAGAACCTTGGGGTTTAGGTTTAGCGCAACAGCTAAATTTAAAGTTGCAGCAGCTTGCCGTTAACGCTGACTACGTACTGGACTTACATAACGGGCCCGTTAGCACCCGCCACGTATATATTCCCGAATACGCAAAGCAAAGCGCCACGTTGTTTAACATTCCGCATTGTATCTTCATTCCAAACGTATTCGCTGGCGCACTCGATGAAGCTACTTTCTGCCCTTGGTGGACGCTTCAGGAAAATGTAAAACAGAACTTGCAGCGCGAAATCAACTTTGACGTGGAAGCATTTACGCTAGAAATGGGTAGCCAAGAAGTGATTAATTTTGCCGAAGGCGACATTGATGCCACCAGCATTTTAAGCTATCTGAACGCAAAGAACGTGCTTCATGAATGCGACATCACGCCGAGAGCAATGACGAGACTGGGCGTTTACCTTAAAGACTACAAAACCATGTTTACTGATTGGGGCGGCATGGTGGAATATATTGCGAAACCTGGGCACCCTGTATTAAAAGGCGAGCCAATGGCGCAAATTTTAAATATTGACGATTTAGATACCGACAACGGTAGCAGAACACTTACTGCTCCCTGCGATTTAATTCCTATTTTGCATTTCCCGTCGGCGTCGGTACTAAGCGGAACACAGCTCTACAAAGTGTTTACCAACTACGTTGAGCTTTAGAAGGGAAGCATAGCGTTACACGGATGTTCGCTTTTATTGTAAAGAAATTAAGGTGTCGATATTAACGATATAAATCGTATTTACGAGGAAATGTGGCAGCGTTTTAACCAAGCTCTTCATAATGAGGGGGTAAGCGTTGACCACAATATTCATAGTAACGCCGACACGCGACGAGGTGTAACCGCCCTCGCCTACATAGAAAAAAATGATACACAGGTAGCAACGCGAATTAGCGAGTTTTTAATGGGACTACAGCAGGTTATTCCGAACCAATACTTTTATCCTACTAATGAACTCCACCTTACCATGCTATCCATCATCTCTTGTGTAGACGACTTTACGCTAGACGACATTCATACCCCAGACTATACAGCACTTTTTCAAGAAGCACTTTCGGGGCTTCCTGAGTTTAACATTACGTTTGAGGGTGTAACCGCAACACCAGATTGTGTAGTAATACAGGGTGTTGTTGACCATGGAAAGAGCGGAAAAAACGAAGAAAACGATACATTAGCGCTACTGCGACAGAGGCTACGAAACGCTTTCAAATCATCGACACTTAGCAGCAGCATAGACGCTCGTTACACGCTAAAAACAGTGCACTGCACGGCCGTGCGTTTCTGTTCGCCGCTAAATACTAGCTCTAATACAAAAGCTAGCGAAAGCGAATTGTTACTTAACTACCTTGAACGCTACCGCAATCACAACTTTGGTACCATTACCGTCAAGCATATCGACCTTGTTTTCAACGACTGGTACCAACGCCTAAATAATACAAAGCGCCTTGCTCAAGCCTCGCTAGTAAAGATAAATTCCGTTCCATAAAAAAAGCGCTAGGATAAGCGCTTTTTTTTGAGCTGGTTCAATAAGTTCGAACCGTAAGTTAAATAGGTGAGCCTGGGGGAAGTGGTTCAACGTCGAACATTGCTGGCCATTCACCTGTTTCCCAATAACGCGTAAAGTGTTTGTGAATTACCGTAAAACGATTATTGTCAGCTTCATCTTCTAACCACTGCGTAAATTCCAGCAAGGTTTCCTGCGCTGCCAGCTTTGCCTCAGGCGCGAGCATGTCAGACGTTACTGCACGCATTACAGCGTTAAGGGCCACTAGCTTTAATCGCTCATTTAATGGGCTGCTATTTTCATTTCTATACCAATGTACATTTAGTATTTGTTTAAGCAGCAACGCTACATCTACTTTTCTTCGTCTGTCTTTACTGCTTGTTGCTTGCCACTCAAGACGATTCAACCTTTCGGGGTGCAGAAGCAGCTCAAACGCAAAATTCGATGCCGAAGCTGCAGCTGAAACCGGGTCTAGCATTAGGCCCATCTTACCTTTGAAGTGTTCACGGGTAATATCGTCGCCATAGGCTGTGGGTGGTATGAGTGCTAGCACGTTTTGAGGCATAGATAAGTAATCAGACGTAGTTGCTCTTATCAACTGCTGCATTGCGCGCTCTTGAATTGCGGGAGCTACGAATACTTGCCCCTGCGCTTTGGTGTAGTTGCCCTTTCGTTCATAATCGTACTTCAAGCCACCAACCTGCTTTGCTACTGCTTCTAGTTGATAACGGTGTAACAGATAAATGGGTACCAACGCATTTTCTAACGACGATAGTGTGCTATTAGGGGGCAGAGTATCAAGTCCAAGGTTATCTAGTGCCACTTGCCTTATATGAGAAATTTCATCGAAAGCATCAAGCGGGTTACTGCCATTTTCCCACATGTGGCCATTGGCAGAGGCATGCTTAGCACTTCGTGTATCGGGGTCAGATTTAAAACTTAATCCATCGTTTCGCCCTTTCACAATAATTTTTGCTAGCGCTTCGGCCTCTTCTACATCGCTGGCAAAGTCAGAGTAACCGTATGCAACAGCATGCTTATCCCATGCGCCAATGCCTTTGTCGTAAGCCCCCTCAAGCGACACCTTACCGTCTTTAAGCGTAATTCTAGGATGTGGGTAATCCATTACCGAAGCTCTGTCGTTTTCGCTGGCCGCAAAGTTGTGTGCAATACCTAACGTATGCCCTACTTCATGTGCAGATAATTGCTTAATGCGATCAAGCGCCATTTCTTGCTGTAGGCTGGTATCGGTGTTGCCATTTTTAAACGGACTGGTTAACCCCAACGCAATTAAATAGTCTTGGCGCACACGAAGAGAGCCTAAGGTAACGTGACCTTTAATAATTTCTCCTGTACGAGGGTCGACAACCGATGAACCATAAGACCAACCTCGCGTAGCTCTGTGAACCCAATTAATAACGTTGTAACGCACGTCCATTGGGTCTGCGCCCTCGGGCAGCACTTTTACTTGAAACGCATCTTTGTAACCTGCTGCTTCAAAAGCTTGATTCCACCAGCTAGCCCCTTCTTTAAGTGACGACATCACTGGCTCTGGTATACCGGGGTCAAGATAATAAACAATCGGCTCTACTGCCTCGCTTACCGCAGCATGAGGTGACTTTTTGTGAAGTCGATAGCGCGTAATAAAACGCTGCTCCGTGGGCTCGGTGATAGCCGTTGAATAATCGAAATAGCTGAATTTCCAATACCCTGAATAAGGGTGATAAACGCGAGGCGTGTAATTATCGTCTGGCAGCGCCACAAAAGAATGGTGCAAATGCACGGTTAAGCTCTCAGCATCTGGCGTTACCTGCTGCACAAAATTACCCGGCTTTTTACCAGCAAACGTAACCAATGCTTCTAGCTCGGTGTTCTTTTCGAACCCTTTTGTACGCTTGAGATAAACGCCACTGCGCGATTTATCTATGCTGTAGTTCCCTTGCTTTGCCCTGTTCATTCGGTTGCCAATGCCGTGAATATCACTAAGCAAAAATGCCGTATAATCCACCAAGTTAGTACTGTCGTTCGCTGCAACAATGGTAAACCCTGCAATTACCGAATCGGCAAACGCTTCATCAATACTTTGCTTCTCGGCCGCACTTCCCATGCTCGCGCGGTACTCGGTATTATGCTGTTTAAGCAAAAGCTTGTTACCAAATTGCTCGAAGCTCACTAAGCGCGTTCGTCCTAATTGACCTCTATCCAAGCCAATGTCATTCGACCCCACGCCGGAAGGCATACTGCTTTGAAATAAGAATTGTGAGGCTTGTTGTGGCACGGCCAAGTACACTTTGTCTGCCGACTCATCGTAATAGATAGGAATTAAGCCCTGTTTCAGCTGCATATTTTGTGTAAATTCAGCAATGGTAGGCAATGCAGCCCACACCGGAGACACACCTAATACCAATAAGGTTATAATACTTACCTTTAACGCCCTTCTCTTTTTGCTATTTTGAACAAAAAAGCCAAACAATTTGTGCATTTACGATTCCCTCTAACGCTTATGGTTATTCAATCAGTGTTTCGATTGTGAGTGTGCTTATACGTGTATTTATTTCCTGAAGCAATGTCTAACCTTACCTCTTTTTGCCTTATCACAAAACACAGATTCGATAAGTAGTTTTTTATCTTCTAGAAGTGGCGTAAATCTACAACGTCGCTAAATCTATAAGGCACGAAGATATCCAATGTTTTACGCAATACAGTCATGCAATAAATAGCCGTGATAGATAAAAACCCAAAACAACAATTTTGTGAATATACAAATATTATCGAAAAAAATGATACATCGCCGTGTTCATGCGTATATTTGGCTTATACACCACACAGATAGGACGAAATTATGAGTAGTGAACGTGAATTTGATGTTGTGATTTTCGGCGCAACAGGCTTCACAGGAAAGCTTGTTGCCGAATACTTTCAAGCCCAGTACGGAAACGACAGTAGTGTAAAGTGGGCTGTTGCAGGTAGAAACGAATCAAAGCTAAACGACGTTAAACAAGAACTTGGTATTCCAGATAGCGTGCAAAGTATTGTAGCTGATGGCGATAATGAAGACGCGCTACAAGCACTTACCAAACGCACTCAAGTTGTGCTGACTACCGTTGGGCCCTATCAAATTTATGGTGAAAAACTGCTCTCAGCGTGCGTAGATAATGGCACAGGCTACACCGATTTATGTGGTGAGCCTGCTTGGATGCACCAAATGATTAATAAGTACGAAGCAAAAGCCAAAGAAACCGGTGCAAACATTGTGTTCTCGTGCGGTTTTGACTCGGTACCATTCGATTTAGGTGTACATTTCCTTCAGCAGCACGCAACGAAAGAAACCGGCGCCGTTATTGAATACGTAAAAGGCCGCGTAAGAAAGATGCAGGGTACTTTTTCTGGCGGTACGGCAGCATCATTAAAAGCCACTATGGCTGCCGCACATAAAGATAAGGCTATTATGGCGGCGCTTATCAACCCGTTTTCCTTGGCAGGTAACGAGGTAATACAAGCGCAGCCAGACGGCAATAAACCTTACTTCGATGAAGCACTTGGTACATGGGTTGCGCCATTCATCATGGCTGCAATTAATACGAAAAACGTGCACCGCTCAAATTATCTGTCTGGCTATGCTTATGGCAAAAGCTTTCAGTACGATGAAATGATGATGACAGGCCCTGGCGAAAAGGGTGAAGCCATGGCTAAACACGTTGCACAAGATAAATCGTTAGCCAGTGACGATGGCCCGAAGCCAGGCGAAGGCCCAAGCAAAGAAGAACGTGAGAACGGTTTTTACGATGTTGTATTCACAGGCACTGCATCAAACGGCGATATGCTAGCGGTGTCGGTAAAAGGCGATAAAGACCCAGGATACGGCTCTACCAGTAAAATGATTGCGGAGTCGGCACTCTGTTTGTGTAAAGACGTATCCCTTAAAGGCGGTTTCTATACACCTGCTGCAGCACTAGGCGAAAGTTTAATTACCCGACTAGAAAAACACGCCGGCCTTACATTTACTATAGAAAAATAAGTAGGCTTCATGACGGCGCGGCTTTAACTTTGCAAAAGGAAACAGGCCGTGCCTATTCATTATTTACAGCGCACGAAAATCGTAACACGAAGTAGGATTACGTATGTTTTCAATTCATGTAGAAAGAGCCATAAACAAACCCATTCAAGAGGTGTTTGCGGCACTTAGCGACCATGCTAATTATTCACAGTTTAAAGGTGTGGATGAATCTAACCTATTATTGGAAGGTAACACTGAGAAAAACGGTTTAGGCGCTGTGCGTGAGATCATTGCTGGCGGCGCTAATCTGCATGAAGAAATTGTTGCTTACGAACCACCGTATAAACTGGGTTATAGAGTAATAAAGTCAAAGCCCCTTCCCTACGACCACCGTCTAGGCGAAATAACCTTGGAAGAACGCGATGGAAAAACCCACGTTACGTGGCGCTCACAAGGGCATATCACCATCTTTTTGTTAGGAAGCTTGTACTTCGACAAACAAATTCAAAAGCACGGTGCTCGTGCGTTCGGCAGCATCTTAAAGCATATTGATAATATGGCGTAGCAACAACCGTATTAGCTGTCATCAATGAAAGAGATGGGATGTGTGACTGGCTGTGGCGAGCGTGAATCGGACATTGGAATATCTTCTTCGCTGGTCAGATTCAGACAAGGAGCGGATATTCAGAAAATTTCCTTGAACTTCGGTCCTGGTCTCAGATCTCTATATGGAAAACATTCATCAAAACGTAAAAAATGATAATAAGTGCTTTGAGACCATAGTTCCTTGTATTACTGCTGATGACCGTTCAATCAAGCGGACATCAACAAATTAATAATGCATTTAGACAAATTAGACTCTCCGATTACCGCCAATACTTGTCGAGCCCAGCAGATTTTCGAACCTGCACAAACCTCAGTATTTGACGACTACACCATCCAACGAGATTTTGACTTTGATGCATAAGTTGCAAAACATGCGAGAGCTTGAACATACAATATGTTGAGGCAAGAACTTCCACAAATCTCATTTAGAATTTTAGTATCACAGTTCAGTTCACTGAATTATTTTGGCGACAACTCATTTCATATTTTTCAAAACACCCATCAGGAAAACATACCAGAATCAAATACGGCTGCCATTGTGCCTAGTATGGCGTTAATGCTTCTTATGCTCCGTCCTTAATCAGCGATGGCACGTTGATGGCAGCCAGCAATGCCCTGGCGGATAGTTATCCATTAGCCAGCACGGGCCGTGTTGAGCTTCTGCCCTTTTACTCAAGAAAATCGCGTTCGCAGCGAGTAAAGTCGCTATTACAATAAGGGGATCCCCCTACTTTAGCATTAATTATTATTAACGCTTAATAAAGTGTACGCAATGTTAGCATCTCATTAACATTTATGTAGCAAGCTGCAAATTTCTACGCCAAATAAACGACTTTTCTTAAGCTTAAGTTAACGATTGAAGGTCTTGACCTGAAACGGAGAATTTATGACAAAAAGCAACCATGCAGAACAAATAGAGGCGAAAACCTCCTCACAAAAACATGATCAATCCGGTAGTGATGACGAACACATTGTCGAGTTAGAAAACACCGGACGAAGAAAGTTTATTGGTTACATGCTTAAGGGGTCGAGTTTTGCTGTTGCGTTACATATAACTAGCGGAGCTATACGTCCTCAGGATGCCAACGCCCGGTTGTTAGGAATACCGGAACTTGCAGATGAACTGGATTTAACAGATCTGTTGCTTATCTCCGGTGACCCTTTCTACTACGATTATTTAATTAAGATAACGAGTGATAACCGTGTCCGTTTTGAGCTTCCAAGAATGGAGGTAGGGCAAGGTATATTAACTGCAGCAATGATGATTCTTGCCGAAGAGCTGGACGTTGAAATGTCCTCAATTGATGCGACTTTATCTCCGGCAGAAATCAGACGAGCGACTGGTCAAATTACAGGGGGGTCTCACGCCGTAACCTCTCTTTGGGATCCGTTACGCAAGGTCGCGGCAGCGCTGTTACATAAGATAAAATTGTCAGCCGCAGTGCATTTCGGGATTTCTGTGAACGAAATTAGTACAGAACTTGGCTTTGCAATTGATAACAATGGCAATCGCATTGCTTACTCTGAGCTCACCGCAGGTGTTGAGGGACGCAACGATGCAGCTCGACTGGCAAAGCCTAAAGACCCGTCTCAATACAAAATTATCGGTACGCCGCAAAAGCGGGCTGACGCGCGCGATATTGTTACCGGCAAACTAGATTTCGCGATGGATCTCGACATACCAGACGCGATGCCCACTGTGGTCGCTAGGCCACCCAGCTTAGGTGGTTGCGTGGTCACGTTTGACGATTCTGAGGCAATAGGCCTGCCCGGTGTCCTTGCCATCAAGGAAGTTCCATTGGATGTTGATGCAAATTCCTCTGGCGTGGCAGTTGTTGCGCGTTCCTTTGGCGAAGCTTTTCGGGCACGTGATGCACTTAAAATTTCATGGAGTGTGGGTGCTGCCGAACACCTGTCTGATGCCGAGGTCATTGAGCAGTTACGTGCGATAAACCTGCCAACCTTACCTAATATTCCTCTGGCTACCGATTCGGTTGGCGGCGAGTTCATCTTTCCTTATTTGGCACATGCCCCTATGGAAACCATGACAGCAGTTGCCGATGCAACCGGCTCAAAGATCAGGGTATGGACTGGCGCCAAGACGCCACTTGCAGCACAAGCCAAAATTGCGCGTGAACTTGGAGTCTTACCCACTGACGTTGAGGTGAATGTAATTCAGAGCGGCGGCTCATTTGGCCGTCGCTTATTTTTTGATGCAGCAGTTGAAGGCGCGCGTATTTCACAAATTGTAAACCGCCCCATCAAACTTATGTTTACCCGACAGGACGATACAAAGTTTGGCCGCGCACGACCGCTCAGCTTGCACAACGTAAAAGCGACTTACACTAGAGGTTTTTTAATAGGCAAAAAAGTGTTGTCGTTTGACCATCGCGCTGCGACCGCTGAATTGGATCTCGAACATGGCTTTGGCGACGGTATTACTGCATTGGGAGGAGAATTAGCTCCCGCTGCTTTCAGCCAGACAGTCTGGCACTCAACGCAACTAGTGCAATATAAGTTTGGTGTAACTTCCTTACTGCTAAACGAAAAAAAATTCGTTGTGCCAACCTCCTCTTGGCGCGGCATCTACTCCGGCACAGCTGCCGTTGCAAACGAGATAGTTGTTGACGAATTGGCACGCGCAATGAACGAGGACGAATGCCAGTTCAGATTACAAATGCTGGATGATGAGCGCTCCAAAGCTGTCCTGCGGAAAGTTTCTCGAGAGGGCAAGTGGGGAAGGAGAATGAAAAAAGGACGTGCCCAGGGCCTCGGGTTACATAAAGAGTATAAGTCTCGAGCCGCAGTGCTTGTTGAATTACAAACGTTCAAAAATCCGGAGAAAGAATGTAAAGTCACTAAGATTGTTGTTGCGCTGGATGTGAACCGAGTATTGAATCCAACCGGCCTAGAGGCGCAAGTTATCGGTGCGGCAACCGATGCCATTACCTACATGATTCGCACTAGTTTACACCTCGACAATGGCGCAATACGCGAGAGCAGTTATGGCGATTTTGAGATTGCTCGAATGCGCAACACGCCACCAAAAATTGAAGTGCACTTTATGCCGCCTAACGGAGAAACACCGGGAGGTGCAGGCGAGTTGGTAGTGCCTGCGGCGGCAGCGGCGATAGCCAACGCATTTGCCAGGGCGACGGGTATTGCACCACGTCGTTTTCCACTTCGTGACTTCTATCCAGAGGGTTAATTCATGCCACAAATTACATTTAATGTTAACAATAACCCGGTCTCTATCGACGCTGAAAACGATGATGAGCTTCTGTATCTCTTGCGTGATCGACTTGGTATTACTGGCCCAAAATATGGTTGCGGTGTTGGCGTGTGTGGCGCTTGCACTATCTTTAAAGACGGTGAGCTAGTTCGCCCATGCATTGTTCCGATGGAAGAAGTGGAAGGTGCATCGCTAACCACTATTGAAGGGCTTGCGGTCGATGATATTCTGCATCCGGTGCAAGAAGCATGGATAAACGAAGATGTCGCTCAGTGTGGGTTTTGTCAGGCGGGACAAATTTTAACCGCCGTCAAACTATTGGAGTCTAATCCCAATCCCAACGATCGTGACATTGATGAAGCTATGAGCGACAATATCTGCCGCTGTGGTACCTATCATAGAATTCGAAAAGCCATTAAACATGCTGCAGCTTTGATTCAGCAGACGACATAAGAAGCTAGTTTTTGGGAAAACGGGCGGGGGCTGAGAAAAACACTTCAATTTGTATAAACTCATAACTAATCTGAGTTTCTCGCCTATAGGGTTGGTAGTATTGTAGACTGCTTCAAGCGAATTGCTGGAGTTTCACTGCTTTTAATTGAAGGGCTGCTCTAGTACCCCCTCTGTCGTTTAATCACAAATAATTGAACGGGAGCTTCTGGCACATAGGGGTCGGGTATATTCACTAAAATCAACACTTGTGAACGACCGCTCCTTGCTTGAACAAAGATGCCGATAAGACTTCTATCCGCGTCGTATGAAATTTTGAACCAAACCTACATCAGCTACCTTTGATTTGAATTATTTCAACATTACTAAAGAACGTAGTATCAGGGTTATCAGTAAGGGCAAACTCTAGCGATACGTAATTGTTTCTGATTTTTTTGCTAGGTTTGGTAAAAACCCATCTTTGCACTGCAAGTATTGCACTTGCATCAAACAGCCCATCTTTGTCAGACGCTTCAACTTGAATGTCTGACACATTGCCGTCTTTTTCTATACTAAAGCTTACTAAAACAGCGCCCTCTAAGCCGTTTTTTACCGCGTATTGAGGGTACTTGGGCATTGCTCTTTTAATAACGGATACTTCGTTAGCTTCTTCATTCTGCGTAGGAGCAGCAACAGTATGAAAATGACTAGCGCCTAAAAGCAGCACAACAGCGACCGTGGTATAGGTGCCTATTTTCTTAAAACCACTGATAAAATCCTTGAATTGTGATGCCATGGTAACTCCTTGTTATTTTGAAGGTCTTTGCGTCCCATTCGATAGTTACAGATAACGTCATCACCATCAAGGTTTTTTACTTACTCATAAAAATCCTAATTTGGAATAGTTAACCTTAACCCAATCTCTCGACTCACCCACTCTGCGTCAGGATCAGACTCTTTGCCTATTCCAAAGGCCAGGCGGTCTATGTCAAATTCTGCGCTTAGGCCTGTTTGGTTTCGTGTTAACGCAAAAGTCACTAGGTGTGAAATACCACGTAAAGAAAGCTCGCCTTTTACCATGTAGCCGCTGTCAGTTTTAGCGATGTCTGATGCAACAAACTTCGCCGTTGGTGTGTTTTTGACATTGAACCAGTCGTCTTCAACCAAGGTTTCATCGTACATTGCATTGCCAGTTTCAGCAGATGCTAATGAAAACTGCGCTTCTATTCGCGGTTCAGTTTCTGGAGGCAACATCAGCGTGGCCTGCCATTCATTAAATTTACCAGTAAATGCCCTACCCGCATGCTCGCCAGAAAACTGTAAGCTCGCATTTTTAGAATTGATTTTTATTGTCTCGGCAAGCGCGCTGTATGAGAGAATACAACACATTAGCATTGTTAAAATTCGCATTTATTTACCACCACATTCTTTTTAGTAAGTTTTCACTGTGCTTAATCTTATGTAAAACAACCGCCCCAATATGCGCACATAAAAGCGCTACAAGCGTCAACACACCATACCAATGCACGGCATTCGCTATACCTGCAACCGTTTTATTTCTAGCAATTCCCGGTATATGCGGCCACTTAAGCCAGTCAAAAAACACAAACGTTGGCAACCCGAAAGGACTTGCCGAAACCATTACCCAGCCGGCAATAGGAATAATGAACAGCAGGCAATAAAGTGCAACATGGCCCATGGCCGCTTTGCGCCTTTGAGTAGGCGGGATTGAACTAGGAAGTGCGGGGCGAGGTAACATAAACCGTAGCACTAATCGCAATGCCATTGCCCACAATATCACCACGCCAGACGCTTTGTGAATTTGGTAAAGGTCGAATTGCTGTGCTTTTGGCAGGTCACCATTTACCATATACAAGCCAGAGCCAATCATAAAGGCAACGCCTAGGGCCATTGCCCAATGAAGCACAATGGCAAGAGAATGGTAGCGAGCAGGCTTATTCATCGGTTTTGAAAAACTCGCCTTCAATCATTACTTCAACATCGGTGCCTATCATGGGCGCATATTTATCCATTCCCCACGCCGTTCTATCAATGGTGGTAGTCGCTGAGAAACCCATGGTTGGCTTTCCTGAAAAAGGCTGTCGAGCCATTGCTCCATTTAACGTAACGACCAATGTTACAGGTTTGGTAATACCTAAAAATGTAAGGTTGCCTTTCATTGTTGCTGTAGTTTCGGTGTTCATTTTAATGCTTGTAGAAACGAAGTCGATGCTAGCGAATTCACCCGCATTAAACCAACCACTATCGGTAGCTAATGTATTGTTGAAGTCTTTTTCTTCAGGGTTGGGGAACGCGGTTTGTATCGACATTGGGTCGATAGAGGCAGTGACGGTAGAAGCTTCGATGTCTTCAGGGTTATAGTTTATGCTTGCTTCAAACTTTGCAAACCGTGCCACATAATTTGAAAGCCCAAGGTGGCTTACTTTCCAAACAATACTGGCGTGGGTTAAATCTACCTGATAATTACCTTCTGGAAGCTTTTGAAACTCTGTTTTAGCAAATACCAGCGACATGCAGCTCGCTAGAAGCAACGCAACGGATAACAAGATACCTTGTTTTTTTTTCATATTGTTTCCTAAAGGGACAGAAAAATATTGTGTAATTTATAAGTTAACTTGTAATGAATTGATCAGAGTTAAATCATAAGAAGTGAAAAACTATATCAATATTATGAAATAACCTCTTTTATACATCATCAAAAATATATTTATATACAAACTTACTTTTATAGCGTACTGTGCACCTGCTTTAGAAATTTAAAGCTTTATCTACTACTGCATTTTGTACTTCTTTTTCTTCTTTTATTAATTTAGGTCGAACTTGTATATCCATTTGCTCTATTGGTTAATGTTTTACGTGGTTTATCTAGAGTTCTTTCGGTTCAATACCGATACTGTTTTTTTAATTAATAAAAGGTTTCAAATATGTCTAACACAGTTACTGGTGTAGTGAAGTGGTTCAATGAAGAGAAAGGTTTTGGTTTTTTAACACCTACTGAAGGTGGCAAAGATGTTTTCGTTCATTTTCGCTCAATTGCTTCTGAAGGTTACAAATCACTTGCTGAAGGGCAGCAAGTGTCGTTTGTTATTGAACAAGGTCAAAAAGGACCACAAGCAGCAAACGTTGTTGCAGTTTAATTAACGTTCTTTTTAAAAGGCTAGTGCTAGCTGGCCTTTTTTATTTCAGCTCACCACTCCCCTAAAAATATCTACGCTAAACAACACTCTGTAAGACAATTCTAATAAACGTACCAATCTACAATAAGACTAAAAATCATGATTTATCATTATAACGGTGACAGCATAAACGCTCGTCCCCCCATCACCGCTATATCTGCGAACAAACTGAATGTTGTGTTTAAAGATAGTTGTCAGCTTAAAAACATTCATTTTCAAACCCTTTCTGATAAGAAAGCGTTCTTACGTTGGCTAACGACAATATAATTTAACGCTGGAATTAGGCTTAATTATTTAATTGATATATGTACATCAATTTGATTTGCGTTTGGGTAGTGTTCAAAGTCTACACCGAAGGTACGCGTGTATTCAGGTTTGCCTTCAGTGAAGTACTGCCAAACTGATGTCCATGCATCTATGGCTATTTGTGGCATTTCGCCTTTGTGGCTAAACACTAAATATTTCCCGCTTGGTATAGTTACGGTTTCTACAATTACATCTTCAGATAACGTTTTATCATCAAGATTACCATCGAAGCCAGCCAGTACCTTGAAGTTACCAGTATGGTCCGACTCGTAGTCTGAATAAACACCGTAAACGCGTTCCCCACCTTGGTAATCAACGAAAATAGTACTATCAAACTTTTCCCATAGCGCTGGGATCTTTCCTTTGCCCGGCGTCATTTCAGCTACATTATTTGTTATCGTAGAAAAACCGCAAATGTGCTGTTGCTCTATGTACTTCACTTCCATGCTTTGTATTCCCATTTAAGTTGGTGTTGGAATTAGTACTGGTGTATCCAATCTTTTGAAACTATACCGCAATGTATTGCCCTACTTCCAACCCTGACGCCACTGCGAAATGTTGTTTAAGTCTCGCCATGCTATATGATATTCGTTCTTCGACATTACCGCTTCAACAACACAGTCAATCATGTTGTTATCGTCGTCAAATTCTACCGACGTTACCATAAAATGCTTTTCTTTATTAAGTGGGCTAACTGCCGTCCATTTGCTTTGGAGCAACTTTTTGGGATGAACTTTATTCATTGTGATTGAATTACCTCACTGTTACCAACATCAGCCCTGATGGCTAACGATGCCATAGCTTAGCTTGCAGTCTATGTACTTCAACATTCTGTTCACTACTCGTGGCACGTCTATTCCATTGCTAACAGCGCATGCCGGACTTTCAACGTAAATATCACAATCGTCATATTGAACTTGTTGGCGAATAACAAAATCGTTTAGCTCATCAAACAAGTCGTCACTTAGCGGCACGGTACCCACAAAAATGTTTTCATCATCTAACTTATAAAAAGAAGCGCCGTTGATTTCTTTTTTGAAGGTGTAGGCTTGCATCATATCTAATTTTAATAAGCGGAAGCTTACCGACACAGTCTGCGTTGCTTTTGTCACTAGCTAAAAATCCCACTGCGTTGAATTGCGCTTATTATTTCATGTGTTGGCCTTTTCTTCACGTCTCATATCAAAGCAACCCCACACCAATAACTATTATAAAATGAGTAAAAGCGCAGCAGCGGTAGCAGCCCCCATAGTTAGATTGAAATGTCTACGTCTTGTGGGCGAACTTAGCCAGAATCGCATTTTCGCGCCGATATTAAACGCAACCTTGACACTACAACAAGCAATTTTGATCCACATCAACGCATGCTATTCGATGTTCAACCACAATCACATTACTCCCCTTGCACAAGGCTAAGCGCATGCTTTCTATTATTGGTGATACCGATGCAAATACCAGCATTAAGGCGGAGGCTTACAGCCTTTACAAACTTGGTGTTAAACCCACAACGCAGGTTGCTATAGAAACGAAGCCAGTGTTCGGTGCTAACCTTACGCTGCACAGTAGCATGTTTGAATTTGCGAGCTTTATCGTTCGTCCACATAACATCATTGGATGGGTAGACCACGCTGGCTTGTCTCACTTCAACGTGGAATATGGGGTTCAGCATGAAACAGAGCACCACCTGCAGTCATCGAATGAACATAAAGCTGCAAGCGAGTTACAGGCTGCGCACTTGAATCAACGCGAGAAGGGGTCAGTGCTTTTACCCTCCCAATTCTTACGTGCAGACAGCGGCGTTCTGCGTACGACGCTTCCAGCCCGTATTTACCTTATGGGACGCGAACTAGAGTCTATTCACAAACACGGTGTGTTTTTATTCTGTCCACTTTAGCCTTGGCACCGCACTCTTTGTGCCTTTCACTCTTTTGGATTTACTCCACGTTGTATTAGCGCTGCCTATTGGCTTCTAGCACATTTATGGCTTGAGAAAGGCCTGAAAAACGCTTATCTACTTTCTCAATCATAGTGGTTAATGTGTGCTGCTTGGATAAGATTAAACACCCTTTCTTAGCACGCGTTAATCCGGTGTACACCAAGCCTCGATGTAACAAGTTAGCTGCTTTATCACTGGGTGCATCAGACAGAATTAGCACCACATGCTTAAACTCTGAGCCTTGTGATTTGTGGATGGTCATAGCAAACACAGTTTCAAACTGTGGCAAACGCGACAAAGAAATATGACGCACGCCACGTTCAACCCCATTTTCTACACCACTTTCTGGTGCTTCAAACCACGCTTGTAACTTTCCGCTTTTATCTGGCCAAATTACGCCAACCTCACCATTAGACAGTCGCTGTGGGTGGTGATTTTTAACTATCATGATGGGCTGGCCTTGATAAAACTGCCCTTCTCTTCGCTTTATCTTGTGCTTAATCGCATCAAATACTAATGCATTTAAGCCTTCAACCCCCATAGGCCCCTTGCGCATTGGCGTAAGCCAGCGAACGGCGTTTAACAAGGCAAGTGCGTCTGCTGGCCCAAACGGCAGACCGTTTTCTTTTGGCGGTGGTGCAAAAAGATCTGTAAAGCTTTCTTTGGCTAATTGCTTTAGTAGTTCTGTGTTGTTAACACCCTCGGGCATTAAATGAACGCCTTCTGTTAACAATAGCTGTGCTTTATTGCTTAATACGTTTTTTGGTGTGAGTGAAGATAATGCCTTTAGCGCATCACCCCGCTGTATAGCGGTGGCCACCTCTGCTACTTGACCTTTGAAACGCTGAGGAGCTTGTAGAGTAGACACCCATGTTTTGGCATTCTCATTAACAGGCAATAAAGGCAAATGAGGGCAAAGGGACACTATGTGCTGGCGCATATCTGTTGTTACCGCCCCCATAAGCTCTGCGCCGCTTAACTCTGTCTCGCTCAGCGCTTTCCCTTTTAGCTGATCACTGTCGTCGCTTCCTACTAGTTCTAACTTCGATGTCACATTGCCTTCAACAAGTTGCTCAAGCACGTTACCAAGCTCTACTGCGGGTAATTGATCTGCATCGCCAATAAAATATAAACGCGCATGCTCAGGTAACGCCCGCATTATGCGCGCCATAAGCGCCAAATCCACCATACTGGCTTCATCTACGATTAACACATCAAGGTTTAACGTGTTACTTGTGCCAAAGTTGGTTGCTACCGTATGCTCACGAAGTCCTAGCAAGCGGTGAATCGTAACGGCATCTGTGGGTACTTTTTGTAGTGTCTCTTCAGGTACCAAGCCACGAAGCCCTTCAATGTTGCTAACTATTGATTCGGTCATACGTTGCTGCGCTTTGCCCGTGGGCGCTGCCAGTACAATGTTTATGTTTTCATCAACAGCTTGAAGCGCAAGCAACAAACGTAAAACGGTATAGGTTTTACCCGTTCCCGGACCACCATTTATTACACTGAAACGCTGTACAATGCTTTTTGCAACTGCCACCTGCTGCCAATCTTGTTGAAGTACTTCAGATGTAGGAAACATCTGCGGCCATAGCGCTTTTACGCGCGTCGAGGCTGTTTCATCTAACACCTCAAGGGCCGTTCGTTGCACAATTCTTGAAGCCACTTCACGTTCAAAATCGAAATAACGACGGCTGTACAAGCGCCCAACTTGATAAACAAACAATTGCGCAACCGTTTGGTTTTCAAGGGCGTTTTTTACGCATTTAATAAGCGGCGTAAGTGAAGGAAATACAAAGCCTTTTAAACGCTCCTGGCTTTCCTCTTCTATAGCATCATCTGTGGCATTTAATTTTTGTTGCTGTGCATTATCGACCGTCGCTTCTGGCTCATCGAACATGCGCTTATCTGCAAGTTCCGCCAAGCTTAGGCAACTGTGCCCATTTCGCTGCATGAAAGACAACGTAACCAGTAATGCGCCCCAAAGCTCAACCTCATCAGCGTTAAGTTCAGGCAGGTTGGCAAACTCTTCTGCAACAAATTTATCAATGGCTTCAATACCATATAACCGTTGAAAAAGTGCGGAGAGAATTAGCTTATTGCTAGATGTAGAATGTTGTGTTGTTGTCGTGGTCATTCTTATTCCCATTCATCATCGAACAAAAGTTGCTGCTGGCCACCTTCGGAACTTGGCGATGAAAGCTTCTCTGCTGGCTGCTTTTCTGCATGCTCTGATGTGTTTACAGACCCTGCTGTCTCCTTAGCCTCATTGTTATTGAAAACGTTGCTACTGAAATCGTTGTTACTGAAAACACTATCAAGTGCATTAAGAATGTTCGGTGTAATAGGCGAATAAAACACGCCCTCACCCTTTTCATTTTCTGGGTGCATTCCACGCAAGTACAGATAATACACGCCGCCAAAATGTTTAGTAGCGCTGTAATTGGGTAGTGATTGCATTAAATATCGATGCAGTGCTAAGCAATAAATAAGATACTGAAGGTCATACAAGTGATGTTGATTGTTTTCAAACAGTGCTGATGGTGAGTAGCTGTCGACGGTATCGCCAAGCCAGGTAGACTTATAATCAGCCACATAATACTTTCCCTCATGCTCGAAGATTAAATCAATAAACCCGTGCATCATACCCTGCAACGAGGGAGCAAGAAGTTGTGGTGTTTCCTGTGCTTCTGCATCCAACATTTGTGCAACGTCTTGTCGATGCGCTTTAAGCACCGAACGTAGTCCCTGCCATCGGCTGTCATTCATCGGAAAATAAAACTCGGCCTCTCGCAACGTTTTATCAAGCGGCAAGTCGCTCATAGAAAATGGCATATTAGGGTACAGCGGCGTTTGAAGTACTTCGTCAAGCCATTCGTACAACTGCGGAGTACTGCGTTGTTCAAGCCCAAACCGCGTTACCAATTCACCACCTGTTTCTTCCCATTCGGGGGCACTAAAATCGTTGTGTTCAAGTAAATCATGTAGCAAGTTACCTGCACTTGCACCTTTTTCCAAGGTAAAACGAAGCTGGTTCTTGTCTAACCTGTCATTTTCAAAAGCACTGTTAAACGGCACGTCTTCAAAGTACACCTCTTCGTCGCGCTGTGTCTGCACTACAGGAATGCTAGGAATGTTTTGAGCGTTTGCTTCACCAGTGTTTTTACTGTTATGTGAAGCTGTGCCACCTGCGAACTGACTAAGCCGGCTAAGCGCCGAAAATGAATATAGTCGCCAATCTTCACTGGCTGTGCCGTTAAATTGCTGCGCGTGCAACGCATCAATATTTTGGTCTTCTTCGAAGGCGCTATACACTTCATTAAACTCATCGGCATTTATATAACGTGCATGGGCGTCATGTTCGCTATCGAGAAGCGTTAATGCGTCTTCCCAACTAACCGGTTCGCCAGTATCATCACGCGCTTCGCCTATTTTCATTGCACGTCCTAAAGCGCTTTTCTCGTTTCCGTCTAACGGTAATACGCCCATGTAACACCGATGCGCAGCCCTTGTTACAGCCACATAAGTAAGACGCATATCTTCCGCCTCACCTTCTGCGCGAACCCGCGCTATCGCCTGTTTGGTTTGCCCTAACTGTAGCTGTAAGTCTTCTTTTTCTTCGTCGTAATAGGTAAAAATATGCGACACCGATTTACCGTTACGCGCCGCATCTTTGTATGACGTAGCAAACGGCACAAAAACAATAGGATATTCCAGTCCTTTCGAACCATGTTGAGTGATTAAACGAATAAGCTGATTGTCGCTTTCTAACCTGAGCGTTAGCTCTTCATTGCTGTCCGGCTGATGAATTTGTTTATTTAGCCAGTCTAGTAATTGCTCTGGTCTTGAGTGCGTGGTGCTCGCTTTCTCAAGCACTTCAGCTAAGTGCTGATAGTTAGTCAGAGCCCGTTCAACATCACTACCATGCGGAACATAGCTGTTTTTCAACAAGTAAAGCAACACACTCATGCAGCCTTTTTGAAGCCACATATCGCGGAGCACCAATACTTTTTCGAAGGCCTCATCCCACAGAGCATCATCTTCTTGGTACAACAGCGAAATAAGCGTTTGCGCACTATAACCCCACAGTGCCGATGCTAAACTAGATGCTACTTTACGTGTATCGCCTGCATGCCAAATACCATTGAGTAAACGCAGTATGTCTTTAGCTTCTGGCGACGTAAATAAATTACTTCTGTCACTTAGATAAACGCTACTGAGTCTCTTCTGCTGCAGCACGTATTTAACTATGTTGGCTTCGCTTCTGTCTTTTACCAAAATGGCAATATCTGCAGGACGAACAGGCCGTGTTGTTTCTGTTTGAAAATGCGCTTCGTTCAAAAGGCGATAGATTTCTTGTGCTATCCATTGCGCCATCCCTCGACGCATCGAAGTGGGGTCTTGCTTGTCTTGCAAGTACATAGCAACGTAGTTCATGGCACTGCGTTTGTCGTGTGTATCGACAAGCGGCGTTTTAGCGGCAGCGGCTTTACTTGTGAATTCAACGGGCGTGTATTGAATACCAAACCCAAAAACATCTGCCGATTGGTTATTGGCAACAGGCGCACCAAAAAACAGGCGATTATAGGCTTTCACCATGCCTTCAACCGAGCGCCAGTTCGTGTTCATCACCCAGCGATAATCGGCTTGTCTCCCAGCTTTAAGGTAGGTAAATATATCTCCGCCGCGAAAGCGATAAATTGCCTGTTTAGGATCGCCAATCATCAATAACGCACTGTTGAAAGCTTCACCTGTATGATTGTTATCTAAATCGGATGTAGATGCTGTATCGCTCGGCGCGTTTTTATATACCGCGTCTAAAATGGCGTACTGGTTGGCGTCTGTATCTTGAAACTCATCGATAAGCGCTACTGGAAATCGCTTGCGAAGCTGTGGCACCAGTGTGTTGTTAGGTTTCACTACTTTATCTGCAAGCATGCGAATAAGATCATCGAAATCGATAAGTCCCAACTGTTTTTTCTGCTTAGCGACGCGCTGCTTTATAAATAAAATGGCATCGTTAACTAACTTAAACACAGGGATTTGCGACAGCGCGGTATCGCGTTCTTCAACTGCGGCATCAATGGCTTTTACCAGTGTTTTAATGGGCGTAAGCAGCTCTTTTACGCCAGATTTATTACGGGCATATCGCCTGGCATCAAGGAAAGCCTGTGCGGCCGCGGGAGCAACCTCATAATTTTTTTCATCTATGCGCTGTTGCAGCCATAGCTTTAGGGCCTCAAGCTCCTGCGGTCGCTCTTTTTTGTGCGCTGGCGTTTTTATTAGCTGTTCATGAAGCAGCTGCTCGTTGTCTTCAATTGCCCGAAGCATATCGCTGAAAACGTTAAGTGCAGTATCTTCGTTACTGTTTAAGCCAGTGACAAATGCGGTTTGAATTTGCGCTTCGTCAAGTAAGTTAGGCGTTAACGTGCTTTTAATGCTGCCATTGAAGTCATTCAACAGCCGCTCTGGCACATGCCAGCCAGACTGCGCCAATAACATAAAGCTTTCTTCATCGTTACTGATTTGGCGTATAAAGTCCTCTGCCGCCTGCAGGTAGAGCTCGCTGGTATCATTGCCAAGGTTTAACGTCATGGCAAAACCGCTGTTGAAAGCCATTTGTGCAATAACATGCTGACAAAACCCATGAATGGTAAACACTGACGCTTCGTCAAGTTCCAGCTGCGCCGCGTGCAGTCGCGACAAACATTCATCTATGTCGTTGTTGTTGAACAGATGCTTGTATACGTCGTCACAATCATCATCAATGACATTGCCATTTTCTTTTGCTTGCTGCCAAATATGCATGGCTTCACGCAGCGTTTTCGCCACACGACCTTTTATCTCTTCTGTCGCCGCTTTAGTGAACGTCATCACTAATATCTCTTTTACGCTGCGCTTTTCCTCTAACAACAAACGTAAATAAAGGCGAGTAATATTAAATGTTTTTCCTGTGCCGGCACTGGCTTCAATAAGGTGTCTACCGCGTAGCGGCATGTTTACTACATCGAGTAATTTGGCATTGTTCGTCATTACAATGTCTCCTCTTGTGCAGCATTTGCCACCATGGAAAACAACACAAAAGCGTGCTGTGCTGGCATATCAGTCCAGGTTACGCCATCGGGAAATAGCCACTTAAGATAAGGGTTATTTACCATATCAGCGCTAAATTGACCTGAAGACTGTAGCCAGGTTTTAATTGCTTTTTCAGCAGATGTTCCGTGAATAAAGTCAGTGATATCGCGCAAAATATCCGCTGCTTTTTGTGTGTTTTCGCTTGATGCTGTGTCTGACATGTCTTTGTCGGTTTGCAAACATTGTTGAGACAATTCACCAAAAAGGGGCGGTTGAATTTCTGCCACAATGGCTGCGCTGTCTGACTTTCTCTTTCCCGGTACAATGTCTGCGAACAAGCTGCTATACATTGGCGTTGGCGACGAATAAAGCGCAACGAAAAGATGTTCAATGAAAAGCAGTACATCTTTCGCTGTTTCGGCGTCAAACGGCGTGTAATGACGCTTCATCAATTTAATATCACCTTTGTCCCAATCGCAGAAAAACACATCTAATGGATAGTGTTGATAATGACCTTCTGCGCCCTGCGCGCAAAACACTAATTGCGTAATGAAATACTCAAGAGCGCGTTTTACGTTTACTTTACCCGCACTCAACAACACTAACGCATCGCTAGCGGCGTAAGCATTTGCATTAATGGTGATGTGTTGCCCTGTAAATACCGCCGTTTTAAGGTCGGCGTCGTGTGGCCCCATTGCTTGGTTTAACGCTAACGCACCTTCTTTCCACATTTGCAGTTCTTCTTTGGCAACAGGGTTGTTTGGTATGTCACCTCTAAGTGCCGCAAATTCGACAACTTGTTCACTGTAATGCTGTGGGCTGTTAGCTTGCTCTGTTGAAGCGGCTCTACTTGGCGAAGAAAAAATAGCGTCTAGCACTTGATAACGCACCAGCGCATTGGTTTCGAAGGGTTCACTGTTTTCAAGCAATGTAAACGATTGTGACAAGTTAACGCCTAATCGCTGTGTAGCAAAATAATCTAGAGGGTCGTCAAACGCTCGTGCAATCTGACTGGCACTGAAGTGAGCTTGACCATCAAATTCGGTAGGTATTTCAATAGCAGGTGGCGTGTTCTGTGCATTCATTACGCCATCGTCAACATTGCCTTTTGATTGCTTTAGCGCTTGCGCAAGCCGAAGCCAACCCGTTTCGTAACTAGGTATGCTGCCTGCAAAGGCTGTTTCGCTAAACGGATGTAACGCGGCATGTTTTACATAATGAGGTAGCTCAACGTTATAGCCTAGCTCTAGCATTTCAAGAAACTCTGCCAGTACTAAGCTGGGCTGGCGCTCACTGTTATTAGTTACATCGTTACCTTGGTAGCTTAAGTATAGGCCTTCACGGCTCGACACTATTGCCTCGAGAAACAAGTAGCGGTCTTCCAATCGACGAGAGCGGTCGCCAAGACGTCGTTCAGGGCCTGCCATCAAATCGAGCCCCAAGGGTGTGGACTTACGTGGGAACTCGCTGTCATTCAGCCCTAAAATACACACTTTTTTAAACGGAATGCTGCGCATGGGAAGCATAGAGCAAACCGTTACTTGCCCCGTCATAAAGTGGTTACCGGCGTCAGGCGATGAAAATCTATTTAACAATAGCTCTCTCACTTGGCGAAGCGTTAGCTTATGGCTGTAATCGGCTTCTTCACAACGCGCAGATAGGTCCGCCGCGACTTTTGCTATTAAATCCCAACTTTGATCTTGCTCTCGGGTGGGCTTAAAACAGGCATCACGCAATGCTATTAAATCGCGTCCCCAATCACTTGGCGTTCTCGCTACGGTCAACGATGTCGAAAAGTCTCCCAGCAACTGAATTACATCTATCAGTTTTCCTAATGTCAGGGTACTTTGCCCCTCAACGTCTGGAATAGTAAGTAAATGATCTACTATCATTTCACTATCGGGCGCCAACATGCCCATTAGCAATCGGCGAATGCCCCACCACCAGCTGTAAGTATCGTCACACGCTTCATTTTCAGACACTATTGACTTATGGCCTGCGTTTAAGCCCCAATGTATGTGCGCTTGCTTTAGCCATACCGTCATTTGATCAATATCGTCTTGCGACACATCGAAGCGTTGCTGAACTGCATCTAACTGCAAGTAATCCATTACATCCGACACACCAAACCGACTATCAGGTAGCTGTAAAAGTGCCATAAACGCAGCAATAAGTGGCTCGGCATCCATAGGGCTTCTGTCGGCAATTGAGCATGGTAAACGCACGGGGCCGTTATCTTGCAGTGGCTTTGTGCCAACACGATGAAAAACAGTGTCTACAAAAGGAGCGTAGTTTTCGATGGCCGGACACATCACTAATATATCGGACGGTGTACGCGAAGGATCTTGAGATAACCAATGCAGAAGATGGTCGTGAAGTACTTGCACTTCGCGCAAAGCTGAATGCGCGCACATTACGGTTACACTGTCATCGTCAGGCTTTATAGCGCGGTTTGAAACGGGTTTAATAGCCTGAAGTACATCGTCGTGAATGTAGTCGAGTAAACTAAAACCGTGCTCGCTATTGGCGTCATTAATATCGGCACTGTTACGAACTGGGGTCTCACTGAATCGCGGTGCATCAAAAGCACTAATTTCAAACGTGTCTAACTCGGTAAGTAAATTAAACAATTCTCTGCCTTGCTTACCTAAATTACCCAACAAAGGGTTTGACTGATCTTGTTCCATCCACTTATCAAGGCCTTCTGTACGAAGCTGCCTGGCTTGCTCGGCGTTACTTTTTGCATCACCCCAATAGTTTACGCTGGGGTTGAGATGGAAAATGTGAATATCGATATGTGCTGCAAGGGCGTCAAAGAATGCAATGAGCTGAGGAGCCATAGTATTAATGGCAAATACAATGACACGCTGAGGCAAGTTATCTGGAACATTCCCCGCCTCAAGTGCTTCAAGGGTCATCTGGTGTAAACGCGCAGGGTGCAGTGGCTGGCTTTTAGTCAGTTCTCGCCATATTTTGCTCTGCCACACTTCCATGTCATCAAACACAACACGTTCGTTATTTTCCCATGCAAACAACCAATCGGGTCGGTACAGCAGATATTGCTCGTACACATCGGCCAATGCAGTAGCTAATTGTAACCTTTGAACACCTTGTTCTTGCTCGTTTCCCGCCGTTGCCCAGTACTTTGTTACTTGCTCGAACGCGGGCGTATCTATCAACGATTTATCTTGCAGCAAATTATCTATTCGCCACGTTAACACTTCCCGTCGATAAGGTGACTGTTTAGGTACGGTATCACTGCCTAACACAGTGCGCGCGGTATTCCACATAAAGCGCACTGGTAAAGGAAAGTCGATATTCATTGCCACACCCTGCTCGCGGGCAAGCTGCATGCTTATCCAATGCTGCATACCAGGGCTTTCAACCAAAATGGTCTCGGGTACAAAAATACCCGTAGGCTGTTGCTTTAGTAGCGTTGTAAGAAGAAAACTTAAGTGTTCAAGTTTGTTTGAGGGATAAAGCGCGAGCAATCTAAAAATCCTTTATGCAGCATGGCGTTAAATCGCAACCAAAGCTCACTAAAGCTTAGTTACGCCAGTTTTGTAAGGTAGATACAACAGTAGAATGAGTGTAACTCAAGAAAGTGGTAAGAGGGAAATAAAGCTATCTTTTGCCGGGACAAACACAATGCACATAATAGAATAGCGCCATGCGCTAAAAAAAACCCATACAGACCTCAGGACACGAAAAATCTGTATGGGTAAGGTTTACGGGCCATCCAGTAACAACGTGAAAAAGCGTTGCCTGGCACTTACTCACGTTAGCGTTACCACATAGCACTGTTAACACTTTTAGGTTTTGCAGGTTCAATGCCAATATTAAAATCAATACAAATCAGACACTTAAAAATTTAAATATAAAGTATAAATGACATCGTGCGTTAAGTGTGGTGCAAGCGCACCAAAAGCAAGCAAGCCATAATAATGATCGGCAACCTACATATTTTTTGGTTACGTGAACTCCCCTTTTAAATACAGACCGTCATTTTTGGGTTTGCTCAATTAAACGGTTTTGCTTCCCTATGCTATCCAGTACAATTTGTGCGTTATCGTTCATCATAATTCAGGAGCCTCAATGTTAAGTGCGCAACAGCTAGCAACCATGCTAAACCTACAAGATAAAATGAATAAAAAGGTAAACCCGGACTGGCTAAACGCAGGTTACGGATATTTGCGCGCCGCAATGGTAGAGTCGGTAGAAGCGATAGAGCACCATGGCTGGAAATGGTGGAAGGCACAACAAAAAGATTTGCCGCAGTTACAAATGGAGCTTGTTGATATATGGCATTTTGCGCTTAGCGCTTGCATTATTGACTATAAAGGCGATGTTGATGCGTCGGCGCAGAGTATTGCGGCAGAGCTTGCCAGTGGAAACACAACGGTGTCGTTCGACGGTAAAGACTACGACGCTTCTATGCAGTCCCTGCTTGATAACCTTGAGTTAATGACAGGTTTATGTGCAGCAAAACGCTTTAGCGTACCGCTTTTCATGTTTATTGTTACTCAGTGCGATATGTCGGCTGATGAGCTATACCGCCAGTACGTTGGCAAAAACGTGCTTAACTTCTTCCGTCAGGATAACGGCTATAAAGAAGGCAGCTATATTAAAATGTGGAATGGCCGCGAAGATAACGAACATTTGGTAGAAGTTATGGATGCGCTAGATTTAAGCAAGCCAGAATTTAGTGACTTGGTTTACGATGGCTTGAAAGCACGCTACCCAAAAGCTTAAGGGTGGAACGCTACACTGAAAGTTCAAGTAATTCAAAACACATAAAAAAGGCGCTTTAATAAGCGCCTTTTATGAATGGGGTGGTTGGTGCTTTTTAAGCATCAACCCAAACTAGCTTATCGCTGTAAGACCCTTGAATGATTTCTTCGAACCGCTCTTCTAGCACATGTCGCTTTACTTTAAGCGTTGGCGTAAGCAAGTCGTTTTCTATACTCCATTCATTTTTCATTATTACCACCCTGTCCATTACCTGATGGCTTTCTAACTTAGCATTAATGGCATCGAATGTTTTCTTCAGGCTTGCTTCAACACCTGCTTTGTCTTTCTTCTGCGCATCTTCACTAAGTACTAATAACGCAACTGGCTGCGGTAGGTTATTACCTGTAACACATACTTGCTCAACAATTGGGTTTTCCATGAACTTGGCTTCTATGGGCGATGGTGTAACGTATTTGCCTTTTGCGGTTTTGAAAATATCTTTCAAACGACCGGTAATCTTAACGTAGCCATCAGCATCAATAACGCCCTTATCACCAGTGCGAAGATAACCATCTTCGGTAAACACTTCTGCAGTTTTTTCAGGCTCTAGATAGTATTCCAGCATATTGCATGGAGATTTAACCTGAATCTCACCCTCTTCAGACGTGCGAATATCCACGCCGTCATATGGACGACCTATACAGCCGATTTTATCGTGTCTGAAAGGCACGCTTCCCGTTCCGTATGCGCTATTTTCGGTCATTCCCCACCCTTCAGAAATGTTGATACCGATTTTAGCAAACCACTCGATAACCGCTGGCGCCAAAGGTGCTGAACCGCTTGCCCACAAACGCGCATTATTAATGCCCAAGCCATTGCGAATTTTCTTCGCAACCACTTTGTTTAGGAATGGAATTTTAAGTAATACATCTAACTTTTTCTGTGGCATTTTTGCCAGCACGCCCATTTGGAACTTAGTCCACAAACGAGGCACAGAAATAAACAATGTTGGTTGGCAATGGGCAACATCTCTCTGGAATGTAGCGAGATCTTCAACAAAGTGTATTTTACCACCACTATAATAGCTCGAAAGTTCTACCAATACGCGTTCGGTAATATGCGCAAGTGGCAAGTAACTCATTGTTCTATCGTTTTTATTGATGCCAAGCTGATCAAGTGAGCGACGCGCTGCCCAGCATGCCGTGTTATAGCTATGCACAACACCTTTTGGCTGGCCTGTGCTACCAGAGGTATAGATGATCGTCATAACATCATCCATGTCTTGAACCGGCATGTCGCTAATTGGCTCAATATCTACAAATTCGTCCCATTGTTGCTTTGTCGCAATATTAGGATATGGTAACGCTACCGTTAGATACTCGCTAGGAATAGAGGCTACTTGCTCTGCCGTATTATCGAGTTTTCCGACAAAGAGTAGCTGTACGTCTGCGTGCTTTAGCACATATTGAACAGTATCTGGACCTGCAGTTGAAAAGATAGGAACCGAGATATGCCCAGCCATCATGATGCCAAGGTCAGTGATAAACCATTCAGCACAGTTCTTTGAGAAAATGCCTATGCGGCTTCCCTTCGGCAAGCCCATTTCACGTAAACGAGCAGCAACCCTGCGCGCTTGCTCTCCTACTTGTTTCCAAGTTAGATCGTGATATTCACCTTTAATAGGCTGAGTAAGAAATACCTCGTCTCCACGGGTTTGTTCCCAGTGGTATAACATAGTTAATGGCGATTTTATTACTTCCGTGCTGTTGGCGTCTGCTGTCATATCTAGCGGCATAGTTCACTCATTTGTTGTTATAATGTAGTTCATTTTTACAATGATTTCACAGACTTCTAATAATCCTTATTTTTAACAGAATAACAAGCTTTTTAAACAAGCGTTTACATTCTTATGCGACGAACGACGTGGGATAACGGGTAGAATTGAAATTTCTTATAGTCGATACTTTCGATTTATGATGGTCCTATCTCTTAATAGAACCATCTCTCTAAGCCTATGTTTATTGCGGATTTACCCACGATTTAAACAGCAGAGGTTTAACCTCGTTTGCTGTACAAGGCTTGGCATAAAAGTAGCCTTGGTGGAAATAACAGTCTTTTTTCAGTAACTCTTCAACCTGCTCCTTTGTTTCAACACCTTCAGCAACACAGCTCATGTTCAAGCTTGTGGCAAGCGTGATGGTGGTAGCCACAAGTGCTTCATTCGCATTACCCGGCGCCATTTCGTTAACAAAGCTCTTATCAATTTTAAGCACCGATAACGGATAACGCTTTAAGTAGCTCAACGATGAGTAACCTGTACCGAAGTCATCAAGTGCAAGCACAAAGCCCTCGTCAACAAAGCGCTGAATTTGACGTAACGCATTGTCGCTGTCATCCATCAATACGCCTTCGGTGATTTCAAAGCGGAACGCTTCTTTTGGCAAGTCATATTCATCGAGCAAAGCAAACACGCCATTCAAATCGAATTCGGTTTTAAAATGCAGCGCTGAAAGGTTTATCGACACAAAACCTGTAAAACCGTCTTTGTACCAGTTTGCTAAGTCTTCTGCCGAACGGCGCATGGCTTTGCGCGTTACTTCAATGATGTATTTTAGCTCTTCTAACACCGGGATGAACTGATCAGGATATAAAGGTTCACTTTCAAGCGTGCCACGAAGCAGCAATTCCACGCCAACCGTTTTGTTTGAACGGGCATCAATAATAGGCTGGTAGTGGTTATAGAAGGCATCTTCTGAGTACGCTTTCTTCACTTTATTTTCTAACTGTAAGCGGGTCTTCGCACGCTCATTCATGTCTTTTGTGAAATACGTAAAGCCGCTAAGTGCGTCTTTTTTCGCAGTGTACATCGCCACATCGGCTTGCTTAATAAGCTCAGCTGGCTCAGAGGCATCCTCTGGATAAAATGCCACACCGATACTGCAAGATACTCTTAACACTTCTTCAGCAAGGGATATCGGTGTTTCAACCGAGTCGATGATTTGACCTACAAATGAGCTTAAATCATCTTCATTGGTTACTTCCTCGATAACGATAACAAACTCATCGCCACCCAATCTTGCCACCGTGCCGGAATCGGCAACTAGATTTCTCATACGATTTGCCACAATACGCAGCAGTTTATCGCCATAGTCATGGCCTAATGAGTCATTGATTCCCTTAAACCTATCAAGGTCAACGAACATTACAGCAACCCTGTGATTGTGATGTCGTGCAAGCCCTATCGCATGTTCGAGTCTATCGAGCAGAAGCGTGCGATTAACCAACCCTGTTAAATTATCGTAGGTGGCTATTTTAAGTAATTTTCGCTCGGCATTTTTTTGCTCAGTAATATCTGAGATAACAATTAAGTAGTGCTCAGGCGCAGTACTTTCACCGCTTACAGCGGTTATGTCTATTAGTACGTCGTAACGTTTACCGTCAGCACCATCAATTACGGCTTCATCTTTGAAGAAATCGCCTCCCTGCATGTCAGGTAATTTACCTGAAAGCTGTCGGTTTAAATTTGGATAGCGTGTATATAGCTTTGCTAACTGCTTAGGAAGAGGTTCCCTTTTATTAAACCCAAATATTTGTTCAAACGCGGGATTTGCTGCAACCAAGCGCTTATCTTCATCGAAAATTAAAACCCAATCACGAGTTTGCCTGAATGCATCACTAAAAAGCGTTACCTGTTGTTGTGCACTTTGAAGTTGGTAAATTTGTCGCTGCCTTGAAAGTAAGTACGCCACAAACAGTGCCACCAATAAGGTAGCGTAAATACTATAGGCCAACGGCGAGCGAAGAGGAGCATAAGGCATAGACAAGGTAATTTCGGCGGGTAACACGGTAAAATCAAAGCTGCCAGGCGTTGGAGATACTGAAAATACATACTCACCGGGTTCAATATTTGCGAACGTAATTTTAGCGTCTTCAGTTAACCCTTCGGTAACAATGCGGTCGTTATCAAGCAGCTTATAATAATATTTCACTTTGCCAATGCCCGACATTGCGAGTGCCGAAAAATGAATGGTTAAACCATAGTCCTCATAATCCAAATCGAAATGGCTTTCATGCAGGTTTTTAATGGGCTGTGGCACTAACCTGTTGTCTACCGCGACTTGAGTGATGGCAGTTTGCTTACTGATAAGGCTGCGTGAAGACTCTAAGCTCTCTAACTGAGACGCGGAAAACACTACAGCGCCACTTGTAGAGCCATAGGCAAAGCGTCCATCATTTAGCTTAATAAAAGCACCTTGGTTAAATTCAGAAACACTTAATTCTCTACCGTAGATAAAGTTCTTTATCTGACCTGTGGACGGGTCGTACTTGTGCAACCCTTTGTGAGAACTGAACCAAATATTGCCCAACTCATCTTTTTGCAATCCATAAACAAGGTTCGAGAGAAGAATGTTGGTATCGTTTAAATTATAAAGCGGCTCAAACGTGTCGGCATCTACACCAATTAAGCCCACACTGTCATAAGCAAGCCACAACACTCCGATGTCATCTATTACCCAAGATGATATCGAGCGTCCCTGACCACGCTGTTGTTCTGAGAAGCGATAAACAATCTCATGCTCGAATGTTTTTGGATCGACTAACCACAAACCACCTTCAGTCGCAAAGAATAGGCGGTTTCCGTGATATTTTGACTCACCCAAAAAGCCTACAGAGAAATTGATATCGAAAATGCGAGGGTCTAGCGATAATGTACTTACCGAAGATGAAGCTATATCGTAAGCGTAAAAGTTTTCGTTACCGATGAAATATAAAATGCCATCACTTGAAAGCGTCGTACCTGCACTGTAAGCATCAAAAATAGTGTCTTCTGCACCACTTGTCACCGGCGGCCTTCTTGTTTCGCCAGTGACGGTATTAAACAACCTTATACCGTCATAGGTTTGAAGCAGCAATTCGCCTGTAGGCATGGGTATGATTCGTTCAATGGTACCTTCACCTACGTAGGTATTTTCGCCTTCCGCGTAAAGATATTTCTCAGATTCCCCTGTGGAGAAGTCGTAGTTATTAAGCCCGTTTGAGGTGCCCACCCACATTTTACCTGGTTCAGTTTCTGCAAAAGCCCACACAACCGGACTTGAAAGTGTTTGTTCTTTGCCGCTTCGCTGGTTCTGAATAGCGTAGATATCGGCACTTTTAACACCGAAATACAGCGCGCCCGCGTAAACAGAGCTTAACCACAAATTGTTAGTTTCGTCTTTTTCGATTGCCGTTATTTTTTTGTCTGAAACTTCAGTAAAACCGTTGTGAGGTTCAAGGATATGCTCACTCTTCCAGCCGGTCGCGGTATCGCTAAGCATGTACAAGCCCTTGTTCGTGCCTACCCAAAACGCATCGCTCTTAAACTGTTCCATCGTCCATACATTTCTATCGGCAATAGCTACCTTAAACTGACTTTGGGCGCTGTGTCTCACCTGCCCTACAAAGTCTTTCACAGTGGAAACATAAACGCCTTGCACAGTAGATATCCACACGCGCTCATCTTCATCATGCAAAAGGAACTTCGCATTAGCGTTGTCTAGGTTTTGTTCAATACCGTTTAAGTAATCAAGTTTTTCTAATCGCGTATTCGGCTCGTCTAACACCTTTGTGTAAACACCTGCAGTAGTTGCCATTACAAGAATATTTTCCACCACCATAGCAGCGCGAATGCTTTGGAAGTTCTTTATCGCTTCATCGGGCAATATGGCGAGAGTTTCAAGTGTTTTGGTTTTAACGTTGTAGCGCTGCACTTGCTCGGAGAGTGCAATAACAATATTGTCCTCATCTTGCCAATGAAAGTCTTGGGCATATTGCGTGAAGTCTTCGAAATTTTTATATGCTGTGGGTTCTAGTTGCACAACTTCTTGCGTTGCCAAATCTAGGTAAAAAACACCTTGCCCATAAACGCTAAACCATAGTGCATCACAGTCTTGTAACGACAGCTTATTGATGTACGCGTCTACAAGGGAATTATCAGGGCCGGTTACACGTCGCGTTCTAACACCATCCCAACGAACCAGGCCACCCTCGGTTGCTATCCATACGAAACCGGACGGATCTATTTCAATGTCAGTAACAATATCTTGCGGCAAACCATTCTTAGTAGAAAGAGACTGGAAAACAGGGTTGTTTAGCCTTGGCGAAGCGTCAGCGTGCACGCTAATAAAAAGAAGGAGCAGTGAAAGGAAACTAAAACATTTCATACCAAGAGGGTCGCTTTAATTCATTATTGTTGTTTTGCGTACAAGTGTACCAGATTGTTTTAAAGATGGGCAATGCAGAAGGCATTCTTATTTACATAACAGAACAACACCTAAATCATTGATTAATAATAGATAATTACCAAAAAATTCACTCAGGATAGTAAACTGATTAGCAACACTTAATCTTGCTGTACTGGCACACGACCTACGGGCACTACCTGGCGACGAATACTTGGCTGAGGAGCAATGCGATATAAGTCACCATTCTGACCTACATAGTGCTTACTTACTCCGCACGTTTTGGCAATATCTGCATGAGCCTGCAAATGCTCGTGCTCTCCATGTACAGGAATGGCGATTTGCGGCTTGACCCAGTGATACATTAATTTCAATTCTTCGGCACAAGGGTGGCCGCTTGCATGGATGGGCAGTGGGCTGTCTTCACTATGGATAACAGAAACGCCTTTCGCTTTTAAGGCGTCACTTAGCTTTTTAACGCTAACTTCATTACCTGGAATGACAATAGAAGAAAATAGTACGGTGTCGCCTTTATCTAATTGAAGATGGGGATGCGTATCTTTGGCAAAACGAGAAAGTGCCGTGTTGCGCTCCCCTTGGCTACCCGTTGCAATAGCAAGCACTTCATGTGGCGGTAAATATCCTAAATGGCTTGGGTCAGCTATGGGAAGATCATCTGGCCATATACCCTGCTGGCGAGCAATAGCATACATGTTCACTAGTGAGCGACCATAAAGACCTACATAACGATTAGTCTTTTGTGCCACCCGTGCTATTGAAATTAATCGTGCAACGTTACTGCCAAAGCATCCGACGACAACACGGCCTTTGAGGCCCTTTATCGTGCTGAGTAGGCCGTCATAACAGTTTCTTTCAGAAATCGAGAAACCCGCTTTAGGCGCGTTAGTAGAATCACCTACTAGCGCCATTATATTTTCTTCAGCTAACGCTTTGTATAGCGTTGCATTGAAAGGCTTGCCGGTTATTGGATTGGCGTCTATTTTCCAATCTGCCGTATGCAGCACCGTACCAGCGTCAGTGCTAATCTTAAGGGCAAACGGTTCTGGTAAAGAATGTGTTATCTCTAGCCAGGTAACAGAGAACGGGCCAATTTGTTTGGTGCTGCCGGCATCAACTTCGATAATAGGTATTTTATTAGCCAATTTACTTCGAGAGAGCTTACGCCTTAAGACTTCTGCAGTAAAAGGCGTTGTATAGATTGGCTTTTGCAGCCTCTGCCACAAATACGGAATAGCACCCACATGATCTTCATGCGCATGAGTAATAACTATTCCAGCAAGGGTTTCTTTTTGATTCGCAATAAAAGAGGGATCGGGTGCTACTACACGGTGGGTAACCCCCTTGGTAAGCGAATTGTCAGCTTTCTGTTGCTTGTAAGGCGGCATGAGAGGTTCATCGAAAGATACGCCGCAATCAACCATTAACCAGCTTCCATTATGGCCATAGAGATTAAGATTCATCCCTATCTCACCGGTTCCTCCTAGCGGAACAAACCACAAATCTTCCAAAGATGGTTGCAACAAACTGAACTTACCTCATAAATATTGTGCTTTTAATGCAGAAGTACACGTATCGTTGAACTATCACTGTTGCCTGAACACTCGAGCACCTTACGCCTTTTTGATATCTATGTTAAGGCGCCATTCGCTAACCGGATCACACTACAGCTGTTCCGCGAACTCTTCAGGCGTTATCACTTCCCCGTCTTCACCGGGTACAGGGCATACTATTACCATTAATTCATCTTGGGCCATGCCGGGCACCCATTTCGCAAGGAAGTCTTTCGTAGAAATTTCCATTGCCTCACAGTGTTCCCAATCTTCCGTAGCCCAAAGCAGAGCGAGCGATGCATCTGGCCATACAGGAACACCATCTTCTTCGTCCGTTGTTAACATGACACAGCCATGCTCATCTTTTAAAATAAAGAGCTTTTGTTCTGTCTTAATAGTTTCCAAGCTTGACGTCATGCGTTGAACAGCATTTTTTTCTAATAGTGGATGTAAATCCGACATAGGAATTTCTCACAATGCGTATTGAGTTGAAGTTTGATTAAGTAAGTGTAGCTGCTTACTGTAACCTTCGCGGTCTAATTATTTTGTGACACACTAGCAATGATTTCAGGCAAGCCTACCCGTCTAACCTGCTTCATGGTGTGAATGAACACTTTGAGCGAGACGTTATCTAGCGCCGCTATCTGTGTAATGGATACCGATGCAGATAATTGCTTTTCTACATCTGTAGGCAGCACCGCAATACCCCCTTCACTTTGCAAGTTATTTAATGCAAGTGTAAGCGAGTTGGTGCGAAGTTTTGCGTCTCGTAATTGAGGGAAAGACGTAAGTAGAACATCACGCGCTTTTGCGCCCCAATCTATGGCTACAAAGTCGGCGGCATCCAGCGAGTCTTTTTGAACGCCTACGCGATACAATGCTAGCTCACGTTCTAGCAACACTTCACTGTTAACTTCTTCCGATTTAAGTGGCTCGGTTGAAAACGCAATGTCTGTCACGCGCTCATGCAGTTGTCTTGATAAAGAGTCAAGCGTTAAGACCTCTGCTTTGACCGACCAATCCGGGTATGTGTTGTGTAAATGACTCAGCGTTTTGGGCAGAAGCATTTCACTAGCAAGCTGTGTAGCGCCACAAACAACATATTCAGAAGATTGTATTTGAAGCTCTTGTTTCGCCTCATTTAGCGTTGCACACAGCTGTTTTGCATACGGAAGTAGCTTTTCACCAGACTGCGTAAGCTGAATACTGTTTCGTTGCCTTATAAATAAGGTGGTATGGAAGTATTCTTCTAAAAGTTTGATGCGGGCACTAACGGCCGACTGGGTAAGGTACAGGTTCTCTGCGGCTTTACCAAAATGACGAGTTTTTGCCACCTCTATAAAGGTGGTAAGAAAGCGTATATCCATGCTTGATTTAACAACCGTTTTGCGTTGACGCTAAATTGACACAGATAATACGGCAAGTAAACACAAAAGCACAGAAGCGCACCGCGATAAACGGTACGCTTTAACAAAAATTCACCAACTCGCTGGTTTAATACGCTTCTTGATGCAACCTTCGTTGCTTTTCACGGCGCTGAATATCACGCTTTTGTTTGGTTTTCACGTCGTTATGACGCTTACCAGTGGACTTTTTAACGTGACCTTCGTCCTCTTCTACCGAGTCCCATTCATCACGCTGGTAACGATAGTCTTTGCTCATCTATTTCTCTTGGTTGTTTGGTTATAAACACCTTTTCATTATTGACCTAAGTAAAAAAATGAAAAACGAATTTTTATCATCGTAGCGACAAGAATTTTTGATGAATTAGTAAGCGCTCAGTTTATTGAATTTGATGAGCGGCTGAAAACAACAACGTTCATCTAACTAGGTTAAATCCAGCTTTTCACACAAAATCCAAAGCCATTAAAAACAACAACATAAGCTTCAAAAAATAAAAGCTGAGTGCGTCATAGAGATGTGATTAAACATAATTAGGCACTTGAAAACTAAGCGTAAAAATTTTTTATTGATATGAAAAAAATCTTTTGTTTTAAATTTCTTATAAATTGCCTTAAAAGTTCGCTGAACAAGACAATTATGTTGGGTACACCATGAAAAGTTTAGCTATTCGACTATCACCAAAGCCATTTATTGACCGTCAAAAATTTCCCTATGGATTTAGAAAATCGGGAGACTTCAGCATTACTGAAGCCAACCTTTTAACCCAGTTTGGTAAAACATTACTTGCACTAGAGAGTGGAGAGCTTGCGCCAGAAAGTGAAGACGAACAGCATTTTGTTGAGTTTGTTAATGGACAAGCTGACGCAGTTAACAATGTTGAAAAAGCGTGGGCAAAATACGTTCGCTTAGCACGAGGTAAAAAGCATTTTTACACGCTTCATAGCAGTGCGAGTAATCAGTCTGATTATGATGATGACTACACTGAAGAAACATTTGATGTGGCCTAAAACAGCGTTTTAAGCCCATGCAAAAATTATTAAAGCTCGCAAACTTGCGAGCTTTTTTGTTTAAAAAGAATGATCTGAATCAAGAACATGGTAGAACAAAATGAAGAAAGTTGAGGGAATGTCTACACTTAGCTAAGTGCATTTATTTTTCGGCTGGTACCGCATTGTAAAACAAGCGCATTCAAAGCCATGCAAAGGAGGCGAGACTATGTTTATTAGTGCAAACAAGCTCATGCATTACTCTATACACGCAACCGATGATAAAGTTGGCGGTATACGAGATATACTTTTTGACGACGAAACACATGTAGTAAGATATTTGGTAGCAGACACAAATACGTGGCTTCCACTCAGCCGAAAGGTTGTTATCTCCCCTATATCTGTCACTCAACTCGATTGCGAGGATGGTCACGTTAATATCAATATGACCGTTGATACACTAAAAAATAGCCCCTCTATCGACGAACATAAGCCAGTTTCGCGAGAGTATGAAGAAAACCTCTTTAAATATTTCGGATACGGCTATTACTGGATTGGCCCTGGTGCATGGGGCGAATTTGCGCACCCCAATGAGCTTGTTGAGTTACAGCGTGCGGAAGAAGACAATAACGCCAGAGAGAAAAAAGAAAATCACCTTCGAGCCTGCGATGAAGTTAGCGGCTATGAAGTAAGAACATCGAACGAAAATGTAGGCCACATCAGCGATTTCGTTATCGACAGCAACACTTGGAGTATCGAATTGCTTATTGTCGATACCAATAATTGGCTACCGGGAGGAAAGCACCTAGCACTATTACCTACCGACATCCAAGATATCGATTGGGCAGCACACAGCGTTAAAGTGGGAATGACTGATAGCGCATTGCTGGAGCGACCTGAAGTAGATACCGACAGGTTGTCTGAAACTGGATATGTAGAAAAGCTTCTATCTGAAATTTAATAACTGATGCTGCGTCAGCAAATTTATTTAATGAAAGGAAAAAATCCCAGCGAAGGCACAAATAGGTATCACACCCTAAGTTTGCCTTCGTTGGCTATTTAATTTTAATTGCAGAAAAATTCGTTCATTAACGCAATTAATCGCTGCACACGCTCATCGGATAATCGATAATAAATGGTCTGCCCTTCACGGCGAGTTGCCACCATTTTCGCCTCTCGTAATAACGCTAAATGTTGCGACATAACAGGCTGTGAAACATTACTCCCATCTAATAGTTCAGTTACCGACTTTTCTTCATCAAGCAATGAACACAGAATCATAAGACGTGTTTTATTTGCAAACTGCTTTAGAAATAACTCCGCTTCTACCGCGTATTGCACCCTATCTTCTGATTTCGTTACAGCATCTTCGGACATAAGCCCTCTCTCAAAGAAAAAATTCACGTTACAAATGTATCGCTCTATTATACTAAAGTATAACTAAATTCTGTAAATTGCCATTATTTGCGATGAGAGAAAGTTACTGTAGCCTTGCATGCCCTTGGTTACGCATATACATTAGATTAACTTTATTTCTTGGTGATTTTGATACTGGTGAAAGTATGCTCATCGATTTAACCACGCGCATAAACAACATTGCCTTCAATCTTCGCACTGTTACTGCTGCGCAAGCGCGCTCAGAATTAGATGGCAACAATGGCATTGTCATAGATGTCCGAGAAAACGAAGAGGTTGACAGCATGTCAGTAAGTGGTGCTGTTGTTATTCCTCGAGGGGTGCTTGAAATGAAAGTGCAAGCCCTTGTTAAAGATGCTGCTACGCCGCTATATTTGTTTTGTGCTTCAGGCATGCGTGCAAAGCTAGCCGCAGAACAATTGTTGCATATGGGTTATGAGAACGTTTCTGTTATCACTTGTTCTGTTCAAACCATTAAGGACGCCACGGCTCAATGACACTTGCGCGCAGCATGTGATATAACACTTTAAAATCGTATTAAGAAAAATTTCAATGCTTAAATCTACATTAGAGCAATGGCGCATGTTCAAAGCAGTGGTTGACGCTGGCGGGTTTAATCAAGCTGCAACAGAAGTACATAAAAGCCAATCGAGTGTGCATCATGCTGTTCAAAAGCTCGAAAATGCGATTGGCGTTGTTCTTTTTGAAAACGAGGGCCGCAAAGTAAAACTTTCGCCTCAAGGTGAACTTATGTATCGCAGAGCTTCGTTTCTTTTAAACGAAGCTGAAAAATTAGAGGCCGTAGCAAATAGCCTTCAGACCGGAACGGAAACCACCCTTAGAATTGCGGTAGATATTATTTTCCCGTCAGCATTGTTATATAACGTATTATCCAAAGTCTCAGCCGAATTCCCCTTACTACGAATAGAAATTGAAGAAACAGTACTTAGTGGTGCTAATGCACTGCTCAATAACGGTAAAGTAGACTTGGCGATTTCCCCTTTCGTTTTTCCCACAGGCTTCAGCGAAGACTTATGTGAAATCGAGTTCGTTGCGGTAGCACATAAAGACCACCCTCTTCACCAATTGGGAAGAACGCTCACACTAGAAGATTTAAAATCACATCGCCAAATTGTAGTACGCGACTCTTCCGCCGAACGTAAGGTAGATGTTGGCTGGCTTGGCGCAGAACAGCGGTGGACTGTAAGCCATGTTAGAACATCGTTAGATATAATTAATCAGGGTTTGGGGTTTGCGTGGCTTCCCATTGCTATTACAAAAGACTACATTGAAGATGGCACTCTGGTTCCTCTTCCATTAGACAATAATGCTGCGTTACGTAAAGCACTACTTTATCTGTCTTTCGACGATGGTGACACGCTAGGCCCAGCAGCTCGTGCTTTTATGGGTGAGTTACGTTATCAATCTATGCAATTACCTACATCAGATTTACTAATGAAAAGCTGTCAATCGATGTAGGAATTTTCCAAATTATCCCAATGCTTTTGAAATCTGATCAAACGCCAAAAGAAAGCCCAAAAGTGATATCGAAACGCCAATTAAAGCCACAGCGCCGTCGTCAGTTGCCATGCCTACAGCCATTATCAAAACAGCAAAGGCCGGTATTAACCCCATAAACGGAATAAGCTCTAGCGGTATCATAATTAAACCACAGCCTGCACAGCAAAGCGCAATAAGAGATCGAAATACGGGTTCTCGCATGAAAAAGCAACGCGGGACCAGTAACTTATCAACGCGTTGTGCGTACGGCTTAATTTTAGCCACAACTGTATTTATCTGATTTGCATCGCATTCAAGCGCCATTATCTTTGATGGTAGCCACGGATGACGACACCCAAGTAAAATTTGCAGAGTAATGAGTAATATTGTCACACCGGCAATCGATGGTACTCCTGGAATGGCGCCGACGGGTGTGCATGCCCAGAATGCAGGTAGTGCAAGCATGGGTCCAAAACCACGTTTTTCCATGCTTTTCCAAAGCGTTGAAAAAACGAGCACGCCTTGTTTTCTACCCGGCCGCCACTTTTCAAGAAGCTCGCTTAATGTCATTGATCTTTCAATGGTTCTTACAAACATTATCAAATCCTTTGAAGCGAGACGCTCCGCAAAAGCCGTGTAAACCGTTTACTAAACAATCAACTTTTTGGAAAAGAAAAGTGCTAATAAAACGTGTTTAAGCGTTATTAATACCAACAAGTTGTGCGAAAAATATGCCATACGTTTATTCCAATTAATTTTTTAATAAAGGGAATAACTTTTGCTACTACACACTAGCGAATAAACAAATTTGAAAATTTTAACGCCATTTCATTAAATTAACGCAATGCGTTTTTTTGTATTCTGCCTATGTAAAAGCACGTTGTTAACGCAAACGCACCGTTGATGTCTACAACTGCTTTTCTATAGCGTATGATTAATATATATATTTGATTTGAATTGTTATTTCACAGCGATATGAGTAACACCAACAATAAACAACATGCTGTGAAGATTTGGCGTAAAAAGAGAGAGGGATATCAGTGCTTACTATCTTACTTGTAGACGACGACACAGAGTTTACCGACGTTGCCTGTACCATTATTGAATTTTTAGGTCACGAAGTACTTACTGCAGCCACGCTTGAAGAGGCCCGTGATTGGTTAACCAAAGAAACGTTCGACCACGTTCTTCTTGACTTCATGCTACCAGACGGCAGCGGGGCACACTTATTTAACGAACTAGATGCGTTGCCAAAACAACCTCGCGTTACACTCATTACTGGTCACCCATCAGTTAAAGAGGTCATTAAAGGCCTGTGTGGCCCTAATATCGATTACCTCGTTAAGCCAATTCAGCGCGAAGAAATTGAAGCAGTATTAAGTAAAAAGAAAAAGCCTAAGACTGACGAAGACAAAATAACCAAGCACTTTGATTTACTCATTGGCGAATCTCCTGCGATGAAAGATCTGTATAAACTGATCTCCAGAGTAAGTAAAACCAGTGCCAACGTTATGCTTCTTGGTGAAAGTGGCGTAGGTAAAGAAGTGGTTGCTGCTGCGATACACCGCGCTTCTGAAAGTGAAGGCCCGTACATTGCAACAAACTGCGGCGCGTTTTCTAAAGAGCTTATTGGTAGTGAATTATTTGGTCATGAAAAAGGCGCCTTTACCGGTGCTGTTGGCAAGAAAGAAGGTGTGTTTGAACAAGCCGAGGATGGCACGCTATTTCTAGATGAAATTACTGAGATGCCCATTGATATGCAGCCCAATTTACTGCGCGTTCTTGAAAACAAAGTGGTTATACGCGTGGGGGGGACAAAAACTATCCCGGTAAATTGTCGGGTGGTATCGGCCACTAACAGAACAATGGAAGAAATAGCGCAAAGCAAAGTGCTGCGTGAAGACATTTACTTCAGATTGGCGGTATTCCCTATCACTATACCGCCACTTCGTGAACGCAAAGAAGACATTCCTCTTTTAGCAAAAACCTTTATAGAAGAGTTTAATAAAGATAATGGTGCCTCGTTTAAATGGGAAGAAGCACAGCTTAGTAACCTGCAAGCCTATGACTGGCCGGGCAACGTGCGTGAACTAAGACATTTTGTTCATCGCGCAGCAATTATGAGCGACCCAAACGGTGCGACGTTAGAACTACCAAAAACCATCGAATCGCCTTTTGCTCAAAAACAAAGCACAACCCCTGCTCTTCAAGCTGGTCGCACCATAGAAGATGTCGAGAAAGAGCTTATCTACGCAACATTAGAAAAAGTGAATGGCAACAAAACAATGGCTGCTGACATGCTGGGTATTAGTACGAAAACACTTTATAACCGCCTTCATGCATATGGCGATTTAAGCAAAGACGATTAGTGCGGAAGGTGAATGAAATGACTGATGATGAACTGGCGCAACTAAACGTTTTCGTGCATGACGCCAGAAAACCGCTTAACAGAATTTCTATGCAGGCAGAGCTGGTAAAAATGGCCCTAAATGGCGATGTACCGGCAGACAAAGCGCTACAGGCTTTAGACAAGATAATTACTAGCGCAAAAGATTGCAGTGCAAAACTGACTGAAATGACGGCAGCAATGCATCAAGACAACTTGGCGTCACAACATGATAAATAGAGTGCTGTCTTCAATTTACAGTTGGATAATTATTGTCATCGTCGTTATCAGCGTTATTACTGCTAATTCTTTCTATGTTGTGAGCACGCTGAATGATTTGTCAGCACTGGAAGCAAGATTGTTTACTACCAATCGAGTGATTAATGCCGTTAATCGACTTCACGTAGCGGTACTCCGTGTTGAGTCGGGGCAACGCGGCTATATGCTAACTAACAACACAGATTATCTCGCAGATTACGAAGAAACGTTAGGCAACCTCACCGAATTAATGGAAGAGGTTGAGGTAAGCTCTTATTCTTCTGACATCGAAAATCAAAAGCAACGTATAACCAATTTGCTATCGCTTACTAAACGTAAAATCAATGAAATGATTGAAGCGGTTGAGTTAACGAAGTCCGACGATATTCAAGGTGCTATTGACCTTGTAAACAGCGATGAAGGTTTATCTTTATATAAGCAGTTCGAGAGCACTTTCAGAAAAGTCGATGACTCTGAACGTGATATGCAGGGTACGCACTTAGCAAACCTTATGAAGCTAAGGCGAGATTCTGTAAATACACTTATTATTTCATCGGCAACTACCCTATTCCTTGTCATTGCCGTTTTTCTGTTGTTAAAAATCAACTCTCGTGAACACGAAAAGTATCAGGAAGACTTAGAAAAAATAAACGAAGATCTTGAATCTAAAATAGCAGAACGTACCCAAGAGCTTAGCGTTTATTCTGACGAACTTGCACGAAGTAATAGAGAACTTGAAGACTTCGCTTTTGTTGCTTCTCATGACTTGCAAGAGCCTTTACGAAAAATTCGAGCCTTCGGCAATCGTTTAGAATCAGGTTATGGTGATGTAATCGATGAGCGAGGTAAAGACTTCCTTGGTCGAATGCTAAATGCAGCTGAACGAATGTCTATGCTTATTTCTGACCTTTTAGCCTTTTCACGTGTTTCAACCCGCGGAAAAGAGTTTGCCGATGTCGATTTAAATTCCGCACTTGCCAGCGTTTTAGATGACCTTGAGATTGCCATTGATGAGAAATCAGCAACGATAAACACCGATACCATGCCAACCATTCGCGGCGATAAATCGCAATTAGAACAGGTGTTTTTGAATCTATTATCCAACGCATTAAAATTTCAGGCCGACGGTGTAACTCCTCATATCGATGTGCTTTTTGATGTGCCTAATGAAAGCGAACTTCAAGATATTACTCAGTCTGATGAGTACACATGGTCAAAGATTTCAATAAAAGACAACGGTATAGGGTTTGAGCAGTCATTTGCCGAAAAGATTTTTGCCCCGTTTCAGCGCCTTCATGGGCGCAGTGAGTATAAAGGTACGGGCATAGGACTTGCAGTGGTTCGCAGAATTATTGAAAGACATAACGGACAAATTAGTGCGCACAGTTCGCCTGGTGAGGGTGCTACTTTTACTATTCTTATACCGAATAATAGTGAGCCTTTTGGCTACAACAATAACGGAGATTCATAGCATGACGCGTAAACAAACCCATCCGATTAATATTTTGATGGCAGATGATGACGAAGACGATCGTTTACTCACCGTCGACGCGCTTAAAGAGAGTCGCGTACTAAATAACCTTTTCTGTGTTGAAGATGGCGTTGAGCTTTTAGAGTTTCTTCGTCACGAGGGCAAATATTCTGATCCGGAGTCGGCGCCAAGACCTAGCCTTATATTGCTCGATCTCAATATGCCAAGAAAAGACGGCAGAGAAGCGCTACAGGAACTTAAAAAAGACCCTAAACTACGCAGTATTCCCGTTGTTATTCTTACTACTTCGAAAGAAGAAGAAGACATGCTTCGCGGATACGATTTGGGGTGTGCGTCTTACATCACCAAACCAGTAAACTTCGAAGGTTTGGTTGAACTTATGCGCGCGCTTGGCCGTTATTGGATTGAGTTCGTTGAGTTACCGCACGAGTAACCGGTAAAAGATGACTGCAGTAAATCATAGTTGGAATAAATAATGGCTGATGTAATTAATGTATTGCTTATTGAAGATGACGAAGATGACTACTTCTTAACATCGGATTACCTTACACAATGCGACTCACCTTCGTTTAATTTAACGTGGGTGACAAACAGTGAAGACGCAATAGCAAAACTCAAAAAACACAGCTTCGATTTATGTCTACTTGATTATTTGCTAGGTGCTGAAAATGCCATAGACGTTATGGCAAATTTAAAAGCTAACCAGTTCAATCTGCCCGTTGTTATTTTAACGGGTCAGTCAGACATTACCGTAGATGAAATGGTAATGCGTGCTGGCGCAGCGGACTATTTACAGAAGTCAGAAATAGAAACACCTCGCTTTATGCGCACAATTCGCTACGCCATGGTGCGACGCGATATTGAAAACGAACGCTTAGAGCGAGATAAAATAGAGCAAAAAAATAAAGCAAAAGACAAGTTTCTAGCGCATCTTGGGCATGAATTACGTACGCCGCTAACCTCTATTCTTGGCTATACCGAGCTGTTAATTGACGATGTTAGAAACAGTAACTTTAAGCAAGAGCTTTCCATTATTCAGTCAAATGGCCGCCACCTACTTAGCTTGCTTAACGATTTGCTTGATATGTCACGTATAATGGCTGACAAGTTAGACCTAAATATAAAAGCAGTGAATCTTTGCGCCTTTTTAACAGACATTCACTCGCTTATGCGTTTAAGCGCTAAAGACAAGGGGCTAAGTTTAGATATTGTCGCAGCTACGCCAATTCCAGAGTTTATTGATACCGATCCTACTCGCCTACGCCAAGTACTGTTAAACCTTATTTCTAATGCAGTGAAGTTTACCGATAAAGGCAGTATTACCCTTTCGATTGAATTTGTTGAAGCGAATAGTAGTGACCATAAGCCCGCCCAACTGCGTTTTCATGTGAGCGACACCGGTGTGGGTATGCCACCCAATAAGCTTGCCAATATCTTCCAGCCGTTTGAACAAATTGAAGATGTAATGCGCGCAAATCACGGCGGCGCGGGGTTAGGGCTTGCCATTTGTAAAGAGCTGGTGCAAAAGCTAGGTGGCGACATTAGCGTATCTTCAAAGCTCGGAGAAGGAAGCACCTTCTCATTCGATATAAATCCAGGCGATGTTGCAGACCAACCCAAAACCGAATTGCAGCTTGGACAAGTTCAACAAGCGCAATCAGCTTTTATTAATTTGAGCGTCTCGGGCAAAGTGCTAATTGTTGACGATTTACAGGAAATAAGAAGGCTTACAGGTCATATTGTTGGGCAGTCACAAGCAGAAATTAGCTACGCCGAAAATGGCGTTAAAGCTCTTGAAGCAGTGTTGCGGGCAGAAGAACAAAATCAACCGTTTAACCTTGTTCTTATGGACATTCATATGCCAGTAATGAATGGTATTGAAGCGCTTCATGCCATGCGTCGCCACGGGCAACAAACCCCAGTTATTGCCGTTACAGCAGCGAGTAGGAAGGGATTAAGAGAATCGCTAATTCAAGAAGGGTTTAACGACGTTATCGGCAAGCCAATAGATAGGTTTGCGCTTACCTCATTACTTGGCAAATACCTTCCTAGCAGCCTAACTCAAGACATTGAGAACGGTAAATCGACTGAAAATACGGAAATTCATACTACCCTGCCGTCAGAGACTACGCGTGCCGAAGCGAATGAACGTCTGGCAGTAACCCCGAATAATGGAAAACGCGTTCTTGTCATTGAAGATGACAGCGATGCAGCAGAGTTATTGCAGTTATTTATTTCTCATTTAGGGCATACGGTTACCATTGAAACCAACGGTTCGGACGCGCTTCAAACTGCCTCTAATAAACCGTTTGATCACGTTCTAATGGATTTAACCTTGCCCGACTACAATGGTTATGACCTCGCAAAAGAGCTAAAGGCTGCCCAGCCATCGGCACGAATCACTATAGTGAGTGGTCACGAGGCAGACACGCAGGTTATGGCTGAGATAGGCATTGATAATGCGCTACTTAAACCAGTGACAAAAGACGATCTTGAAACAGTTATATATTAGACCTTCGCCCTCGTTCAGCTAGTGATTTAAGCTGATGAAAAAATTACATGATGCCGTGAACTTTATATCTTAAAGCGGCAGCAACCCAACTCAAAAAAACCAAAATAATCATATTTTTCAGCAACTAACACTCATCCCCGCCAGTGGTATGCTCGTTGCAACTCTTATTGTGAACCCATAAATTGTAAGGAGAGCATTATGGCTACACAATCGTCATCAAATTCTCAGGCTAAGAAGTCAAACGGCGCGAAACCGGTAAGCGAGCCGTCTCACCCTATGACAGATCAAATGAAGGCATCATTGCACGCGTCAATCGATAAGCTTGCTGATACTGCGGGTGTTGCAGAAGAGAACATTCGTCAAACAGCGACATCTTCTGCACAAAATATGGCAGCGCGCAAAAAGCTTGCCGAGCAGAAATGGCAGGAATCAAAAGTGCGAGCTTTTGCAGTTGAAAACCCGGTAACCACCGCAGGTCTTGCGTTTGCAGCCGGCATGTTAGTTACCTCATTATTGAGAAAAGCTAAATAAGCATGCACGCCCCAAACTTTAAGAGTGCTCAGTTCTCGCTGAGCCTCGATAACCCTTTCAAGCTTACTCCCCCCAGGGAGCAAGCTTTCTTTGGCACGCAGCAATACAAGGCTCATGCAGATCAAGTGCTAAAGGAAGAAGTGGATAGCGAACAGTCTACGACGACTAAAATGCAACAAGCGGCTGACGACGTAAAAAGCGCTTACGCTGAAAAAGTGCGTCAAGGTGCATCGTTTTTCTCGCTATTAAACAGCGAACTAATGCTGGTAAAGAAATCGATAATCGTCACCGTTTTCGCTTCGCTGGCTACGCTGGCAATTGGCGCTATATGTTGGTTATTGATAAATGCCATTTTAGGTACAATGTTATATCACTATGAACTAGGTCTTATTTTTATACTGGCCATACTTCTCACCATCAACATCCTTGCAACACTCACGTGTTTTAAACTGGCAAAAACGGCATTTGAACATGCCAGTTTTGATTCGCTTATAAACACAGCCAGCACGGTGTTCTCTCAAAATAATGATCTCTTACACAAGCACCAGCAGCACAAATCGAAAGGTCTCTAGCAAGCATCATGTTTACCTTATTTTTAAAAACAGAGTTGAAGAATATTGAAGCACATAAGCAAAGCTACGCTGTGCAAAAACAAAAAGCTGATATGGTCGTAAAAAAAGCACAATCACAGTGTGCAGAATTAATGGGGGAACCGAGTGTTTTGGCCGCTATTGTGGCTGCAGGTGCTTTTAAAGGTGCTACAAGTCCGAATGCGGCTCAACAACGTAAAAGTGCTTTAACATCAATTGCTAAAACTGGGCTTTTTAATCTGTTTCACTGACCAACTTAATAAAGAGAAAATAACAATGAACAAAACCTCGCGCGTTTCACAATTTTACAAAACCAGCCTTATCCTAAGCACATCGCTTCTTTTTCTAAACACATTATCGGGTTGCGCCTCTGCTCCCATCGCAGCGCCTACGCCATATAAAGCATCCACAGTAAAATCGAGTTATGGCTATTCAAGCAAAAAAGTATCTGAGTCAGACTATGTTGTGTTATTTAAAGCCACCGACAAAACCCCTGCCGACCTAGTTCAACAGTATGCGCTTCATCGCGCCGCAGAGATTGCCGAAAAACAAAACTTTTCACACCTAGAAATTGTGAAAACAAATGTTGAAAGAAAGCCACAGTTAGCCAGAGAAGTAGTGGCCTCCAACGAACCGCCTCAGGCCTTTCAAAATACCCAGTGCACAATGTCTGGATGTGAAGAGGTAGCACAACCTATGGCTGGCGCCACCAGTAACGACATTGTGAAAACCCAAATCAACGACGTGTACTACACCATAACGGTGAAAATGGCTAATAGTGCAGCAAGCTTGGGCAAAAAAGCATTTAGCACAAGGAGCGTTCTAGAAACACCACTAAAAAAGAAGAAGTAGCGAGTCTCAAAAATCGAGCTTCGCCGGCAACGAGTATGTTTTTGTGATTGCTTCACGCTCTTTTTTGGCAGTTAGACTTAACTTAATTTTCTATTAATGAGTTTTTAATGTTGTAAAAAAGTAAGCGTAATCATTGGTGTATAGACTTAACCACATGAGATGCAAAACGTAAGTTATGCAGTAAAGATTACTCAGTTATATATGCCAATGACGAAGGAGTCATATCATGAAAAAACTAACTACGCTAACTACCAAAATTGCTGCTACCGCTGCCGCTGTTATTCTTGTTACTGGTTGTAGTGCCGTTGCGAAACCACAAATGACTGCTGCTAACAGTGCACCGATAATAAAGGCTGACGCACTAAACAACGCGCTACTGTACTCAGACGAGTGCATTACAGAGCGCGAAGTTGTAGAGGCGCAAAAGATGTGGGGTAAGGGTATTGTTCGAATTGGTGCCGTATTTACAGATAAGGGTGATTACTCAAAAGAAGCAGCCGACTTTATTCAGGACATGTATGGTTACGACCTAAGTAGCGTATTGTTCAAGCCTACGCTTGCAGCCAACGATCAGTTCCGTGGAAGCTTTGATGCTGCATTGTCTTATTTTGTAGGTGGAAACGACGCCTACGCGGAAGACAAAGGCTTCGCAATTAAGCCATACACTAACGTGAAGTTTGATAACGTAGGCATTATTAACAACAGCTGCAGAATGGCCGTTGCGATGGGTAACTACTTCTTTACCGACACAAGCGGTGGCGAAACAAAAGTGGAATACACCTTTGCCTATGTGAAAGACCGTGAAGGCGACCTTCGTATTGTTGCCCACCAGTCATCACTACCTTACAACCCTAACAGCAACTAAGTCGTGATAGGTTATTATTCAAGGTGAAGCGTATTGGCGCGCTCTATCCATTCCAAGTCTTTGGTTTGCTCATCTAGCGTGCCTTTCGCATCTTCTAAGAAGATTTGACAAAAGTAGTCTACCGCGGGAAGTTTCTCGCGGTAGCGCTTTAGCTGAACTTCCATTTCTTTCATAGCGTTAGAAAATTCACCATTAGATTTGGACAGCTCGTAGTCACACTTTAGGTAAGCGCACAGTACATCGGCAGCCTTTGCCAAGGTTACGTGGGCATCTTCTTTATCTTGCTCAATAAGCGGCTTATAGCGCGCCTGTAATGCCTCAGGCAATGTTTTGATTAGCATCGACTCGAATCTACGCTCTAACTTCTTAATTGCTGCTGTAGTTTCTGGGTCATGATATTTCACCGGGCTTGGGATATCACTCATTCCTGCTATTTCACTGCCTTCATGAAAAATAGCCATAGCAGCAACACGATCAGGGTTTATCTTTTCATTAAAAATATCGCACGCAATGGCGCCTAGCATATGTGCCACGACAGAAGCCTCGTATATATGTGTTGAAAGCATCTCTTCTTGGAACTGCGCCATTAGCGGCCAACGCTTTACATTACGCGCCCGCTGCATTAAACCAATAAATGCTGAATGCGTGTTTGCCATACCCTTCCCTTTTATTCGAATATCTTAATTCATTTATATCAACACTATTTAAGATAGATTGCTATCTTTTCACCAATTCCAGCTTTAACTGAATTGTGTAAAAAGTGCAAAAATTCATGTAAGCCGTTTATAAACAATATTCAAAGCTGATGTAAAAAACACAGTAAAAAGGCCACTTTATCATTAAAAACAAAAACTTAACAAAACAGGCACAAAGCTAGCATTAACTAATATGAACTTCATGGAAGCAATAAGAGGATATCGTTATGTTAGGTTGGGCCATTACATTTTTTATAATCGCCATTATTGCAGCAGTTTTTGGTTTTGGTGGTATTGCAGGAGCAGCTACAGGTATTGCGCAGTTTTTATTCTTTATTTTTATCGCGCTACTTGTAATCTCGCTTGTCGCTAATGCCTTACGCGGTCGGGCACCTCGCGCATAGTCCGCTAGCGCATTAATAGCAATACTATATACATTTTAGGAAAAGGAGTAAGGATATGTTTTCATTTAAAAATCTTTCAAAGGTACTAGTAGCATCAGCTTTCGCACTGTCATTAGCAGCATGTGGTGATGGTGAAGCAGAAGACGCTGGCGAAGAGCTAGATGAAATTGTTACTGACGCAGGTAACGCGGTTGAAGACGCTTGTGAAGATGTGAAAGAAGGCGTAGGCGCAGAAGATAAAGACTGTTAATAGCATTCTTTTCTGTCCCAACAAAAAGCCAGACGTAGTGTCTGGCTTTTTTTATTGGGTTCACTTAAGTATGTATTGAAAGACCTTTTATACGGCCTTCAATGGCGCTGCACTTACACTTCCTGTCCGCCTAACTCTAGCGCAAGGTCGTCTAATGTAGAAAGCGTGGCATCGAACTCGCCTAATACGTAACGATACTTAACGCTTACATGATGATCGCTTCGACCAAACTTAACGCGTAAGCCTTCGGCATCGATATGCTTTACCGTGTTCAGAAACCGATAGGCCGACATTTCTGTTTCAAACTGATACTCGACATGATTCTCCATTTACGAGACAACCTCAGGGTTCGTTTGAATAACATTGATGATGCGCTGCTTAAGGTGCTCTTCCTCAGCCGAGATATTGCCGTGAGAAAGCCATTGAGACAACAGTTCACGTGCACTAGCAGACTCACCGTTTTCAAGCTTGGCCGTCATCATTTGAAGCTGCACACTGGTGCGTGTGCTGCTTTCACTTTCAGGGCTTGGTACGTCACAGGCTACCTCAAGCGCCACAGTTAACCACGCACGATTGTGAGTAGTGTCAGCGCTTGATGCACCTTCTATTAGAGTTGCCCAGCGCTTACCAAGTGTATTTGTCATAGCGTTAATATCATCTTCGCTTGCCGACTCACCCGCTTGCAAAAGACCAACTAGCGCTTCGGCTTTCGCTACGACGGCTTGGTTCCTTTTTTCGCGCTCAAACGCCTTACGCTTCGTTTTGATGTCATCAATACGACGCTGCACTTTTAGTCGCTGTGGTTTTGGTAGCGCTTCAGACTGTTCGATAACGTCACTGATTGCTGCATTAAACACGTCGTAGTCAGCGTTTATCTCTAACGACGATAAAGACTGTATTAGTGCTTCCAACTGTGAGTTTGCTTCGTTGTTTTGAGATTTTCTTTGTGCTTTTAAGTTATCGAAAACAGCATCATTTGCTTTCTTAAACTCTGCCCACAATTTACTTTCCTCACGTTTTCCGGCATGTCCTATCGCTTTCCATGCGCGCTGAGCTTCTTGCGCTTCATCTGCTGCAGCGTTTATGTCTTCCGCGTCTACAAGCGTTTTCACTTGCTCAACAAGCTTGCGTTTTTGAACTTGGTTCTGTGATTGCCAATCGTTCACACGTTTTGAGATAGGCGCAGAGCTTTGTTTCCACTGTTGTTTTAAACCTTCATAAACGCTTTGCTCTACCTGACCAGCGCTATGCCACTGCTTGGATAACTTATCAAACGCTTTCGCTAATTCGTCTATCGGCATGTCTTCGCTAAGGTCTGCTACCGACGAAATAATACTTTCACGCGCTTTTAGTGAGGCCTCTCTTGCTGCATCAAGTTCGGCGTAGTGCTTACGACATGGTTCAAAAGCGCGTTCTAACGCTTCATCGAAATCACGCTGAAGTGCAGCATCCTCTGCACTTCTTTGCTCATCTGTCTGCACAACAGAAGTAAGCGTTAACCACTGCTTACGAAGGTATTTAATTGCGTTACTGCGGGCTTTTATATTGTCTGCTGGTGTGTCAGCAAGCGCCTTTGCTTCTTCAAGCAACGCAGGTTTACGCGGCGCGGCCAAATAGTCTTGCCAACCTTCTAAGCGCGAAACGTCCTCAGCAGTTTTCTTAAAGCGTTTTTCTATCTGACCGAAGGCATCTTCAGATAGCGTCTTTACGCTGCCATCAAGCTTTACAAACTTACTTAACGCTGCACGAAACTTGCCTTGGCTTATTAAATTATCAACAACGCTAATTTGCTTTCGCACCTGCTTGAGCGCGTCATTTATCGCATTTTTCTTCGCTTTTTCCTGTGCTTTCACTTTTGACAGCACATTGTCGAAGCGCTCAGTCAGCGGCTGTGGTACGCGAATCAATTCAGCGCTCGCTAAACGGTATTCCTTCACGGCCTCATCAAATGTCTGCTTTATTGCTTCTGTATTTTCAGCAACATCAATTTCAGCGCTATCAATCTCTGTGTTCGCAATTTCAGCACGTCCAATGTTTTCAACCGTTTCTGGCGCATCAGTGTTATTTTGTGCCTCACTCATCTCTATGAGCTTTAGGCCAAGTGCTTCAACTGTGCCTAATTTCACAAGTAGCTTTTGACCATATTGCTGCTGCATTGAGAACCGTTCGAGCTTGTCATTAAGCTCTACAAGGGCGGCTTTACTTTTCTCAGACAGTTGCGCATTACTATCGATGCGCGCTAATTGCTCAATCGTTGCTTCAACGGCTCTAACGCTTTCATTTACTGTTGCTACATCGGCAAGCGTTGCCTCACATAAGCGTTCGTTGTACAGCCAATTCACCTGATTCTTAGCATGGCCGAGTTGCTGTTCATATAGCGCTCTGATTTGTGCTAACTGTTCGGACTGCTGCTTGGCTTCCCACTCGGGTTTTATTCGGTCAATGTAGCGCTCAACTTGCTCAACTATTCGTGATTGCTTTTCTCGGTAATCTTCTTGCTCTGCCATGCTGAGCAATTCGTATTGCCCAGCAAGCCCTGTTAACTCACTATCAAGGGCAGCCTTTTGTTGCATTACCACTTCAACGTCGCTTTTATCGCAAAGCGCCTGATACTTAGAGAGACATAGCGTAAGCTGCTTTTTAAACTCCACAGGCTTTTGCTCAGCTTCGGCAATGGCGCTGATACGCTCTTCAATTTTGTTTACGAGTGCTTTGTCTTGCGCCTTCTTAAGCCATTTTTGCAGAACCGAAACGTCCGTGCTTTCTGCAACAAGTTGATTTTGCAAATTGGTAGAAGCACCGTTAAACAGTACAAACTGCGTAAAGCTTGGCTTGGCAACCTTTGCTATTAGCGCTTTAGCAAGTTCGTCATTCGCAACTAAAGCACTGTCGCGCTGAACTATTTGCGTAATTAACTCCGCGCTTGCAGACTCTTTAAGGAAAACCACTTTGTCATGTTCAGAAAGCGCTAACGAACTATTTCCTAAAAGTGCATCGTTCACTTGCTTTTCTGCCGCTTTCTTCACTCGGCCGTCTTTCGCTATTTGCGACATTTTCGACCATAGTACGAAGCTGTTTAGCTTATTTAGCGCTGCCAAACTTACATTTGCGTCTTCATCGTTAAACGCAAGTTCATGTAATATTGTTTTTTCTTGGGCTTTGTCTGGCGACAAACTCTCAATGGCCTGTATCCGTTTTTCAGGCTTTGCGCTTGTATGAGCAGGCGCGAAAAATCGACTAAATATCATCCTGTTTAAACCGCGCTATTGTATTTTCATCATCTTGTTTATCGTTCAAAGCGCGTTTAAAGTCCGACTTGCTTTTGTGAACAATTTCACCACTTTCGCCCACAGTCATGTGTTCGGAAGACTTCTCTATTTTTGCTTGATAAAGCATTACAGCTTGCATGCTGCTTGCTTTTTGCTCTTCATTTAAGGGCGTGCCGTCTGGCCATTTACCCGTTTCAACAGCACTGCGCAGACGCTCATAGATTTCTGGCGTCATGCTGGCAACTAATACTTCTATATTCATTTAGGAAAACGCTTAATGTAAACAATACGAGCACGGTTAACGAGGTACCATACAAACCCCACTACCGCCCCAAGGATAGCTAAATTGTGTTGAAGATCGCCCGGGCGTGTTCCACCCCAGTACATAAAACCAAAGCTTGCAACGAAAATAAGCATAGCAAGTAGAGACTGGTTTTGAATACTCTGTAGTTTTTGAAATTTTTGTAAGCTTTGCTTGCGCTCAATGTCTTCAGACGTTGCATCACCGATTTTAAAATCGCAGTGTGGACATGTTTTTGCTTTGTCGGATGTTTTTTTGCCACACGACGGACAGTCAACTAATGCCATATGTTGCTCCTGTTGTTGGGTGCGAATGAGAACGCTGCTGCATGCATTATCAGCAGGTTTTTGCGCGGACGAGTATCATACTTAAGTTACACAATTTTATGAAGTCGATGACCTCAATTGCCAATAAAAAATGCGCGCGTAATAACACGTTCTAGTGGTATTTACGCGCGCATTTCAAACGGGTTCACACCCATTTTTATTCAGTTAACTCACTTACTTGTTGTGACGAGACCAGTAGTCGTTAACGGTTTCTTTCATTTCTTTGCAAAGCAACATAATGCCAAACAAGTTTGGCAGCGTCATAACAACAATAGCTATGGCAGATAATACCCAAATTAGCGTGGTATCAGAGAATGCAGCCCACACAAAGCCCGCTACGTAAATTACACGGTAAGGCATAATTGAACGAGGCCCAAACAGGTAGGTCATGGCACGGTCGCCGTAGTAAGACCAAGCAATGGCTGTTGAGAACGCAAACAGCATTAAGCCTACAGAAACGATGTACTGGCCAAAATCACCAAAGAAACCACGTGTAAACGCAATAGTAGTCAGCGCGGCAGAGTGCACCAGCGATTTACCACTCACCTCTAGGTTGTCTTTTACTGGTTTACCATCAACAATTTTCAGCGTTCCCGTAAATAGGTCTTCACTACCAACTGCATATTTTACATCTTCCGCCACACTTCGTGCGTTAAGCAAGGTAAAACCATCACTTACTGCAGTACCATTTACAACCGTGATAGACCCCGTGTATGGCTCTACCGTATTGCCGTCGATATCGTTCAGATAGCCATAAAGCTTATCAACGTCGGCTTGGTTTGCATCGTCGTACTGACCTGCTACGAAAAACATGTCAGAGCGGTCAAAGATGTTTTCGTGCTTTTCTTTCCATACACCAGACGACAGGATAACCAAACCTGTTACCGTACAAATTAGAATTGTATCGATGAAAGGCTCTAGTAGTGACACCATACCTTCAGAAGCAGGCTCTTTGGTTTTCGCTGCTGCGTGAGCAATTGGCGCAGAACCTTGACCCGCTTCGTTTGAGAATAAACCACGGTTTACACCACGGTTAAATGCGTACGCAAGCGATGCACCAAGGAAGCCACCAGCTGCTGCTGAACCGGTAAATGCATCACCAATAACCGCTGCAAACGAAGGCCCTATGTTTTCAAGGTTGGCAAAAATTACTGCCATTGCACCAATTAAATAGATAACCGCCATAACCGGCACAACGCGCGCGGTAAAAGCAGCAATACGCTGAATACCGCCTAAGATTACAAGCGCAAGAAGAATACCTAGCACACTGCCCACAATCCAAGGCTCGAAGCCAAACGTTGCTTCAATACTCTGCGCTATACCGTTACTTTGCGGTAGGTTACCCGTCCCAAAAGAACTAATTACCGTTGCAACAGCGAAAGCAACCGCTAGCCATTTCATATTCAAGCGACGGTCCATGTAGTACATAGGGCCACCAGCCATCGTACCGTCTTCGGTTTTAACACGGTATTTGTGTGATAGCGTTACTTCAACGAACTTGGTTGTCATACCCAAAAACGCAGTAACCCACATCCAAAATAGCGCGGCAGGACCACCAAGGAAAATGGCAAATGCCACACCTGAAATATTACCCGTGCCAACAGTACCAGACAGCGCCGTTGTTAATGCTCTAAAGTGGGTGGTATCGCCTGGATCACTTTCCTTGTCAAACTTACCTGTAACTACTTGCCAGGCATGCTTAAAGAAACGAATTTGTGGAAACTTAAGATAGATAGTGAAGAAAAGACCCACACCAAGAAGCACATAAGGAAACCAGAAAGCTCCCCCTAAAAAGCCGTCAAGCGTGGTTAAAAAACCGTATAACCCTTCCAAGGTATTTCCCCTTTTTTATTATGATTGATTATTTTGTTTATTATATTTTGATAACCAAAAGGCCTCTGTTTGTCGAGGCCTTTTGAGGGAAGTTCTCACTTCCTTAACACGAATTTTAGCCTTTCAGCTTTTTCACTACAGCATTCACGCCAATAAGAAGATCTTCTCCCAGTTGACGGCTGCGCTGTACCGACCACCCATAAATATCGTCAGGTACATCAGCGTTATCTTTAAACGGCATTTCTACTGTATATGCCATACATTTAAACTTTTCGCCAACGGCGTTAGAAGCCACTGTCAGATTTGCCTTGCCTGGCTCGTCTTTGTCGTAACCAAATTCATCTTGGAACTCAGGCGTCGCGTTAAGTAACGCGTTTTTAAATGTCTCTTCCAATGCCTTGATGTCATCGTTATAGCTAGGGTTGCCTTCACTTCCCGCTACAAAGTTGTATGGCAACGCTTCATCACCATGTAAATCAAGGTACATATCAACGCCAATTTCAGACATCGCATTTAATACGTAAAGTACTTCTGGGCTTTTCTCAGCTGTTGGCGTAGCCCATTCTCTATTTAGGTTTGTGCCTACCGCATTGGTGCGCAGGTGACCGCGTGCGCTGCCATCTGGGTTCATGTTCGGCACCACATAGAATACGGCGTTATCGAGAAGTTGGCGAGCTAAACCGTCTTGCTCGTCTAACAGACGGTAGATTATACCTTCAGCACACCATTCTGCCATGGTCTCGCCTGGATGCTGACGCGCTGTGATCCACACTTTTTTCTTCTCTGGTGTCTCTTCACCAATTACCAACAACGACATATCTCGACCATCAAGGGTTAGGCCTAAGAATCTGTGTTCGCACAAGAGCGACATCTGTGCATCGTGAATAAGGTCTAGGTGACGCTCGTAGCTATAAGGAATGAAATACGCAAAATAAACACTTGGCTGTTCAAGTGTTAGCGAGAACGATAGGTTATCGCCATCAAATTCGCTAGGAATTCTAAACCACGTTTGTCGGTCGTAAGAGGCAAGAACATTGTACCCCTTCCAACCTTCTGGATAAGCTGACTTAGCAAGATTGCCAATGGTCATGTTGTGAGTAACAAATGTCTCACCTACTAAACGGAAATGAAACCATTGAGCAAATTCAGATTGGTTATCTTTTGGAATAGCTAGACGAATATCGTCTGGTGACTGTGCGCTTACAACTTCAATGTTGCCGCTGTCGAATTGACTGGAAATATGCATAGACTGTCGTTTTCCTCATTATTTGTGCGCTAATTTAGCATAGACACCAACACAAATACCACGTAGAGGGCAGGTTTTATAATGCCTAAAGTATACAATTTGTTTACACCAATAAAAAACCGACCACTTAGGTCGGTTTTTTAATCAATTTAGTGGGTCATGTTGCGCCAACTGACCTCTTCCCGTCGCTTATAGCGGAAGGGTTGGGAAGCTAAGCCCTGCCATATCGCGAACAACGCGAAGTACCTGGCAGCTATAGCCGAACTCATTATCGTACCAAACATAAAGCGTTAAACGCTTATCAGCAGCGATAGTCGCTTGAGAATCTACCACTGAGGCAGCGCGCGAACCTACTAAGTCAGTAGAAACTATTTCTTTACTGGCTGTGTAGTCAATTTGATGCTGAAGCTTCGAGAATAACGCAGTATCGCGAAGGAACTCGTTAACGGCAACACGGTCAACCTCAGTCTTAAGATTTAGGTTTAAGATTGCAAGTGACACGTTAGGTGTAGGAACGCGAATTGCGTTACCCGTAAGTTTGCCAGCCAGCTTAGGATATGCCTTTGCAACAGCCTTTGCAGCGCCCGTTTCAGTGATAACCATGTTAAGAGGCGCACTACGTCCACGACGGTCGCCTTTGTGGTAGTTATCAATAAGGTTTTGATCATTCGTGTAAGAGTGAACAGTTTCAACGTGACCATTATCAATACCGTACTCTTCGTCAAGCGCTTTCAGTACTGGCGTGATCGCATTTGTTGTACAGCTAGCGGCAGAAACAATTGTGTCTTCAGGGGTTACTTCAGCATCATTTACACCGTGTACGATGTTCTTGATGTCTCCTTTACCAGGCGCGGTAAGAATAGCTTTTGCAGCGCCTTTGGCCTTAAGGTGAAGACCTAAGCCATCGCGGTCACGCCAGATACCAGTGTTGTCTACAACAATAGCGTTTTCGATACCATACTGCGTGTAATCTACTTCATCAGGGCTGTTTGCATAGATAACCTGGATGTAAGAGCCGTTGGCTTTAAGTGCATTACGCTCGTGATCGATAGTGATACTGCCGTTAAATGGACCGTGAACTGAATCGCGGCGAAGCAAGCTAGCACGCTTCTCAAGGTCACCCTCACGACCACCACGTACCACAATGGCACGCAAGCGAAGCTTGTTGTTTTTGCCTTGGCGCTCGATAAGTAGTCGAGCGAGTAAACGACCTATACGGCCAAAACCATATAGTACAACGTCTTGAGGCTTCTGGTCGTCCTCTTTACCTGCAACGTCGTTTAGTTTTTCGTTGAGGTAGGCCGTAAGGTCGTTGTTGTCAACCGCCGAACCGTAATGGAAATCGAAGGCAAGTTTGCCAATATCAATTTGTGCAGGCGCTAGCTGCATGTTGCTAAGCGCTTCAACAATTGGGTAGCTTTCACGTAGACGAAGCTTAATACCTTCGTGCAAGCGTACTTTGCGGTGCGCTTTTACTACATCAATGGCACTAGCATTCAAAAGTGAGCGGCCGTATACCGAAATTTCTACCGCTTTGTTGCGGTACAACTTTCCAATAAGGGGCAACATCATTTCTGCGTATTCCTGACGCTCTTGCCAGCTGCTTTGTAATTCCTGCTCAAACTGTTGATTCATGCTCTTGCCTTCATCGATATAGATTAACGTTTAGTTTCGCGTCGCTACGTCAGTCACTTTTTATTATTAGGGTACACAGAGGTGAGATATCGTCTGACGGTGACGTGCGCTATATTAGAGAAAGTAATTTAGATGACCAAATTGTTGATTACTTTCACTAAAAGCGAGATTGATAGGCAGACAAGATAATATTTAGTAATTTTCCGACAAAAGCATAGACGTTGCTCTTGTTGGAATTAAAAAGAATTAAATGTTGGATTTAACGTAAATGAATATACGGCTTCAACAATTATTGATAACCATCATCCAAAATAGGTTTTTATTGGCGTATACAGAAAATCTACATGTCGTTACATTGCTATCTGCTTGATACTAGCACTTCTAATTTTTGAAATAATATTTCAGTTTGAAGTAGTGAAATAAGCAAAAAAACCGCCGTTTTCTGGCGGTTTTTTGATTTATTCTGAAAGCGGCTTCAATTTAAGGTTAATTTTTAACCAGTTGTTTACCTTTATTCCTTGCTCTCTCCGCCTCTAACCTTTTATCTCGACATTATCTTTGCCTTTAAACGTCATCGATACTGAGTTCACGCAATAGCGCTGTCCTGTTGGCGCCGGCCCGTCGGGAAATACATGGCCAAGATGCGAATTACACTGTTTACAAAAAATCTCGACGCGGCGCATACCGTGTGACAAGTCTTCACGGTAATCAACATTGCCATCTTCCAACTGTTTGTAAAACGAAGGCCATCCGCAGCCTGCGTCAAATTTAGTGTCGGAGGGAAAAAGTGGTGCATCGCAGCATTTACACACGTAAACGCCGTCACGGTTTTCATCTAATAATGCACCTGTGAAAGGACGTTCGGTGCCCGCCTCTCTGCAAACACGAAATTCCTCAGCGCTTAACGAACTGCGCCATTTTTCATCATTATTGCTATTACTGTCGTTTGACATGTTTATACCTCTAAAACTGAAAAAGGTGTATTTGTTGCCAAATACACCTTTTACACAATGGTTTGCAAAACGCCTATTATTTCTTGATAGCCGTTTGCGGACGCGCTGGATCACTCCACTCAATGTGGTACTTTTTACCAGCAGGCTTGTCTACGCGCTGATACGTATGCGCACCAAAGTAATCACGCTGCCCCTGTAACAGGTTCGCTGGCAACACGGCTGTGCGGTATGAATCGTAGTAACTTAGCGCAGACATCATAGCTGGGCAAGGCACACCCGCCACCGTTGCTTGGGCAATAGATTCTCGCCAGTCAGATTGGTACTGCGTGATCTGCTCTGCAAAGTATGGGTCCATTAACAGGTTAGCTAAGTCTTCATTGTTGTCATAGGCTTGCGAAATTGACTGCAAGAAAACTGCACGAATAATACAGCCCGCACGCCAAATCTTGGCTATTTCACCAAACTCTAATGTCCATCCATGTTCTTTTCCAGCCATTGCCATAAGCTGGAAACCTTGCGCATAGGCACAAATTTTCGAACAATAAAGCGCTTGCTCAAGCTTGTTTACAATCGACATTTTTTGTTCGTCGGTGAAATTAGGCGCATCTGGACCTGCAAGAACATGACTTGCTGCGACGCGTTCTTCTTTCAAACTTGAAATACTGCGCGCAAAAACTGCTGAAGTAATTGTTTGTGCTGGGCTGCCCACCTGCAGTGCACTTACCGCTGTCCACAGGCCTGTGCCTTTTTGCCCTGCCCTATCAAGAATAACATCAACTAATGGTTGACTGGTCTCAGGATCAAGCTGCTCAAGCACTTCAGCACTAATTTCCATCAGGTAGCTGTTGAGCTTGCCTTCATTCCAACGACGGAATACTGCTGCAATTTCAGCTGGCGCCATGTTCAATGCCTGACGCATTACGTGGTAAGTTTCGCAAATAAGCTGCATATCGGCATATTCAATACCGTTGTGCACCATTTTCACATAATGACCCGCACCAACAGGACCAATATAAGTGGCACAAGGCTCACCTTCTAGCACTGGCTTTCCTGGCGTGTGGCTTTCAAGAGGTTTACCCGTTTCAGGGTCAACTTTTGCGGCAATCGCTTTTAGCACAGGCTCAATGCGCGTCCACGCGTAAGGGTTGCCCGATGGCATTAACGATGGACCAAAACGCGCGCCTACTTCACCGCCTGATACCGCCGTTGAGAAGAAGATAAACTTGCCTTTGTATTGCTCTTCACGCTGTACAGAGTCAGTCCACAAGCTGTTGCCTGTATCGACAACAATATCGTCAGCATGTATGCCAGCATCAATAAGGTGGTTACAAACGTGATCTACAGGGTCGCCGGCGGGCACAGAAATAATGATAAGATGAGGGGCTTTAAGTTTGCTTAACAGTTCGGTGTACGAACTACAGCCTTCTACGCGAGGGGCAACATCGTCGCCTCGTTCGCTTGCGTCTTTCGCTAGGATCGATTCAACTTTGTTTTGGTCTAAGTCGAAGCAGGCAACGCGGTAGCCATGATCGACAAGGTTCATGGTAAGGTTACTGCCCATTACCCCTAAACCGATAAAACCAATATCACACGGCTTGTCGTCGTGTGCATTACCACCTTTGTTTTGCATAGGAACATCCTCACATTTCAGATGGGAGCGCATGATACCACCTAACACCATAAAGAACAGTCATACATAGACAATTGCGTGTGTTACGGTGTAAATCTCACCATTGGTAAACTTCTTAAGCGTTAAAAATTATGCGCAGTGCATTTTTTAACCGATAGTAACTGTTTAGCCAGCTAATACCCATCATTATATTCGGTAAAACTGAACAACGTTAGCGACTTACTGGCCTGTAAAAAAACCGTTTGAATGCAAATTGATGGTTGCTCGTTGAGTGATTGATAGCGCGTATCTAAATGCATGGTCCACCCGCCTTTTGGCGCAGCGGTGGGTAGATGGAAGCGAACATCGTTTTCACTAGCGTTGACACACAAAAACCAGTGTTCAGGTTTTTGAGCACCGTTAACACACCCCTTTATTTCAACGCCAAAGGCCTTGTTGTGTCGCGCATTCCAATCTTCAGATGCTTTGTCTGAGCCATCTGGCTTGTACCAGTTAATTTCTTTTACGTTGCGCGACAATGTGAACGTGTCATCGTGCAACTTTAACTCGCTAAGCAGCGAAGAAGACTGACGCAAACGGATAACGTACTGACAAAACTTTAAAAAGTCTTGCTTACGTTTGTTTAGCTCCCAGTTAACCCAGCTAATTGGGTTGTCCTGACAATATGCATTATTATTGCCGTTTTGTGTTCTGCTTAACTCATCGCCGCCAAGAATATGTGGCGTGCCCTGTGAGAAAATAAGGGTAGCAAACAAATTGCGTTTTTGACGCTCGCGCATCTCAATAATAGATGCGTCTTGCGTTTCACCTTCAACGCCATAATTTGAAGATAAGTTATGCCCATGGCCGTCTCGGTTATCTTCCAAATTATCTAAATTATGGCGCTCGCTGTAAGTCACCAAGTCGTGCAGCGTAAAGCCATCGTGATACGTTACGTTATTCACCGATGTACTTATATGTCGACGTCCTTTGTGGAATATATCGCGAGAGCCCATAAGACGTGTTGCAAAGTCAGCCGTAACGCCATCATCACCGCGCCAAAAGGCGCGAATAGTATCGCGGTATTTATCGTTGACCTCTAACCAAGGTGATGGGAATCGTCCAACTTGATAACCGCCATAACCAATATCCCATGGCTCGGCTAAAAGCACCTTATCTTTAAGTACTGGGTCGCTGCTAATTGCGCGAAGTAACCCTGACTTATTTGTAAAGGTTTGAGGCTCTCGCCCTAAACATACTGCAAGGTCAAACCTAAAACCATCTACGCCAATTACGTTAACCCAGTGTCGCATTGCATCAAGAATAAGGGCCATCATAAATGGTTGTGCTGTATTTATGGTATTACCGCAACCAGAATGGTTTGAGAATACCAGTTCGCCTGACTTGGTTTGCTCGTACAAGTAAGCTTGGTAAGGGCAAAATCCTTTAAAAGAAAGCACAGGGCCACCCTGCCCCGCTTCTGCCGTATGGTTAAATACCACATCAACAATAACTTCAAGGTCGGCCTTATGATAAGCCTCAACCATTTCTTTCAGCTCGGCCAGTGCGTCAGCTACCCCATAGCGAGGCTCTGGTGCAAAGAAATTCACCGGGTTGTAACCCCAATAATTGGTTAGCCCTTTATCCGTTATGAATGGTTCCGGCATAAAAGAGCATAAAGGCATAAATTGCACAGTGGTAATACCCAGCGCTTTTAAGTGTTTAATAACGCTAGGGTGTGCGGCACCAATAAATTTACCTTGGTGCGCTTTTGGCACATCAGGATGCAGTTTAGTTAGCCCTTTTACGTGTGCCTCGTACACAATGCGTTTGTGCTTTGGTACTTTAGGAGCGGCAACTGCACTGGGTAAATACGCGTTGTGGTCTACTACAATGCATTTGGGCATCATAAACTGAGAGTCATGTTTATATCGACGTGCATCCCATTTAATTGCCCTGCTTATTTTTAAAGCGTACGGGTCGATAAGCAATTTATCGGTAGGTACGGAATGTAGACCGCCGTCGTTGCGCTCTACTCGGTAACCATAATTTTGACCCGCTTTAATGTTTGGCAAAAAGCCGTGCCACACGTCACCGGTTTTTTCTGGAAGCGATATTTCAAGCGTGGCTTCTTCGGTATCACCGTTGAACAAGCATAGAATGACATCAACGGCATCTGGCGCATACACAGCAAAGTTACAGCCGCCACGCATCAGCGTGGCACCCAAAGGATGCTCAGAGCCTGTACTGCAGCTAATTGCTGCGCTAGTGCCGTTTGTATCTTCCAACTTACGTTACCTATGTATTCCGCTCTTAAAAAAGTATAAGTGCGCTTTTTTTCTCAAAACAAACTTAAAACGACGCTACTTCATTCACTACTGTGACGTTACATAAAACACAGTAGCCAATGGAGGTAGATTTATGTCTACCGAATGCTGCCTATTGTTCCATGGCATTGGCGTTGAAACCACACGTGGCACGGTAGCAAAATCGCTCCCCCAAAATGCTTTATCATCGGTACTAAGCGCAAGTTCAAGCGTACATGGTGCATCTACACCCAGCCTAAAATTGTTTCGCGGTACCGGGGTAAAGTTGGACACCACATACACTTTCTGACTACCGTTTTTAGAAGCACGTACGAAAGAGACCACGCTCTGATCTGCGTTTTCATGATCTATCCAGGCAAAGCCTTCATGATGATGGTCTAACTCGTATAACGCCGGCGTTGTTGTATAAAGCGTGTTAAGTGCTTTATACAACGACTGAATACCCGCATGTTTTTGGTACTGAAGTAAGTCCCAATCTAGGCTAGCGTCGTGGTTCCACTCTCTTGATTGAGCAAGTTCATTGCCCATAAAGTTTAGTTTCTTGCCCGGGTGACCGTACATAAAACCTGCGTAGCAGCGAAGGTTTGCAGCTTGCTGCCATTCATCACCTGGCATTTTTCTAAGCATACTACCTTTACCGTGTACAACCTCATCGTGAGAAATAGGCAGTACAAAGTTCTCATCAAACGCATACACCATGCTGAACGTAATATCACCGTGATGATAGTTGCGATAGGCAGGGTCTTTGGCTATGTAGTGCAGCGAATCGTGCATCCAGCCCATATTCCACTTAAATCCAAAGCCTAAGCCGCCATCAAATACAGGTCGAGATACTTTAGGAAATGATGTCGACTCTTCAGCAATGGTCATTGCATCTGGGAAGTGTTTATACACTTCTTCATTCATCCAGCGCAGTAAACTAATGGCTTCGTAGTTTTCATTGCCACCGTCTACATTTGGGATCCACTCACCATCGTTACGCGAGTAATCAAGATAAAGCATACTGGCTACTGCATCTACACGAAGGCCATCAACGTGGAATTTATCCAGCCAAAACAGTGCGTTTGCCACTAAGAATTGACGAACAGTGTCTTTACCGAAATCGTAAATGCACGAATTCCAGTCGGGGTGCCACCCTTTCTTTGGATCTTCATATTCGTATACGCAGGTGCCGTCAAATCGCGCTAAGCCGTGTCCATCTTCAGGGAAATGTGCCGGTACCCAGTCAATAATTACACCAACACCTGCTTGGTGGCATTTATCCACAAAATACTTAAAGTCGTCAGGATTGCCAAAACGACTTGTTGGCGCAAACATGCCAACGGGTTGATAACCCCACGAACCGTCGAAAGGAAACTCTGACACAGGCAAAAGCTCAACATGGGTATAGCCCATGTCGCTAACATAACCTATAAGGTCGTCGGCTAGCTCACGGTAAGATAAATAGCGCGCATCACTTTGCGCATCCGGTCGTTTCCACGAACCAAGATGTACCTCATAAATACTCATTGGCGTTTCGTATTTATTGATTTTTCGGCTTTCCATCCACTTTTCATCGTTCCATGTGTATGCAGTATGGTCGAAAACTTTAGACGCGTGCGAAGGATATTGCTCTGCGCTAAAGCCTAGTGGGTCGGCCTTGTGCGGAAGGTCATGGCCTTTTGCATCTTTTACTTGATACTTATAACGTTCATTCGCCTGCAGACCAGGGATGAATAACACCCAATAACCCATAGACGTCTTTTCTAAGGGATTAACGCGACCGTCCCACTGGTTAAAATCGCCAATAACCGACACAGCGCTGGCATTAGGTGCAAACACACAAAAACGCACGCCGTTAATTGCCGTACCTTCGGTTGAATCGACACTTAATAGCTGAGCGCCCGCTTGTTGATACAAGTTTGCTGGCTTGGCATCGATAAAATGTACGGCGTGATAGGCATTTTCAGTGAATTGGTAAGGGTCGAAGTAAGTGTGCTCGCCATCTTCGTATTCTGCGTTTACAGAATAGGTATGGCCGCAATGGGCTTTGGAGATTTCAGCTTCAAATAAGCCCGTATTTGAAACAGGCTGTAGCGTAACCTTTGGTAGTGCAGCGTTTTCCCATTTAACTGAAATAGACTTCGCACCTGGTCTCCAGATACGAAGAAGAAACGTTCCGTTGTTTTCTACAACACCCAGTTGGGAAAATGGCTGTGAACATGCCGCTTGTTCAAACTGCTGCACTACTTGTTGCATTCGCTACTCCTATTAAAAACCCGCATTTCAGCGGGTTTAATTCGTAAAGCGCCAGAATTGACGCTTCATCTTACTCGATTAAGAAGCACTAAGTCACTTCTTTAATTTAACTATTCAATTTAGGCTATTACTTGTTGCTCGCTTGCTTTCTTGCGTGTGTAAGTTTAGCGGCTAACTCATTAATCTGTGCATTTTCAAACATTGTCTCAATGTTTTGCGTTAGCTTTCTGCGCCAGTTTGGATACTCGTCAAACGTACCTGGAATGTTTACTGGCTTATCCATTTGCAGCCAGTCTTCCAGCTGTAGGCTAAGTAACGCGCTTGAACCGCCTGCCATGTGCACCTGCATGCCGTAGTTTAGGTCTTGGTTCATGCCAACATAGTTCACATCGCGACCTACGTTATCACCTACAGAGCCGTGACCGTGAAGCGTATCCAAAATAGACTGTTTGTTGTCGTGACGGTCGGTGTAAAGCGTATCCAAAATTTCTTGTGTTGGATAAAGACCAATATCTTTACCAAGTTCAAGATCAAGGCAGTGCCAGTAACCAATTAGGGTTGGCATGTCGTGGGTAGTCAACGTTGACATCGACTGCACTGGGTAGTGACTAGGAGAGAAGAAACCGCCATCTTCCGCTTGCTCAAAGAAGAACACGCGGTATGAATAAACGCCGTTCTCAGCAAGCTTACTGCGAATTTCCTCTGGTACTGTACCAAGGTCTTCACCAATAACTAAGCTTTGGTTTCTGTGGCTCTCTAATGCCAAAATACCTAGAAGGTCATCTACAGGGTAATAAATGTATCCACCTTCTTTTGCATCGTCGCCTTTTACTACCCACCACAAACGCAGAAGTGCCATAACGTGGTCGATTCGAAGTGAACCTGAAGACGCCATGTTAGAAGCGAATAGGTCGATAATTGGTTGATAAGCTTGTTCGTAAAGCTTACGTGGGTCCATTGGCGGAAGACCCCAGTTTTGGCCTAATGGGCCTAAGATATCTGGCGGAGCACCAACGCTGGCGTCGGTACAGTAAAGGTCTTTATTACCCCAAATCTCTGCACTTCCCTCGCTTACACCTACCGCTAGGTCGCGATACAAGCCAATAGTCATGCCAGCTTCAGTAGCCTTATTGCTCGCTTGTTCTAGTTGCTGCGCCGCAATCCACTGTAAGAATAGGTAGAACTTAACGTCTTGCTCGTTCGCTTTCTTGAACTTAGCCACTGCAGGATTGTGATAATCTTTAAACTCTTCAGGGAATACAGGCCAGCCCCAGCTTTCCTTTCCTTGCGCTTTAAGCGATGACTGAAGTGCATCGTAAACCGCTAACATATCAAGACTTTCACCACCAGCTTCAACAAACGCTTTAAAGGTCTTGTTCTGTTTAGTGCTCTTACGTAAGTATTTTGCGTCGTAAACATCAAATACCGCACGAAGCGCAGCAAGTTTAAGATGTGCAACCGCCTCATAATCTACGTGTTCTACGTTACGCGCATGCGTTAACGTTTTGTTGAAGTCGTCGCTCGTTACTAACGCTTGTACTGACGCATCGTCGTAGCCTTCTACTGCCGTTACGTCGATATACAAATAGTTCAACCAGCGGCGTGAGCTTGGGCCATATGGAGAGCACGCATTAGGGTTAGCCGGATAAAGGGCATGAATTGGGTTTAGACCTATAAAGTCAGCACCTACGCTTGCAGACTTTTCAATAAGCATCGAAAGGTCAGAGAAGTCACCTATGCCCCAGTTATTTTCGCTGCGTACACAATAAAGCTGAACGCTTAAACCCCAAATTTTCTTCCCTTGTTTAATAGGATCAGGAGTAAAGCAAGCCTGTGGTGCCATAATAATACGTGACGTGGCAATTTGGTCGCCGTCTGCTGATAGCGCCACATCGTGATAGCCAAGCGGTAAATCTAAAGGCAGCGCAACCACGTATTCATGGAATTCAACGTCGTCGATATGCGCCATTGTAGTCATGCTTTCATCCACAGGCGTGAACGCGTGAGTAAGCACCTCACCGCTTTCCAGGGTAACGGTAAGTACGTGCTCATCGTTTACTAACTCTATAGGTAAACGTACCGATAACCTAATGTCTTCACCACGGCGCACAACTTGAACAGGGTTCAACGGAGACAACCAAACAGATTGAACATCTTGTGCAATTTGTGACTGAATTTTTTCGTCACTGCTGGTGTCATAGCCAAGTGCATTTAACAACTTAGTCTTGCTCGATTCTGCGATGGTTGCTGGATTTCCCCATGCGTCTACGTACTGGGTTTCTATTCCCCGCATTTCAACCAATTGTTGCAGAAGTTGTTGTGTCATGGTGTGTAATTCCTGTTGTTCGATAGAGTAACGCTATCGTGCTTAAGAGCAAACTAAAGCACATACGTATAAAACAATTTTTTAACATTATTCTAGAAACCGCGCTCGGGCGATATCTGAATACGATTGCAAAAGCCATTGTTCGTAATTTTGCAACACTTTAGCTTTTTATTTTGCTAATTATGGCATTTTGATCCATACTTTACGTAATTTATTTTCATATTTTATTAAAATTTATCGGGGTACGTTATGACAATTCGCATCGGTATCAACGGTTTTGGCCGTATTGGACGTCTGGTAATGCGCGCTGCAGCAGAGCGTCAAGACATCGAAGTAGTGGCTATTAACGACTTGCTGGACACAGACTACATTGCTTATCTATTAAAGTACGACTCTACCCACGGTTTGTTCGACGGTGAAGTAACTGTAGACAATAATTCACTAATTGTTAATGGCAAAACTATCCGTATCACGTCAGAGCGCGATCCAGCTGCACTTAAGTGGAACGAAGTTGACGTAGATGTAGTGGTTGAATCTACGGGTCTTTTCCTAACTAAAGAAACAGCAGCAAAGCACATTGAAGCGGGCGCTAAGAAAGTGGTAATGTCTGCGCCATCTAAAGACGACACGCCAATGTTTGTTATGGGCGTTAACCAAGACAGCTACGCAGGTGAAACCATTGTTTCTAACGCCTCTTGTACAACAAACTGTCTTGCACCTTTAGCGAAAGTGCTTCACGATAAATTCGGCATTGTTGACGGTCTAATGACTACCGTACACGCTACTACTGCTACTCAGAAGACAGTAGATGGCCCATCTATGAAAGACTGGCGCGGTGGTCGTGGCGCAGGCCAAAACATCATTCCATCTTCTACAGGTGCAGCGAAAGCCGTTGGTAAAGTTATCCCAGCACTTAACGGTAAGCTTACTGGTATGGCGTTCCGCGTACCTACACCAAATGTGTCGGTTGTAGACTTAACCGTTAACCTTGCAACGCCTACTAGCTACGACGCTATCTGTGCAGCAATGAAAGAAGCCTCTGAAGGCGAGCTTAAAGGTATTATGGGCTACACAGAAGATGCTGTGGTATCTAATGACTTCGTAGGTGACGCGCGCACATCTGTGTTTGACGCCACAGCCGGTATTGCACTAACTGATACGTTTGTAAAAGTAGTATCTTGGTATGACAACGAGTGGGGCTACTCAAACAAAGTACTAGACTTGGTTGCTCACATTTCTAAATAAACGGCATTCATAACAAATATTTAGTTTATTTGTCATCTATTTGAGTTAATCTGAAAAGGTGCAAACATTGTGTTTGCACCTTTTTTATTTTCATCGGCACATTCATATGAAGGTGGTGACAAACACGCTTTTTCCCTGTCACTGTTTTTAAGCTATCACCCACCAAGGAGGGTTTATGTCACCCGTTAATTCAATTTCGCTAAGTGAGTCTAATGGACTTACTTTTCTTGAGATAGACAATAACAAAGCGACAGCGAAAGTCAGTTTGTTTGGTGGGCATGTTCTGTCTTTTGTACCTAAGTCGGATGGAAAAGAACGCCTTTGGGTAAGCCCACATGCGTATTTAAACGGAGAGCGCCCAATACGAGGCGGTGTACCTGTATGCTGGCCATGGTTTAGTGACGACCACGGACAAGAGAAAGGTGCCCTACCCGCTCACGGCTTTTTGCGCACCCAGGTGTGGAAGCTAGTGGATTCACAAGATACAGAAGAAGGCACAAGCATTACGCTACGCCCTAGCTTTACCCGCGCCCAAGGCTTCGAATACGATTGCAACGTTACGTTGCAACTTATCGTTGGCGACACATTATCAATGTCGCTTATTACCGAGAACACGGGTACGGTGCCGTTCAAATATAACTGCGCGCTTCACAGCTATTTCCATGTCGACCATATCAATCACACTGAGCTTCAAGGCATTGACGGAGACTACAAAGACAAACTTGAAGACTGGCAAATCAAGCCTTCTCCTACCCCCTATACCATTTCTGGTGAAACAGACCGCATTCACCTTAGCGCTGTTAAAAACACTACAATTAGAGTTGAGGATAGTGCTTTTACTGACGTTAACTCTGAAGGTAACGATTCGCTAGTGGTGTGGAACCCGTGGCTGAGCGCAGCATCAATTTCAGATATGGACCCCTTCGGTTACAAACACATGATTTGTGTAGAGACCTCCCTAACTCAAGGAAAACATCTTGAGCCTGGCGAAAGTCACACGCTTACACAGGTTGTGGTTCCGCGATAGCGAAAAACGTTTTAAAAAGCGGAATCAGCAGCTTCGTACTAAATAATCCGTGGGACGTTAAAAAGACTCCCACAGTCATTTTTTAGCTTACAAAAAATAAAGTCGAGGGCTAAAGCCCACTGGGACGTTATCACGCAGGACCACTTCGCCATTATCTCCTACGTGCCTGCGCCCGTTAATGAAAAGTTATGCATTTTGGAGAGATAGAATATATGAATAGAAAATTCACTAAAAATATTGCTCCAGTTGTGAAGGATGAGATTCAACTCTATGAGGTTGCCAACTCCAAAGGTGAAAATGATAGAGCTTTCAACCATCTAGAGAATGCTCATGTACTTGGTCAGGAATCAACTTACTGGCATGTTAAGGTTCATTTTCTTATGTTTGCGTGGTCAATCAGAAACCGAAATACTAAGGAGTTCTTTGGGCAAATCCTACGAATAGTTGGCGCTTTAACCAAGACAGCAATAGGCCTAGTGCCCATCGGAAATACTGGTGGTTCAAACATTAGCCCTTTTAAAAAACTGCCTTTAAAACCTGAACATCGGGTAGCTATATTAAAGGCAAAAGGTAATGCATAAGAAAGCGCCTAAAACGTTCGCAGGGACAGTAAAACATAGGCTACGTTAGACCGTATGACTACGAAGCGACCTACGCTTAACATGACAGTCCACTTTTAGTGAGTAAGACCAGCATCAAGGTGAGTTGATGGTAAAGTTATTTGGAATTTTTGTTTTACTTTTATTAACTGGATGCAGTACATACAAGCCACTAAATGGCGAGCCCTCTAATGGAGCTTATGGTTACGTCGACAAGAAATTAACTGCTAATCAATTTTTAGTTCGTGTTCATGGTCGCAATAGTGAGTCTTATCAAGATTTGAGAGTTAAACTAGTCAAGCGCGCTTCAGAATTGTGCTCAGGCTCTTTCGTGCTTTCTAACTATACAAAAAAGCAAGGATTTGTCGTTCATGCTAAAAGAGTTCACTGGCCTTACGTTGATGCCCACTTAGAGTGCACTGAGGAAGCAATCGATCAGTCGGTCTTATTTGAGAATGATGCATAAACACTGTGGTCACTTGCTAGCGCTCGTTGGGACACAAACACGCAGGCTCCCTACTATTTACGTTCACTGAAACAGTTCCACAGTCCGCTTCTAGCACTTCCCAGCGGTTCACAACAAAAAAGGGACGCCACTGGCGTCCCTTTTCACTTAACTCAAATCAGAGTCAACCTTATTTATTTACACCAGCAATCGCTTCTTTAGCCAGCTGCGTGATGCGTGCCCAGTCGCCCGACTCAATTGCATCATCTGGGGCTAACCACGAACCACCAACGCATTTAACGTTGTTAAGCGCTAAATAATCGTTGTAGTTGTTAGGGCCAATGCCGCCTGTTGGGCAGAACGTTACATCAGGGAACGGACCGCTAATAGACTTAATGGCTTTAACACCGCCCGACGCTTCTGCAGGGAAGAATTTCATGTGCGTATAGCCTGCGTCTTTGCCTTTCATTAGGTCAGATGTAGATGAAATACCAGGGATAAGTGGAATTTCTGCATCCATACCCGCTTTAAGCAGATCGGCTGTCATACCAGGGCTAATGGCAAATTTTGCGCCTGCTTCAACAACGGCTTTAAGCTGCTGTGCGTTAGTTACCGTACCAGCACCAATAAGTGAGTCTGGTACTTCGTCTGCAATGCGCTTGATAACATCGATAGCCGCAGGCGTACGTAGCGTTACTTCCAGTACTTTAATACCACCTTCCATGAGCGCTTTCGCTAGAGGCACTGCTTTTTCAACATCATTGATTACCAGCACAGGTACCACTGGACCCGCTGCAAAAATTTCCTCTGGCGTATATTTCCATTTCGTAGTCATAGTTTAGCTCGCTGTATTTTGATTTAGATAAGCAGCTGCACCAAGAAGACCGTGGTCAGGTTCTGCTATCAAATAGGTGGGGATATCTTTTACGTAGTGCTTCATTTGGCCTTTTGCTTCAAAGCGGGCTCTGAAGTCGCTATTCTTAATGAAATCTGGGAAGCGGTTTGCAATGCCGCCGCCAATAAAGATACCGCCTGTGGTAGCCATATTCAGTGCCAGGTTGCCGGCAAAGCTACCCATAATGCGACAGAATTGCGTAAGTGTTGCCTCTGCAATTTTGCATGAACCCGCTAGCGCGGCGTCGGTAATTTGTGCTGGCTCGGTAAACTCCACTGGCTCATTAGCATGCTTTGCTAGTGCTGTGTAGATGTTTAAAATTCCGCGGCCCGACATTACTTCTTCAGCTGATGCTCTACCGAACATAGCGTGAAGGTGTCGCCACACAATAACGTCAGTTTCATCAACTGGTGCAAAATCAACATGACCGCCCTCGCCATCCAGCGTTTGCCAGCCTGACGATGTCATTGTGATGTGCTCAACACCTAAGCCAGTGCCCGGACCAAATACCGCAATGTTGCCATTCTCTTTCGCAATACCTTCACCAATAGGAATAACCTGGTCGCTTCCCAGTACCGGTAAAGAGTGTGCAACCGCTGTGAAGTCGTTAATTACGTAAAGTGCATCTAGCTTCAATTGAGAGCGCAGTGCATTTTGTGAAAACGCCCAGCTGTGGTTGGTCATTTCAACCTGATCGCCCAGCACAGGGCATGCAATAGCAATGCACCCTTCTGTGAATACATGCTCTGGCATATCAGAAAAGTATTGTGCAATAGCAAGGTCGATACTGGCGAAGTCGTTACACATGTATTTTTTGATATCAGCAACGCCCGACTCGGTTACCCGAGCCAAACGTATATTTGTACCGCCAACATCAGCCACAAACTTCTGGCTCATTATGCTTGCTCCTGCGTGTAAAAAAGTGAACACGCACCTTCTTCAGCGCCGGTAAGCATTGCACGCACACCTGCGAACATTTCTCGGCCCATACCAACGTGATGTTTAGCCAAGTTTGCAGGCTGCGCTTCACGCTCAGCAAGGGTTGCTTCGTCAACGTGTAACGTAAGCTCGCCAGTAACCGTGTTAAGTTCAATTAGGTCACCGTCGTGTACTTTTGCAAGCAAACCGCCTTTGTAGGCTTCTGGTGTAACATGGATTGCAGCTGGCACTTTACCCGACGCACCAGACATACGGCCATCGGTTACCAAGGCTACTTTAAAGCCACGATCTTGTAGTACACCTAGCGGTGGTGTTAAGCGGTGTAGTTCAGGCATACCAATGGCAGAAGGGCCTTGGAAGCGCACAACTACAATGCAGTCTTTATCTAGCTTGCCAGATTTAAACGCGTCATCTAGTTCGAACTGATCTTCAAACACCACGGCAGGCGCTTTAAGTGTGCATTGCGGGTTACGCAGTGCAGACGTTTTAATAACACCGCGACCTAGGTTACCGTCTAGTACGCTAAGGCCACCGTCTGGCTTGAATGGGTTTTCAACTGTAGCAAGTACTTCTTTATCAAGCGACTCTGTCGGGCCATCGCGCCATTCCAAGTTACCATCAATAAGCACAGGCTCTTTGGTGTAGAAATCCAGACCTTCGCCACAAATGGTTTTAACGTCGTTGTGCAATAGGCCAGCATCTAGAAGCTGACGAATAAGCAGCGACATACCGCCTGCTGCAACGAAGTGGTTGATATCAGCAGAGCCATTTGGATAAATACGTGTAAGTAGCGGTACAGCGTTTGAGATATCTGAGAAGTCATCCCAGTTAACGATGTAACCAGCTGCACGCGCAACCGCGATAAGGTGCATGGTGTGGTTTGTTGAACCACCAGTAGCTAATAGTCCTACTAGGCCATTTACAATCGCTTTTGCATCAACAATATGGCCAATTGGCGTATAGTTATCGCCAAGATCAGTGAGTCGAGTAGCTTGAACAGCCGCCGCTTTTGTTAAAGCGTCACGAAGCGGCGTGCCCGGATTTACAAACGAAGAGCCAGGAAGATGCAGCCCCATCATCTCAACCACTAACTGGTTAGAGTTAGCCGTACCGTAGAACGTACAAGTACCCGCAGAGTGATAAGACTGAGACTCAGCTTCTAAAAGCGCGTCACGGCCTACCTTGCCTTCAGCATACTGCTGACGAACGCGAGCTTTCTCTTTGTTCGGAAGACCCGATGGCATAGGACCTGCTGGCACAAACACTGTTGGAAGGTGGCCAAATGTCAATGAACCAATAAGTAGCCCAGGTACAATTTTGTCGCAGATACCCAGCATTAGCGCACTGTCAAACATGTTGTGAGACAACGCAATAGCTGCACCTTGAGCAATGTTATCGCGGCTCATCAAGCTTAAGTCCATACCAGACTGGCCCTGAGTAACACCATCACACATTGCAGGTACACCGCCCGCGAACTGTGCCACGCTGCCTACTTCTTTCACTGCTTCTTTGATAATAGCCGGATACGTTTCGTAAGGCTGATGCGCAGACAGCATGTCGTTGTACGACGAAATAATAGCAACGTTAGCTTTGGTCATTGAGCGAAGATCGGCTTTTTCGCTAGAGCCACATGCCGCAAAACCATGTGCAAGGTTACCGCACGACAAAGCACCACGGTGCGGGCCCTGACGTCGTGCCTCTTCAATTTTTTCTAGGTACGCTTTGCGCGTTTCTTTACTACGCTCGATAATTCGTTGCGTAACTTCAGCAATTTTTGGATTCATTCTCTTGTCTCCTATGGCGCCCACATCAAGGTAACCGGAGCTCTGTTAACTACGGCTGTGATGGGCTTTTGCGCTTCGGTGGCATTTTCAATAGCATCAAGCAATACATGCTTCTTCTTTTCGCCCGTTAGGTGCAAAAAAATATTTCTGCTATTTAGCAACGCAGGTAGCGTTAATGAAATACGTTGGTGAGGTGCTGTTGTAGGTTGAACCGCAATGCAGGTATTGCCGCTGTTCATATCTAAGCCGTCTAGCACTTGTTCAGAACATGGGAACAACGACGCTGTATGGCCGTCTTCACCCATGCCTAGAATTAACGCATCAAACGGTTGCGACATTTCAGCAAGATTACTTTCTGCTGTTGCTACACCGTCTTTTGCGTCTTGTGGCTCGCTTTTTAGTTCAATAAAACGAGCTGCTGCGGCTTTATTTTGAATTAAATTGTTTTTTACCAAGCTAGTGTTACTAGCTTCGTGGCCTTCATCAACCCAGCGCTCGTCGGCTAGAGTGATATCAACTTTATCCCACTCTAGCTCTGTTTCGCTAAGTTGTTTAAACAATGCCAACGGCGTTCGACCACCACTAACCACTAGCGACGCGCGCCCGCGGGTTTTAATGCCTGTTTTAAGAATGCTAACTAAGTCTTCAGCAAATGCATTGGTTAGCGCGTCAGGAGTTTCGAATGAAAGTGTTGTTAACGCCATCTTATTTCTTCTTCGCTATTTTGCTTTCGTACCAGCTGCGGTTTTCACGCGCAAGCAATCCAATTGAGTCTACAGGGCCCCACGTGCCCGCCTGATATGGCTCTGGTGGCTCGCTCGACTGTTTCCAAGCTTCAAGAATTGAATCAACCCATGTCCATGCTTGTTCAATTTCATCGCGGCGTACAAATAGCGCCTGATTACCCAACATAACTTCAAGAAGCAGCTTTTCGTAGGCATCAGGAATACGCTCGTCAGCAAACGCCTCAGAGAAGCTTAAGTTAAGCTTTGATTTTTGAAGATCCATAGAGCCTGAGCTTGTTAGGCCTGGAACCTTGTTCATTACGGTAATTTCAACGCCTTCATCTGGCTGAAGACGGATAACTAGCTTGTTAGGTGGCAAGTTCTTAAAGCTGTCGCCAAACAGGTTGTGCGGTTGACGCTTAAAGTAAATAACAACTTCACTCACCTTGGTAGGCATACGCTTACCAGTGCGAAGGTAAAACGGCACACCCGCCCAACGCCAGTTATCAATTTCCGCTTTAATAGCGATAAAAGTTTCGGTTTTACTTTGTGTGTTGGCGCCCTCTTCTTCTAGGTAGCCCGGCACTTCTTCACCTTTAACAAAGCCCGACGTGTACTGGCCACGAACGGTTACATCATTAACGTTAAACGAGTTAATTGGGCGAAGCGCTTTTAGAACTTTTAGCTTTTCATCACGGATGCTGTCTGCGTCCAGCGTTGTAGGCGGCTCCATGGCAACAAGGCTTAGAATTTGAAGTAAGTGGTTTTGTACCATGTCACGCATTTGACCTGCGTCATCAAAGTAACCCCAACGACCTTCAATACCTACCGACTCAGCAACTGAGATTTGCACGTGGTCGATACAGTTATGGTCCCAGTTTGTTGCGAAGATAGAGTTTGCAAAACGAAGCGACACTAGATTAAGTACGGTTTCTTTACCTAGATAGTGGTCAATACGATAAATTTGTTTTTCGTAAAAGTATTCTGCAACTTGTTCGTTGATAACTTTTGACGATGCTAAGTCGTGACCAATTGGCTTTTCCAATACTACACGTACGCTTGAGTCGATGATTTTACAGCTGTGTAGACCGCGACAAATGTCACCATAAATAGCTGGCGGCGTTGCAAGGTAGCACACCATGGTACGGTCAGGATCAACGTGATCATCTAGTACGCAGTAGCTCTCTACGTCTTTCATATCCACACATGCGTAATGCAGACGCGCTTTCATGCGCTCCCACGTTTCATTACACAGCTCTTTTTCACCAAACTTAACAAGGTTGGTATGCACTTCTTCAATATAGTCTTCTAAAGACATGTCTTGGCGAGCAACACCCACTATGGTGGTGTCTGGATGCATTAGGTTGGCTTTTTCAAGCTGGTATAATGAAGGCAATAACTTGCGTCGTGAAAGATCGCCCAGCGTACCGAAGAGTACAAAATCACAGGGCTCGTAGGAATTATCCAATACCATATTCGTCGACCTTTTAAATGTATGTATGCGCGGTGTATTGTACAGTTATTTACAACACCCTCGACTATTTTTACCGTATAGTTAACACCAAATGTAGTAAAATTACAACTTGAACCAACTACAGGATTCGATTCTTTCTATTTTCCTTCAGTTTACCCTGATTTACATTGGCCACAGCAATAAAAAATGTCAAAAAATTACATTTTTCTTGTCACTGCCGTCACATTGGGTACTATAACCAATGTACCTTACAACAACATATGCCGAATATTTGCTATATCCGTATGAACATTTTAGAAAAAATTACACAAAGTAAAGCTGCATTCAGTAAGTCTGAAAAGAAAGTGGCTGAGGTTATTCTTGCAAACCCACAAACTGCCATTCATTCGAGTATAGCAACCCTCGCTAAAATGTCGGATGTCAGCGAGCCCACAGTTAACCGCTTTTGCAGACGTTTAGATACTAAAGGTTTTCCAGACTTTAAACTGCACCTGGCACAAAGCCTTGCTAACGGTACGCCATACGTTAACCGTCACGTTGATGAAAATGACAGCCCCGACGAATACACCAATAAGATATTTGAATCGACCATGGCGTCTTTGGAAGTAGCAAGGCAGTCGGTTGATGTGAATGTAGTAAATCGCGTAGTCGACCTACTGACCCAAGCGCAAAAGATTTCATTCTTTGGTCTTGGTGCTTCAGCATCGGTTGCCCACGATGCGCTGAATAAGTTTTTCCGCTTCAACGTACCTGTTGTGTACTTTGAAGACATTTTGATGCAGCGAATGAGCTGCATGAACTGTTCTGACGGTGACGTGGTGGTATTAATTAGCCATACAGGCCGCACGAAAAGCCTTGTAGAGATAGCACAAATTGCGCGCATGAATGATGCAACAGTAGTTGGTATTACTTCTGCTGATAGTCCATTAGCGCAAGAATGCAGCTATGTGCTGTCGCTAGAAGTGCCTGAAGACACCGACATGTACATGCCAATGGCATCGCGTATTGCACAGCTAACGCTTATCGACGTTTTGGCAACGGGCTTCACACTTCGCCGCGGTAATAAGTTTAGAGAAAACTTGAAGCGCGTAAAAGACACCCTACGTGGCTCGCGTTACGAAAAACGTAACGAATAATCATCACGATTTAATAGAAAAGCTTTAATAAACGAAAAGGGCATATACTTCGATATCTGCCCTTTTTTGTAATATTCGTTCATCTGTAATGTCATTCGCCCTCCTCACTTTTATTTTGCTGCGCGCACCGTGAAGAAGAAAACCTGCTCAATAAGGTGCTATATTATACAGAACGTACAGAATTCCTTACCCAACTGGTCAAGCCAGTTGGGAGAATTTCTTTCTTTCATTCACATTTTTGTCAAATTCAACTACTATTCTGTAATAAAATTACGTAAAGCGATTACAGGCAGCAGCGTCAATCACTGCAACCTATCTCCTTTTGTTATTGCTAACTACAAAACAGCGACGGAATCCCATGATTAGAAGAACGAAAATTCTTGCCACCTTAGGTCCAGCCACCGATTCACTAGAAAAAATTCAAGCGCTTATTGCCGCTGGTGCAAACACGGTGCGCATGAATTTTTCTCACGGACAAGCTGAAGACCACATCGAACGTGCAAAACGTGTGCGTCAAGCAGCGAAGAACTTAGGTAAGTACGTAGCTATTCTTGGCGACCTTCAAGGCCCTAAGATCCGTGTTGCCCGCTTTGCAGAAGGTTCTGTTAAGTTAGAGATTGGTGCTACATTCGTTCTAGACGCTGAACTAGGCCGTGACGAAGGTACCATCGACCGCGTAGGTATAGACTATAAAGCGCTACCAGACGATGTGTCTGCTGGAGACATTTTGTTGCTTGATGATGGCCGTATTCAGTTAAAAGTAACTGGCGTTGAAGGCCGTAAAGTTATTACTGAAGTTACCGTTGGCGGTAAACTTTCAAACAACAAAGGCATTAACCGTCAAGGTGGCGGCTTGTCAGCAGACGCGCTAACAGACAAAGATAAAGAAGACATTAAGACAGCGGCAAAAATTGGCGTTGACTACCTTGCGGTTTCGTTCCCGCGCAGTGGTGCAGATTTAGAATATGCTCGAGAACTAGCGCAAGCGGCAGGTTGCTATGCAAAAATCTGTGCCAAGGTTGAGCGTGCAGAAACGGTAGCATCTGATGAAGCCATGACTGATATCATTAAAGCGTCTGACGCAGTGATGGTGGCGCGTGGTGACTTAGGCGTGGAAATTGGTGATGCTGAGCTTGTGGGTGTTCAAAAGAAACTTATTGCCCGTTCGCGCCAATTAAACAAAGTAGTTATTACTGCAACACAAATGATGGAGTCGATGATCGACAGCCCAATGCCTACCCGTGCTGAAGTAATGGATGTTGCGAACGCGGTACTTGATGGCACTGACGCCGTTATGCTTTCAGCAGAAACAGCTGCGGGTAACTACCCCATTGAAACCGTTGCTGCTATGGCGCGTGTTTGTGAAGGTGCCGAAACTCACCCAAGTGTGAAAATATCTAAACATCGTATGGATGAGAAGTTTTCATCTACCAGTGAGTCTATTGCGCTATCTGCTGTTTATGCAGCGAATCACTTACCAAGTGTTAAAGCAATTGTTGGCCTTACAGAAAGTGGCAGCACACCAACATTGATGTCGCGTATAACTACGTCGCTACCAATTATCGCGATGTCGCGTCATGAGTCTACGCTAAATACAATGGCGCTTTGCCGTGGTGTAAAACCAGTGTACTTCGACTCTTCGCAAAGTGAACCTGGCCGCTTGAAATACGATGTCATTGCATCGTTGAAAGAAAAGGGCCTAGTTAAAAGCGGCGACAGCATAATACTGACGTATGGCGATGAAATGGAAAAAGTAGGCGCAACTAATACGCTTAAAATTGTTGATGTTGAATAAGCTGAATAGTTTTTCAACACACTAAAAGCATAAAGCGAAGTTTTGGGTTGTTACCCATTACTTCGCTTTTTTGTATCTAATCAGCCGTGATAACAGGATTAACTGCACTTCTTGCTTCTGTGTTCGCTGTTTGGGTCGCTAAGCTTTCTGAATTAGCAGCGCGTGTCGCTTGCAATGCGCTGTTGTCTTCATATGCATATTGCGACAAGTGATGTCTTAATACATTATCAGCACGTTCTAAAAAGCGTTCGCGTTTGCTTTCCCAACCTCGAATATCAGCTTGTTTTGCCTGTGCACTAAAGTGTTCCAATCGCATTTTACGTAAAAGGTGAGACTTTCTTTTTAGGTCGAATTTAGCCAATGAATATCTTTGCTCAAAGCCTTTTATGGCTTGGCTGTAGGAATGCGCTTTATCTTCTGCGCTTACCTGACCTACTGAGAACATGCCGTTACCGAAAATACCTACGATTACAAGCAAAATCGACACGACTAAACCTGAGTATATCCAGCGTAGAAAAGTCATTTCTCTATCCTTGAACGAAGCTGATAATTAAATGAGGGAAAAAGGGGCCGAAGCCCCTTAGAAGGTGAATATTGCTTTTGCTTAATTCATCGCTGTTTCCGTTACTACGCGTAGGTTATCTTCTACGTATTTCACGTCAGATGCACCTTTTGCAATAGCAATTACAAGGTCGCGCTCAGCGTCAGAATCAACATCACCGGTCAGTGTTACATTGCCCGCTTCAACATCTACGTCGATGTCAAAACCTGAAATGTCCGTATCCATGAGCAGGCGTGTTTTAATTACTGTCGCGATTTTTGCGTCAGTCAGCTCACTAGTACTTTTATCGTAGGCTGTTTTCATGTCATCTGACATTGAATCTTCAGACATGTCTTTACGCTTCTCGACGATGGTCAGCTTGTTATCTACCGACTTCACGCCATCAATATTTGCCACCAGCTCTTCAGCCAACTTTTTGTCTACCGAGTTTTCAACTTTACCCGTTAGAATAACGTTACCGTTATCTACGTCAGTATTAATATCGAACGAATCTAGGTTACCATTGAACAACAGCGTAGCTTCTGCTTTGCCATCAATCCATGCGTCTTTGGCACCTTTCTCCCACTTGTTGTCTGTGTTCATATCACCTGCATAAGCTGCAGTAGTTAAAGATGTAGCAACAATCATTGAAAGTAGTGTACGTTTCATAACATTTCTCCTTTGTCGAAACTTCGATGTAACTCATGCCAGAAGCCTGCCACACTCATAACTCACTGATTTAAAAGAAACTAACAACAAACCCACACTTATTTCATATTTAATCATTTGAAACTTTTGCGTTGTTTTGAGAATTTTTTACCCAGCACAATTTCCTTGAACCAGTACGTAGGAATGTATGCAATGAAGAAAACCTTGAACGACAGAAATGTTGGACTTAAAGAGAAGTGAAATAATACTGAGAAAAAACACGTTGCGTCTTTAAATAGTGACTTTGCCGCACTTCACATCGCTGAACTTTAACGGTTGCAAAGCGTAGAAAAGCACTCAATAGAAGTGGAACAAGTGTTTTTTCACTTTAAGAAGCAGGGTTTAATCAAAAGCTGTGCGTAATGCTATTCTTGTTTAACGAAGTGCTTTTGGCTTACAAGCAAGTGAAAAGAAAGGAGTTGGCAATATGGAAATTGTGCTAAACGTAACATCAATTGTACTTACTTTACTAACTCTCGCCCCACACCTTCCCTCATCCCATTGGTTGGTGCGTATGTGGGAATTCCCCAGGCTGCAAATAACGGCATTGATGCTAGCAACGCTTTGCGGTTACCTTGCACACACTCTATTTGCTGAGTTGTCTTCTGTATCTTTGCTGCTTGCATGTACTTTAGTCATGTCCTTTATATATCAGTGCATGTGGATAGCGCCCTACACACCTCTCTATAAAAAAGAGGTAAAGCAAATACCAAGAGAAAATGCCCACTCAACACTAAGCATTCTATCTAGCAACGTATATATGCCAAATGACGACTTCGATAAATTGATCTCACACGTACAAGACACCTCTCCCGACTTCTTGGTTACTTTAGAGTCGAACGAAAAGTGGGAAAACGGACTAAAGCCGCTTGAGGGTAAATATCCCTACTGCAAGGCATGTCCGCTTGATAATTTATACGGCATGCATGTGTATAGTAAGCATAAGTTGACCAGTGCAACGCTGCATTTTCTAGTAGAAAACGACGTGCCATCTATTCAAATAAAAACCACAATTGAAGGAAAACAAATAACACTATGGTTTGTGCACCCCAAACCACCTAGCCCTACCGAAAACACTTACGCAAAACCAAGAGATATAGAGCTACACATTGTTGGCAAAGCGGTAAATGAAGAGTGCGGGCCTGTCATTGTTGCTGGCGATTTAAATGATGTTGCTTGGTCGCCTACCACACGTCATTTTAAAAAGATAAGTGGACTTAAAGACCCACGCATCGGGCGCGGTTTTTTCAACACCTTTCACGCCCACTACCCTCTAGTAAAATGGCCCTTAGACCATGTATTTCATTCAGACCATTTTGAACTAGTGCAAATCACCAGACTAGGCGACATTGGGTCAGATCACTACCCGCTGTTCACTCAATTAGCGCTGAAATCTAGCTAATTCAGTGCATACGTCAGAGGGTTCAGTAAAATGACTTAACCCTACAAGTTGTGACTCTCTGGGCCAAACCGCCTTTTCAAGCTGTTCTTTATCACTGTCTGTTAATTGCGATTGAATAAGGTTTACCCGAACCGCTTTGTTATTGGGTTTCACAATAGTGGGTTCAATGGACTCAATAATATCGACGCTGGCGCACAAAAACTCGCGCGATGTGGGCTCTACCACAACACCAATCATTCCGTTGTCGTGAATAATTGACGGCCACCCTTCAGCCATTCTACTTTGAAACCACAATAGTACTGTAAACAAAATAAGCGACGCGGTAGTTACATTAACAAACGTTTCACTAAGCTGAGGCGCTGTAAAAACGATAATTTCAACGATTAAGGCAAACACTAACCACCCAACGAAAACGCGCTTTAGTAATGTCGGTGATATACCGCTTAGCACATCTACTTGCTGTATCGTTGATTTATTGTAATGACGAATTTCTACCATGTTTGTTTTTATCTCGTTTAATAAGCAGTTGTGGCGTTGCTTCTATTGGAAGTGTTGCATGCTGCGAAGTGTATCAAAGTTCAAGGTAGTCAGGCGACCACCTTTCTTTGCAAAAAGGAACATTTTCTATCAAGCTAAAAAACGTTATGTAAAAGTTTCTAAGCCTACAGACAGTTTTTCACGAACCACTACTAAACTCACAAACAAAAACCACGACCAAGAAGCTTAAGCAATTGTTTTTAAATGCAAAAGTAAAATAGGCATCCCTATTGCTATCTATAGACAGACCTAGGTGCGGAGGCACCGCCAACACAGTTAAAAATCATAACATAGGGCGTAATCATGGAAAGCGTAGTAACCATAGTGGTTCTTTTACAGTGCTTTGTATACGTAAGGCAGACAATTAAAAAGCAAGATGCGTCGATTAAACTTCGTCGTTTTTTCTAATTTCCTCGGCATCAAAAAGAAATACAAACCCAACAAGCGCATACCAATGATTTTTGGTATACGCTGATATTGATTTCAAAAGTAGATAAACAAAGGGTCACTGCTCGTTAGTCTTTGCGACTGCCTCAGTCGCTGCTTTGTCCCAATTTAAACGCATATCCCATTTAAAGCGATGCTCAGGTTTCAAAGGCGGCTGCTGTGCATCAATATTGCTCAGCACGTTTGTCGCCTTTGTTAGTGTGGCATCGCGTCCGAACAAATAGCTTTGCTCTTTTACAATGGTTAAATACGCTTTATTTAAAGCAAACGCGCGTTCAGGGCTTGGCGTAATAATATCGTAAACAGACTTCGCGTTGCGAAGTGCTTCTTTATTTACCATGCCATTATCATTAAACCACTTAGCCAGCATTTCGCCGTTTTGACGAAACTCATCGCCACCACCTACACGCTGCATATACGTTAAAAATTCGCCCTGCTCTTCATTAATATTTGGCACATCTTCCATGCTGTGTAAGTCAATATAACCCCACCCTTCTTTGCCCGGTACTTTGCGTGCAAACGAAAATGTTTGGTCGAAGGTAGCACCCACAGATTTATGGCAGCCATTACAGAACGCCAGTTCTTGATCATGCTGTGGACGAAGCGCGCCTGTTTCGTCTTCAATGAAACCATTAATAGTCCATCCAAACCCGTTATCAATGCCCTGCTCGCCTAAATAGCGTGTTTGCGGTAGCTTTTCAAAATGCTTGTCTTTTGCTTCAGCATAATAGGCAGATGCTAGGCTTTCGCGCGTTCGAAACATGTGCTTTTTCATATAACGTACTTCTTTCATTCGCGGCGCATTGTAAATATTTCCTTCATCGTCAACGCCCACATAGCGCACGGTATGTAAAAACTCCGTGCCTTCTGGATACAGCATATGCGCAAGCTTGTTGTTGCTAGCATCACCTAAATAATGCGACGTACGAACTAATTCAGTTTCATGCTCGTTGAGTTCACCGTCTTTATTAATATCAATACGTAAACGCTTCTCGTTAACAGGCGCAACGGTAAGGCTTTCAATATCTTTAAGCGCCATTTCTACCAAACTTAAATTCAGCATGTAAATAGTGCGATCGTAGCTTCCATTACTTTGTTGAAAGTTTGCTGGCAAACGAATCATTGCGTCGCCGGTAGAGCCGTTCGTTGGCCAAAATGTGCTTGGAAAGGGTTTATAATTGTACGCCACCCATTTGCTGCCATCTTTTGCCATGCCCGCTTCGTCGAAAGCGCCTTCGGCAGCACTTAAATTCTTTATCTGCATGTAGTCAGGCAGCCAAGTATTTTTAGGCTGTGCCACGTTCGCATTGTGATCTTGTGACCGAGTACCTTGGGGCTCAGTACCCCCTGATACAGCGCCAAATGATGCACTATAGTTATCTTGCTCGACATACTTTTTAATGGTGGCATCGTCTATACCAGCAATAAGTGCCGTTCTATCAATGAACAAGTTTTTCCAGCTGTTGGTTAACCCTACATCAGAAAACTCATAGTTCCCCTGAAGTGTGCCATCTCCCATTTGGTTTGGGCGTTTTTCGCTAGCATCATAGCTTTGATGGCATGCATAACACGGGTTGTTTACGCCTTCTGTTTTGGTGTAACACTGAGGTGGGATAACCGACTCAGGATTATACGTCTCGTTGTGCTCAATATAGGCAAGAGCAGGAATATCATCACCCTCCTGATATGGATAAGTGTGATTGATCACTTCATCAGAATTGCTTTTAACACTTCCGGCAGAAGTTGCTGTTTGGTCAGTGCAGCCAGCACTGATTAGTAATGCAAGCAGAACGCTGGCATGCGACATAAATTGTAGGTATTTCATCATCTTCACAACGCAAAAAATCCGGGCACACATGTACCCGGAATAGAGAGTTAAAACACAGAATTACTTATTTGCTGGCTCGTACATCCACAGCGTATTGTTTTCTTGGAAGCCATCTTCGCCAATAAGAATACGGCCGTCGTTCATAACAATAACGTTGTCTGGTTGAGATAGTTGATTCACATCACAACGCTCAGCGCCAGTAAGACTTGAGCGATAGGTGCCGCCCATAACTACAGGCTCTATTCGAGAAATGTTGTATCCTGCTTCAAGCCTAGCGCGATAAACACCACCACAATCTTTAACGCGAGCAGAAAGCTGCATGTCGCCTTCACCGTCTGTCATTGTGTTGTCGATATCTGCTATCCCAATGTAAAGATACGCGTTTTGCACAACTTCGCCTTCGATGGTATCTACGCCTTCCACTGCCTCTTGCGCACGTTTCTGGTTAATGGAAATACCTTCAAGCTTACGCCACTCTGCTGTAGCACCTTTAAGTCGCGCTGCTGCACGGCTCTCTAGAAATACTACGCGGTCATCCATTGGCTGACCTGCAGTTACACTTGAGCCACCGTCTTCAACACTTGGGTAGTTAGCGTCGCCGTCTGCCCATGCTTGAACATCGGCCATAGTGATATAAGAGCTTTGACCATCTACGTAATCGTCTGTGCCAATGCCGTTGTATTCGTCAATCCATGCGCGAATGGTCATATTGTCACCGCTTGCAAGCTCAACCCATTCTACGGTGAAGCCTGTTGTTGCTGGGTCGTTTTGACCAGCGTCTTGCGTTAGCTTGGCACCATATAGTGTTCCAGCTGAAAGGTCTTCAGCAGTATCTGCAACAAACTTAAACAATACACCGCCAGTATCATCTTGCGACAAATACACGGTTTTGCCATCTGGCATTACTGTCGAGTTTTCGTGCTCGTAGCGTCCCATAGTGAAATGCTTAACGATGACTGGCTCGTCAGCTAAAGGCTCGGTTACTTCAGCAATGTATCCGTAGTTGTATGGGTTTGGCGCATCAGGTGCAGTCATTTGCCACATACGACCTAAACGCGCGTTTGTTGAAACTGCCTCAGGATCGTTCCAACTTGGTGAAGTAGTGGTATCAACAGATGAATTTACAACCCACTCTTCAGAAGTAAGTGGTGTATTCCACGGAGACATAGAGCCAAAACAGTTTGCCGCCGTGCCCCACACAGGTGAGAAATCTAGCATCATCGCTTCTGTTACTTCCCACATGCCGAATTGATCTTTTTCAACCTTCATTCGGCTCATACCACCTGGTAGCTCTTCCCAGTTAGAGAACAGATAGCCTTCATTGTCGGCGGTAGAAATAAACCCGTTGAAATCAGGCATATCGTTTTCAAGTACAAGCTCTGCACCGTCTAGCGTATAGATGTGCCCTAAGCCTTCCGGCAGGTCTGCATCAAACGTGTCACCCGTCTGACCCAGTACTTGATACTGGCCAATAGCCGTCATTACAAGCTGCTTTTCTTCATCTGAAGATGGCACTGGAGAATTTGGTAACGTTACTGGCAAATTATTAAAGTTTGCACCCGCAAGCACACCTACTGTTCCAGTGTTGATAGGCATTTCGTTAACGCTGTTGGTTGCAGTGTTAGTACCTGAAGGATGCTGAACGTTGAAGAATAGGTCGCCCTCTTCAGATAGGAAAATACCCGTTACTTCTGCACCAAGTGGAACGGTAGCGATACGTGTAAGTGTACCGGCATTATCACCTTGAGGACCTTGCTCTCCAATTGGACCTTGATCACCTACTGGGCCTTGTTCGCCCACAGGGCCTTGAACACCGTCTGCACCGTCGTCACCCTCTAGTGAGCATGCGGTCATACTAAGCGTTACAGCTAACGCAATGGCTGAATATTTTACGTGTTTAAGTGTGTTGCTTTTCATAATGAATCCTTGCCTGTTCCAAGCTTTATTGTTTTAAGACGCCTACCTGCGAGAATGACTGCAGAAGTCCACGTGCAAAGAGATTGAATGAAAAGTATGAAGCTTCAGTGACACTTAAATTTCTGATTTATTAATGTTTTTTGACAGGGCGTTTTTTGTTGTGAGCATGTGTTTATCAACTTTGCTAACAAATATGCACTATTGCCAACGCTCACAAAATAAAAAGCGTTAGAGCAAGATAGGAATAAAAGCGGCACTTTATTTTCAATAATCAGTATTCGGTGAGTTGTCTTGAAAAAACACACATTGGAAGTAGCAAAAACTGACTGAGAAAGAGGCGTTTATCGCGAGATATTGAATAGCACTTTATTGCGCTTACCCTATCTTTCTATTATCTTTTGATTAGCATTTAATCATTTTTCATATTAATGACCATCCGCACTAGGTACATTGTTGCTTTGTTATTAACGGCAAGTCTTGTGACGTTGTCGTTTACGGTTCTCTATAACCTTATTGGCGCACAAAAACTTGATGCTGAAATTATCAATATTGCGGGCCAGCAGCGCATGCTATCTCAGCGTATTGCGTTATTTGCGAATACCAAAGCTGTGTGCGGAACTGAGGACAAAAGACAGTCATTTATTAATGCTGTTAATAAGTTTAAAACTAACCACCAAAGGTTAATTAACCTTGAAGATTTATCATCACCTATACAGGCTATTTATTTTGGTGACCTACAGCTAGACAAGAAAGTTAAGTCATTTATTTCGCAGTCTGAAATGTTGTACCAAGCGAGAAACTGTGAAACTAATGAAACGTTTTCAATAGATAATGTATCGGTATTGCTTACCCAGCTTAACGATGTTGTAGACCTATTTGAACAAGAGGCCTCACAACGCGTAGACTTCGTCGCCACAATTGAAATTTACCTTTGGCTGGGAACACTCACACTGCTTGTTATTGAAGCGATATTTATTTTTTCCCCGATGGAAAAAGAAATTCGAAGCTCTATATCGCGCCTCACCTCACTCAAAGTAGAAGCAGAAAATGCTGCACGTGAAGCCAAGAAAGCTAGCCAAGCGAAATCAGAATTTCTTTCTAGCATGAGTCATGAGCTTCGCACACCGATGAACGGTTTGTTTGGCATGATTGAACTGTCCATAGACAATCCTTCAAAAGGAAGCATGTATTTAAAGAAGGCGAAGACAGCAGGACGACAGCTTTTAGTTTTGATTAATGACATTCTTGACATATCAAAAATAGAAGCGGGCAAGATAAAAATTGAAAAGGCGCCTGTCGACCTGCTTCAAGTACTAGACGATGTCGTATCACTTCAACGTGTTTACTGTCAACGTAAGGGCCTGAACTTTTACTACAACAAGCAAGCTGAACTTCCCCATATTATTGAAGGTGATATAACTCGCATCTCTCAAGTTCTTCATAATTTGTTAAGCAATGCCATTAAGTTTACCGAAAGAGGCTCGGTAACGCTTGATGTACGAGTTGAGCAGCTGCAAGACGGCATGAAGTTAACCTTTGATGTAATTGATACTGGTATTGGTATTACACCAGAGAAGCTACCGCATATTTTTGATAAATTTGAGCAGGCCGATCAGTCGACTACCCGTGTTTACGGTGGCACTGGATTAGGCCTTAGTATTGCGCAACAACTTGCCCGCTTAATGGGTGGTGACATAGCGGTTATGTCTAAAGAGGGTGAAGGAAGTACCTTTAGTTTTCATATGATCGCACATCCATCTAAATTACCTGATATCCCAATTACCCCAAGTACGAGTTTGCGCTGTGCAGTAGTGGATGATTTGCAAACCAGCAGAGAATATTTTGACCACATTGTTGTTTCTGCAGGCATCTACAGCAAGAGCTTCGAGAGTGCTGCAGAATTTCTCGCAGACGACCCATTCTCTTACGATGTTATTATCCTCGATTTATCCATGCCGGAAATGAGCGGTATAGATTTACTGAAAGAATTAGCTAAGAAAAATAAGGAAATTCCAAAAGTTATTCTGATTTCTGCTGAGCTTGAACGAATGCAAAATGAAGATGATATGTCGGATATGATTTGGCGCACCCACGCTAAACCGATAAATCGAAGAGAGTTGGAACAAGACCTCAGCAAACTGCTTAAGCAGCCTTCTAAAACAAGCCATTTTCATGAGGCTCCCGTTAAAAGCCGACGCATTTTATTGGCTGAAGATAACGAAATTAATGCAGAGATTGTAAAAACCATGCTTCAAGCTGAAGGCTATAAAGTGTTACATGTAAAAAACGGCAAAGACGCTTTAGAGGCCTGTAAACGCCATACTTTTGACTTCATACTGATGGACTGCAATATGCCAATTATGGGCGGCATAGAAGCATCGCTACATATTAGGAACACATTGAAGCTAGAGACGCCTATTGCAGCACTCACCGCAAATGCGTTTGTTGAAGACAAAGAAGAATGCTTAGGAGCAGGCATGAACGACTTTTTGGCTAAGCCATTAGATAAAGAAACGCTGTTAGCCTGTATTGTTAAATACATAGGCCCTAATTAAAACTTACTAAGGGCCCTGCTGTTTCTGCATGTTCAATGGTGCTGACAGCCTCTACACCTCGAGAGTGCAAGAGCTTCTCAACATGATAACACCGCCGCTATACACTTATTGATACGTACTTTGCTCACCAATGTAGCCTGGTGCAATAGCAAGGTTATCGGTATTCGCCAAACTGCTTTGATTTCGTAGCCACAATTGGTACTCTCCGGTACGAAGGCTTGCATGCTTTGTACAGTCTACATTCCAACGTCTTAATAAATAGCCTGCCATGGCAGCACGTACATTAAGCTCAAGCACGCCCTCTTCCATTGCGTAATCAAGCTCTATAGCGGTTGGGTGCTTTATGTTCTTTGGGTGTGGCACAATTTCAAGCGGTATTAAACGCTGCCATGCTTCGTCCTGCTCTATACACTCTTCAGGCTTAGGCACTTCTTTAATGGTTACCTTACTAATACGCGTTAGTACAAAATCGCGAAAGCTCTGTGACTTTCTGTCAAAAGCACGTACATGCCAGCGTTGACCATTGTCTACAATACTGTGAGGTACAAGCTCTCTTGCTCCGCTGCCGCTGGACAAAGAGGTATAGATAACGCTAATAACGTTTTTATTCACAATGGCCTGTACCACTTTTGCTACCACAAAAATATCAGGCACGTTTAATGAAGAAGCACTTTCCACAGGAAAATGAATATCGCCAATGGCATCAAAACCATCTGATATATCATTAGCCAACTTAACTAGCGTGCGCTTGGCATCGTGTTCGAATACCGGACTAAATGATTCTGTTTGAAAGTACCTTTTTTCACGTGGGTCATACACCAAATTATCGGGTACCAGTTCTTTATATAACGTGAAATCGCGTGAACCTGCAGACAACCCTACTTCAAAGCGGCTTATAAGATCTTGGCGATGAATGGCCCCCTTAAACAGCAGGCAGAAATCGATATACGCAAGGCGTTGACGTTGAGAATAGGAAATAGTGTTGAGCATATGGTAGCGCTTTGTTTTTTATTATGCTGACAGTGTGGTTTATTTTAAATCGCGTGTAAAGCAGTAATCGCTGAAATAAAAGTGGGTGTGAACACTACCCATAAAAACATAGGGAAACCTGCCACAAAAAAGCCCAGCTTTTGCTGGGCTTTTAAACTATAAAAGGTTTAGCTTACATTTAAGCTTGTTTGCGTGAACGTGCTACTGCAACACCTGCTAACGCCAATAGCGAAAGTAGTAACGTGCTAGGTGCAGGCACTTCGGCAACACTAAATGATGCTGTTCGAGTGTCAGCTGATGTTGACTGTGCTGATGGATCAAACGCATCGGAGAAATCACTTTGTAAGAAAGTAAAGGGGGTTACGTTATCGCCCAACGTTCTAGCGATAAACTCCACAGTATAGAGAGCAACAGTATTTCCACCGAACTGAGGCGCAGCTAATCCAAAACCCGTTGAACTAGCACTCACACTATTACTACTAACTCCACCAAAGAATAATTCTAAAGGTGTTATTGAATTGCCAAAAGGAAATGCACTTTTCACACTGCCATCAACAAACTGCAGCAATGCAGTGTCAAAGCTAAACGCTGTCACGTAGGCTGAAAAGAGTGTTTGAAAAGGCCCATTAGAAAGGTCTGTCAAGCTCACCGTCACGGTTACTGTGTCGCCAACGTTATACACGTCTTTGTCGGTGGTTAGGCTAATAAGTGCTGCATTTGCATTAAAAGAAACCGCTGCCACTAGCATTAAAAATAACTTTTTCATTTTTTGTAATTCCAAATAAATTAAACTGCACAGCCAGCGCGTGAGCACATCGCCATTAGTGCACGGATGTCAAAGAAGTTGATTACGCCATCGCCATTGAAGTCGTAGCTATCGTTATTGGCTTGACCCGAGATAAACGCTTGGTAGAACGCCATTACATCGTTAAAGTCAACGTCACCATCGTTATCTAAATCACCCACCATCACTTCTTCAGGGAAGTTCATTACTACTACCACAGGGTCGTGGTCAGAAGAACGGTAAGCATCAGCACCGTAATAACTTGCTTGCTGTGTTTGCGACTTATATTCAACGTTATAATCGAACACGCGAGGCTCATCAGCGTTGATATGCCAAATTGTTGTATCCACTACATACTCTGTTAGTGAGGCGCTTGTTAGCGCATGATCTAAGTAACCAATTTCACCGCCAAAGCTATACGAGTAACCTGTATCGCCGTCAAACAGCTCTACTAAGTTGCTATAACCAGCAGACTCAAGGGCTAGAATTGGAGACTCTTTTGCGTATGCATTTAAGTCACCCATGATAAGTACACGGTCAGAAAGCACGTCGCTATTTTGTTGAATTAGCGCAAGTAATGCTTCAGATGCTTCAGTACGCAGCTGATTCCAGCAGCTCTGGCCATCGCCTAAGTCTGCGTTATTACCAGATGCTGAACTTCCACAGCCTTTTGACTTAAAGTGATTAATGGCAAAGGTAAAGTTTTCACCGTTGTTGTTAACACTAAAGTTTTGAAGTAGAGGCTGACGGTTACCATAGTCAAACGGTACTTCAGCTGAAGTAATAGCACTGCCTACAGGTGTTACTACAGCGGCTTTATACATCATACCAACGGCAATGGCATCACCACCTAATTGACCTTCAAGTGCAACATAAGTGTATTCATCGCTACCGAGCGTTGCATTTACTGCGTTTACTAGCGAGGCAATGGCAGAATCACTACCGTAACCGTCATTTTCAATTTCAACCAAACCAAGTACGTCTGCATCTATAGCGGCAATTGCAGCAACAGTTTTAGCTTGTTGACGTACAAACTCTAGCTCGCTGTCTGCCCCACGTGAAGTTGGGAAGTCTGGGCCGTTGAAGTAGTTAAGCACGTTAAAGCTTGCTACCTTCACATCGCCTATAGCTTGTAGAAGCGGTGCACGTGTTCTTGGGTTTGTACGCACTGTTTGTAAATCGCCAACCGGAATTAGGTTGTAAGCGCCAAACGCGTAATGCAGAACACCTTCAAGATTTTCAACACTGTCGCCCAAACGCAGTGGGTTAGTGTGCGAAAGACCGCCTACAGGGAACTGCAGGTCATCGCGGTTTTGAGAAGAATAACCGTCGTCAACAAGTAGTGAATCGCGTGCATTTTGCTCCGCTAATGCCAACGCTTCTTGTGTACCTGCAACAAACTGATTGGTAGGAATCATAAGACGCTGTGAAGACACATTAAACTGACCGTAGCGGCCGAGGTTGTAGATGTCAGACACTTTTAGCGTTTGTTCGAAGCTTATTTGCATACCTTCAAAGGCTTCTAAGTTTAGGTCTTGTGCGAACGGTAACGCCAGTTGCGTATAAAGCACATTCTCGCCAGTGCCTAATACTTCCGCGTTTGCCGACAGCGCTAGTTGAGTTACACCGAAGCGTTCGCCTACCGTTGCTTTTAAACGCACTGCATCACCTACTTGAGGCAACACATCAAACGAACCCGCGTAAACAAAAACGCCCTCTGAAGTTAATGCATTATTGTCTGAATCAGCCGCTTCTTCTTGCACAAAGAAACCACTCATTCCTGGCACAACGCTTGTCACTACAGCTTCAACAATAACGTCGGTACCAACCATTGCAGATGCTTCGCCTTCGCCCTGAATTGCGCTAATTAGCACTAATTCAGCCACTGGCTCTGTTGGCTCTACCGGGTCAACTGGCTCTACTGGGTCTACTGGATCAGTTGGACCAGACACCGCACCATTGTGTGCGCCAAAGTAGTCAAAGGTATCTTTCGCATAGCTATCCCACTCCGCACTGGTATCAAAACTACCGCTGCGCGTTGCATTGCCTGCTGTTACCGACACTTTTCTTACTAAGGTTTTATCTTTACCCCAGTTAATTCGAACGCCATACGTACCCAGTGAATCTACTACTTCACCGTTGTATACAAGCTCAATATAATCATCACCGTTGAAGTTAATAACGGAGTTATTGATGACTGAGCCTTCAGTCAATGCAGCTACTGCGCGGCTGTTTGCAAACGTTGCTACGCCACCTGCTGCAATTTCACCCTCAAGCGCTAACACTTTGCGATCGCTGTCTGCTGTTGCGCCATTTGAAAGCATAACTAGCTCATAACCGCTTAAGCTTACCGCCTCAGACGAGCTGTTGAATAGTTCAATGGCCTTGTTGTAGCTGCCGCCTTCGATGTATTCAGAAATATAAACTGAATTAGAAGAAGGAACTGGCTGCTCACCGCTGTCACCGCCATTCCCAGTACCTGGATCAGGGTTTTCACCCGAATTATCACCGGTTCCGCCGGTACCTGTACCCGTGTCGGTACCTGTGTCTGATGAACCATCACAGCTTTCATTGAAAATCATTGAAGCAAGTTCAGGCTTATCGATAAACGGATTGCGATTGCCTTGGAACTCAAAAACGCGCTCATTTCGGCGGCGCTCAAACTCGTCGACCGGATCGCTTTCATGCCATTGTAGTAGTACGCATACTTTGCCAAATGCTGCTTCAGACGTGCTGGTAAGGCGATTAACAAGTACTAGGTCTTCTTCTGTATCACCACTTGTCAGTCCGTCGTAACGCACATCCATGTAAAGCATAGAACGTGCAACGTCGCCTTTTACTGCATCGCGCGGTTCGAAAGAGTCAGCGTCAACGCGGTTCTCCGGCGCTTCAGACAATGCTGAATCACTAAAATCAAAGTCTAAATTACCACGAGCGCTGTTTACCGAAATGTCGGTAGGACGCAGGTGAAGAATATCGGTGTATGCCGTTAGGCTTGAGCTCGAGAAGCCGTGGCTTTTCGCCCATACGTGCTCACGGTTCCAGTTGTCCTGGTTTGTGCTTTGTGAGCCGCTGCCGTTGGTGTCTTTATCTTGTGAAGTACCTTTGTAAAACAAAATTACGTTATCAGTATTTAACGGGTCTTCGTCAGTATAAGTAAGTGCTGTCCATACTTCTGAATACGACAGCATGCGATGGCCATTTTCAATAATGTTATGCGCGGTAGATTTCAGCGACTGTGCACTTTCATTATTTGCAATCGCTGTATCAAGCGTTGCGTAGTAGTCAGTTTCTACATAGTCACTGGCTAAATTAATAGCCTGTAAGTCTGGGCAATTAAAACATGTGCCGCTTAATACAAGAAGTTCATTGGAAGGCTGATCACCATTGCCTGGGTCGGTACCATTGTCATCTGTTGAACCAGTGCCTGTTACAGTAACGCTATCTAGGTTCAAATACTCAGTTCCCGCGTTATTCTTCATAGCTACGCGTACAACTAATGAAGCGCCAGTACCCACGTTTGCGGAAACGGTTTGAGTGCCGAAATCATCAATAACCGTGTTGGTATCACCTGCATTTAAGGTGATTAATTGAAACGCGCCGCCATCTATCGAGTAAGAAACGTCGATATAGTCTGAAGATTCAAATGAACCGTTTTGAGATAGTGCAGCCTCAACGGTTACCTCACCTTGACCGCTAATATCAATCGACTTTGTCGTCCATACTACTTCGCCGTCAACGTCACGGGCTTGTAATGCACCGTTGTTAACACGAAACCAGTCAGACGTTGCCGTTAAACCAGCTTCGTTGCTTAATTCAATATCCCAATTGTCAAACGTGTAAACTCGCGCTTGGTCGCTTCCTGCAACAGGGCCTGTTACCCCAACACCTTGAAGCTCAGCTGCTTCAAAATCTTCTTGCCATACCGTTGTTGACGCAAGTGCATCAAAAGAGATTGCACTTAACGATATTGCTCCTGTAAGTAGTGTTTTTATCACCGTTGCTGACTTAGTCAGTTTCGGCTTCTGTGTGTTGTCCCAATTTGCCATGTTGTGCCTTCCGCATCTTTTGTAGGAAGGTATAAAATCTTATACATGGGTATACACAGCAAGCACTTAACGAAAATAATAATATAAACGTCACAAAGCATTAAAATCAGCAACTTACGCACTTAAAATAAGTTTACTTATTGATTAACTCCACTGAACCTTGGTACAGGGAAAGTTGATTTGTAACACGCTATAATTTCTCTTAATTCTTTACACTGCCCTAGTGCCACACATTAACTACTGCACAAAAAAAGCGCACTTGATAGCGCGCTTTTTGGGTATTTTTGAATGTCAAAGAAGGCTATTTCGCAGGTTTAGCGAAAGCACTGTACGCCGATAGAAAATCGTTAAAGTCTGCTTGAAACGCCGCTTTTAGTCGCAAGCACTGTGCCGATTCATCTTGCATAATTTCTACGCCACGAGCGATTGATTGATGCGATGGCTGCACCTTTTTATAAAATGCATTCGCCATATTAAGGTTTTCAGCCGAACACGTTGTCGATACAAACTCAGGCATTCTGGTTACATGATACTCAGGCATTTTTGCAAAAAGCGCTTCGTAGTTGTTCTCGAGCCATTCATATAGCAACGCATGGTCATCTAAATTACGAGCAACCCTCACCACCATGTACATGGTATTCGCAGGCGTAATATCTTCTGTCAGCGCTAAATCGAGCATCTTGAAGACCGACTGCCTGTCGCTAAAGTGCATCGAATAAACCAGCGTATTTTTAACGTTAGGTAACTGCGCACCTTTAAACGCTTTCACCAACATGGAAAGCCACTTTTCACTGTCTTTTTCCACACTATTCTTTGTGGCGATTGCAATAGCAGTACCCGCAATACCTGACGGTAAGCTACTGGTGTCTTTAATATACTGTTTAGCCAGGGTTTCACTTTGCTCGACAAGCGCTTTGCTGTTGGCATGCATGCCCAATAAACTGTACAGCTGGTTACGAAGGCGAATAACATCGGCAGAATCGTCTTCACTCTGCTTTAATGAAAGCGACGTCAGCAGTGGTAAGTAGTCTTTATTAAGCAGTGCTGCAAACTGCGCTTTATTGTCATCATTTACCAGATAATCGAATTCAGCAAGCACACTTACAGCAGCGCGAATAACGGCAGGATCATTATCTTTTGCGAGAGCGTTCAGTATTTTCATCACGCTGTCTACACCAACGGTGCCAGCATTTAGCAGTGCTTGATAGTTGTACAGCACGTTTTTCTTTTCACGCTTGTTTAGCACATCCAAGTTATTTAGCAACGCATCTAGCTGGCTGGGTGCCACTGCCCAACGGAAATATCCTGTCGCATTGTCGTTTGGATAAACCCAATTCGCCTCTGCTAACTGCGGAAGTACTGTGGTCTTTTGATCGACGAAAACCACTTCACGCTTTATTTCGCCGTTTTTTTCAAATGTTAGCTTTAAAGGTATTGCCCAAGTCTTATCCTCAACACTTGCGCCTTGCAAGTGAAAGCGCGACTGCGTTACTTTTCCCTCTTTTGAAATGGTAATAACCGGGTAACCTGGCTGCTCTAAGTACGCTTTCATCATGGCACTTAAGTTAAAATCAGAAACACTATCGAGGGCATTCCATAAATCATCTGCAACGGTATTACCCCATGCGTGCTTGTTCATATAGCTTCGCACGCCTTCACGGAACTTCTCTGTTCCGATAAGCGATTCAATCATTTGTAGAATAGACTCGCCCTTAGAGTAGTTAAGGCCCAATCCGTCCATCACATCAGGCTGACTTTTAACTACTTTTTTGACCGGCTTAACGGTTGGGCTTGCATCAGCACCAAATGCACCTTCTTGCACTATACGGTCAGCATAGTTCAGTTCTGGATAAAGCTGCTTCATGGTGTGGCTTGCTGCCCACGACGCAAATGCTTCGTTAAGCCACAGGTCATCCCACCACGCCATCGTGACCAAGTTACCAAACCACTGATGTGCAAGTTCATGGGCAATAACATTTAAAGGGCGTGAGCGTTCTGTAACGCTTGGATTATCATCTAGAAGCAAAAGGCTATCGCGGTAGGTTATCAAGCCCACATTCTCCATTGCGCCATGCGTGAAATTAGGCACGGCTACAAAATCCATTTTTTTATACGGGTATTTAATACCAAAAAAGTCTTCAAGAGACGCTAAAATTTCAGGCGTATGTTTGATGACGAACTTCGTTTTATCTGCATAACCCTTAGGCACATAGATACGACCAGGTACCGGCAGCCCCGTCATCTCTGCACTATCAAAGGGCCCAACGGTATAAGCAATCAAGTAGGTTGGCATAGGTTTTGTTTTTTCAAATAAAACCGTTTTAACACCGTTTTTTATCTCGGTACCTTGTACCGGCGTATTACCTACTATGGTTTGCTGCTCTGGTGCACTTATCGACATTTGATATGCAATTTTAAAAATGGGCTCATCAAAACTTGGGAATGCTTTGCGTGCATGCATATCTTCAAACTGGGTAAAAATATAATTCGTTTCTTCAAATCTCGACAAATACATGCCGTCAGAAGATGTGTTTACTTTTCCATCGAACTCGATATGAAGGGTATATTCACCGGGAGCAATATCAGACGAAGACATCGCCCAATTAATATCGTACTCACCTATTTCAACGTTAAGTGGTACAACGTGGTCTTTTTGATGTAATTCAGCGCGCGTTACATTTAGCCCAAGCTGATAAAAACCCACTTTTTTCGTTAGAGTGTTTACGGTTATATCTATGTCAGTAAAACCAGAATAGTCGGGCTGGTTTGGGTCTAGGTTAAGGTGTATTTTTTGAAACTTCGGTGTTACCGAAGAAGGCAAGCGATACTCCACATCAGCGGCAAATGCCGATGAGCACACTGCGAAAAAGCCAACTATAGCTATCGCCGCATACCTGCAAAGCGCGTTAAATTGTTTCATCGTGGTTTGTCCATTTTGTAGAGCTTGCGCCCTATTATTATCCATGGGGTAGGATAATGTTGAACAACCCCAAGGGCAACGCGATGCCCCTGTTTAACTCCACCAAATTGTTACGATTCGTTTCAAAATGACGCATTCAGCGATGAAGGCGCCTAATTACATTCTAAAAATAGTGAGCTTATTAAAAATGGTAGCGTCGAAGCTGCATTTGCATACGTTTAATTTGCGCCACCAGCTCCTCACAATTTTGCGCTACATCATGAGCGTAATCACGGTTTGCGTCACCCACTTTTTGAATGCTACCAAGCCCATTATTCACGCTGGTTGCCACATCTTTTTGTCCGTCAGCCATAGATGTCGCTTCTTTATTAAGTAGTGTTATACGGGCAACAGCGTCTAACGCTTGCTTTAATGATTCACCTGCATGCTTAGTAACCTCTACCGTTTTAAATGCAGTATCTTTGTTGTGCTGCATTTTTTCAGAGGCCACGCGACTGCCCTGCTGCAATCGCTCAATCATTATTCTTATTTCTTCGGTAGACGACTGCGTACGACTTGCCAACGAGCGTACTTCGTCTGCAACCACAGCAAAACCTCTTCCTTGCTCACCCGCTCTTGCTGCTTCGATAGCCGCATTTAATGCGAGTAAATTGGTTTGTTCAGCAATGGTTCGAATTACTTCCATTACACCGCTAATTTCTTCACTTGCTTGTGCAAGCTCTGTAATTACCTGTACCGATGCGTCAACGTCACTTGCCTGCGCTTCTATGTCACTGATAGTTTGCGCCAACACACTTACAGAGTTTCTGGTATCACTATCTGCAGCTTGTGCAGCTTCACTTGAGCTTCGTATGTTAGCCGACACCGTGTCTGCATTTTGCTGCAGAAGTGAAATCGAATGGTTGATGTTCTTCGTTTCTTTGGAAAGTAAATCAACAGACTTACTCGATTCAGAAGCCGTTAAATTAAGTGCCTCAGACTTTGCAAGCATACCCTCGGTAGCTTCATCTACATTTTGTAAGGTTTCTTGTAGCTGCCCGAGTAATTGGTTGAACGCTCTTGCCATTACACCAAACTCATCACTGCGAGAAGCCTGGAAACGGAATGTTAAGTCGCCCTCTCCTGAGGAAAGGTTATTAACGACTTCAATGAACTCATCTAACGGTTGACCCACAATATTTTTCACCAACAGCCAAATGGTGATTAATACACCCGCGCTAGCAAGTACAATTTTAAGAATAACGGTAAAGACAGCACCGCCAATTAATGCGGCTTTTTCGTCAGTGGACGCAGCTAAAATGACATCATAGCCCCACTCACTAAAAGGAATAACGGTTACAATCCAGTCATCGTTATTACTAAGTGCTCTATTAACTTCTTCATCGTTTACATGCGTCGAATGCATTCTTATGTTGCCCTTGCCATCTCGTAAAGCAACAAAGCCATCCTCTAAAACATGACTTTCCTTAATGGCGTCTTCTAGCACTTTTAAGTCGGCTGAGTAGCCTACATACCAAATACCAATAACATTGTTAGACGCATCAAACATAGGTTCGTAACCAGTAAGGTAAGGACTACCTAAAATATCTACCGCACCGTAATACGCTTTGTTTTGTTGTATTTGTTTGATGGCCTTTCCGTTAGGCGCCAGTTTAGTACCAATTGCACGTTCGCCGTTTTTGATTACGTTTGTACTAACACGGATATAATCTTCACCCGTGCGGCTAAAAAGCGTTGCAGTTCCGCCCATTACGCTAGTTAAACCGTCCACTAACTCGAAGTTATTAGCCTGTGTTTCGTTGCCTAAAAGCAGTTGCCTAGCCTGTGTATTTTTCACACTTACCATGCCTGACTGTTTGGGTGTACCCAACTGCGCTCCTCGTTGCTTTAGTAATGCCATACTGCTTTTTACACGTTCAAGCATAAGCGTATCGGTTACTTGCAATATATTGATTAGTCGGTCGCCAGTTTCTTTCTTCTGATCTTGAATTTGGCTAGAAATACTTGAGGAGGTAGTAAAAACAGTAACGATGGCTATGATGAGGGCTAAAAGGGCGATCACTGTAGATATGGCTAACAGAAACTTTCGCTGGATAGACATGTTTTCTTCTCACTGTTTGCAACAAGCGGTATTGTTAGATGTCACTCCTGTGGTGGGTTGGTCCTTTAACTTAAATTTAGGCAAAAAAAAGATAAGTGCAAATTTTAACAGCACTTTTTAGTGAGTTTATAAGATGTTATTTGCAAGCGAGTACAACACGTAAACGTTACTATTTCATAATCACTTTACCGCCCACTATTTTAAGGGCTGGCGCACCTCTAATCATGGCTGGCCTGGCGAAGATACTATTACAATTTGGGCATTGCCCCTCTTCATTCGTAAAGTCATCTACTATGCGCACTTTAAAACACTTTACTAAAGCGCCCTTTCCACCTTTTCTATATTTGTATAGCTGAGTCTTACATTTTACACAGTATATTTGAACGGTTTTTGTGGGTCCTTTTGCGTTTGGTTTTGCCATAGATATAGTTCTTATATTGTTCTTATTTGGATAACGTAAAAGATTGCTAGTTTAATCTGGGTATTCGGTGGAATAATTCAAATTAGCAAACGCCATAATGACATCTTTAGCAAATGCCACGCGTGGGTGTCGTAGCGCCCCTTTTTTCCATACCAAGTACAAATCGTTTTGTGGACCAGGCTTGCCAAGCTGAACCAACTCGCCATTAGCAATGCCTTCCTTACACAAATAATCGGGTAACACCGAGTAGCCAACACCGGCTTTAATCATGGTACTTATAGCGCGAATGTCTGGGCATACCGCAGCTACGGGTGACTCGCAGGTACTGCCGAAAACATCAGAAAAATACTGTCTTATTAATGGCTTTTGTTCATCGTAAGTCACTACTTTGTGCTGATTCAAAATATCTGCAGTAATCGTTTGTTCAGCCAATAACTTACCCTGAACTCTATTCATCACCAGAATTAAGCGTTCGCTATCAAGCTTTTGATATTCATACATGCCGTGTGAAGGCTCGGATGCTGTAATGGCCAACTCGGCTACATCTGTTTCAAGCAACTTATAGGTATTGGCCTTGTTGCCCATATGAATTACTAAGTTGACTTTATCAGCTTGAAGTAAGTTCGCCAGTGTAGGCCCAGCCACCAAACTTAAATACTCCGCGGGCCCCGCTAAATGCAATGTGCCATGGTCGGTAGAGGCTCGACTTCTAATAGATGACACCTTCTGTTCCAAAGTATCGATATGGCTTGCTACCTGAAGTGCAAGATCGTCTGCAATAGGAGTAGGCTCTACTCCCCTTGCTTTTCTAATGAACAATTCCTTTCCTACAATGGCTTCCATTGCCTGAATATGAGAAGTTACGGCGGGTTGAGACATATGAAGACGCGACGCGGCCCGCGTTATATTGCCACTTCGATACACTTCCACAAAAGTTTTTAGCTGAGTTAGGTATGACATTATCCTTTCACCCATCAGAATTTTGATGACTCATGCCAATTTATCTGACTTCTGCAGTACTCACAAACGCTCTAGGATACACACACAATTTATTGCGACAGGAGCAAATGAATGAAATCAGTTATTCCTCTTCTAACAGTAGCGCTTTCAGCAACCGTAGGCGTTGAAGTATCTGCACAGGCAAACGACCAACAAAAAGCAACGAGTAAAGGTGAAGTACTTGTATTACTTTCTAGCGAAAACGTAATGCAGCTAAGCGATGGTAAAACAGCACCAACGGGCTACTATTTAAATGAATTTGGCGTACCAGCGAAAGCGCTTATCGATGCGGGATACACGTTAGTATTAGCGTCTGCAAAAGGCAATGCCCCATCGGTTGACGTAAACTCTGTGACACCTCAATACTTTGATGGCAGCGAGCAAAAAATGATGCAGATCCAAGAGCTGGTTGCGTCACTTGACGGTATTAACGACACCTTGTCGCTAAATGAAGTTATTCAAAATGGTCTGTCTCAGTATGAAGGCGTATTTATTCCTGGTGGCCATGCTCCACTTATAGATCTGGCTAACAATAAAGAAGTGGGCGAAATTCTTACGCACTTTCATAATGAGGGAAAACCCACTGCCGCCATCTGCCATGGGCCAATTGCCTTACTTTCTGCGCAAGTTAACCCGCAAACGTATGAGATGGCATTGAAAAACGGCGGTAAAGCCACACCTAATCAGTGGATATATGATGGCTACAAAATGACAATATTCTCGACGCCAGAAGAAGCATACTTCGAGAGTACACTTAACGATGCATCGCTGCTGTACTATCCTGCAGATGCAATGTCAGGCGCTGGGGGCAACATGCAATACAAAGAAATGTGGGCGCCAAACGTGGTAGTAGACCGCGAACTTATAACGGGCCAAAACCCTTTTTCGGACGATTTACTAGCAGAAAAGCTACTTAAATTGCTAAACGAATAAGCAAAAATAACAGGTGAACCAAATGCTAAACTTTACATTCAAAAACCAAACTGAAATTTTATTTGGCAAAGGCCAACTTAGCGAAGTAGCAACTCGTCTTCCTGAAAACGCCAAAGTGCTTTTTCTTTACGGTGGTGGCTCAATTAAGAAAAATGGTGTTTACGACCAAGCAATAGCATCGCTTAAAGATGCAGACGTAATTGAGTTTCAAGGCGTAGAGCCAAACCCTGAATTCGAAACGCTGATGAAAGCCGTACATGTAGCTCGCGATAACAACGTGAACTTCATTTTAGCCGTTGGCGGCGGCAGCGTTATTGATGGCGCAAAATTCATTGCGGCTGCTGTAAACTTCGAAGGCGATCCTTGGGATATCCTCATCAAAGGCGCACCTTTCAAAAATCCATTACCTATAGGCGCAGTGCTTACGCTGCCTGCCACGGGGTCTGAAAGCAACGGTAACTCTGTTGTGAACAGGAAAGAAACATCGCAAAAACGCGCGTTTTCTTCAGAAACCGTTCAGCCAGCATTTGCTGTACTTGACCCAGAATTTACTTTCTCACTGCCGCCACGCCAGGTATCTAACGGTGTTGTAGACGCGTTTGTTCACGTTATTGAGCAATACCTTACCTATCCAGTAAACGCTCCCCTTCAAGACCGTTTTGCTGAAGGAATTCTTCAAACACTTGTTCAAGAAGGACCAAAAGCGCTTCAAACGCCTGAAGACTACGACGTTCGCGCAAACATTATGTGGTCTGCAACGATGGCGTTAAATGGCCTGATAGGCAAAGGCGTACCGCAAGACTGGGGAACGCATATGATAGGCCATGAACTTACCGCCCTACACGGCCTTGACCATGCCGTTACGCTGGCTATTGTACTTCCATCGCTCATGTTTGTGCAGCGCGAGAAAAAGCAGGAAAAAATTCTACAGCTAGGCGAGCGCGTGTTTGGTATTAACGAGGCTGACAAGGATAAAGCCGTAGATTTAACCATCAAGGCAGTTCAAGACTTCTTTGAAACCATGCAGGTTAAAACTCGATTATCTGACCACGGTGTTGAAAAATCTTCCATCGATGGTCTTATTGAAAACTTAGAGCGAAATGGCTTAACCAAGTTAGGTGAACACGGCGATATCGACCTTGCTAAAGCAAGAGAAATATTAACGCTAGCTGCTTAAGTAAAATCGCAAACAAGAAGCGTAGCCTAATTAGGTTGCGCTCTTTTTCCATTTCACCCTTCACCTTCATCACATCTAACTACAGTCATCTACAGCCGAGTAAAAGTTCGCTATACTGTATGACAAAAGTCCAATTACCCGACAGCAATAGAATAAATAACGCTCTTTCTATCTGCCATTAGGCAGCTCAGCAATGCAACGACAAGTGTAGCCAACTAGGTAAACAATGCAGCAAAAACATCGATTATCATCTGAAGACAATCAGGCTAGACTTTCACACCTTCGGCGCAAACGCGTTTTACAGATAAGTGCAGTAACTGCGCTTGGTCTGTTTACCTGCCTTTTTTTTGCCAGAGGAATTACATTACATATTTTCGCAATGGGCTTTTTGGCAATGGCTGGTTCAGCATGGCTTGCAAGTCGGCATCACGCTACAGCAAGTAGCCATATACTATTGATATCGCTTTCTACAATGCTCTTTGCCTTGTCGGCAACTGGCGCCGGCACTTTCGACCTTGCTATGCTAGGTTACCCTGGAATTATTATTTTTGCCGCACTCCTCGGCGGCAGAGGGCTTTTTTTAGGGATATTGTCGTTTGTGATACTTCAATGTATCGCACTGACATGGCTTATTTTGGAGAACCACCTTTCGGTAAATACGCCCTATATTAGCTGGTCTCACCTTGTATTCATTGTGGTAATTTTTTGTGTAATTGGTTTTGCCGTTTATGTATTGGTTCAAGATATCAGGCATTTATTGACATCATTGCAAACTGAAAACGCCAAGGTAGAAGAAAACAGGCTGCAAATTCAGCACCTAGCTCATCACGATCCACTCACCAATTTACCTAACCGCGTATTAGGCGAACGACTATTTAAAGAATTACTGACAGGAAGCACGCAAGACGGAAAGCAGCTTGCTTTATTGTTTATTGATTTAGACAACTTCAAACCTGTTAATGATGCTTTAGGGCATGCAGCTGGTGACCGCTTCTTGCAAAAGTTAGCGCAAACTATGACAGACCACATGACAGAGAACGAGCGCATTATTCGCTTTGGCGGCGATGAATTTATTGTACTTGCGTCTGGTATTCGTTCTGAAGCACAGTTAAACGCCCTTTGCGACAACATTATTTCGTGGTGCTCCACCGAGTTTGAGTTATTGCAAACTAAAATTGTGGTTTCTTGTTCCATCGGCATTGCCCGAGCACCTCAAGACGGCAATCAATTCAAACAACTTTGTCGCAAAGCAGACGTTGCGATGTATGAAGCGAAAAGAAGCGGAAGAAACGGCTACACGTATTACAACGCCTCATTTGATGTTGAGAGCGACGAAAAGTTTACCTTAATTCAAAAGCTTCGCCCTGCAGTACAGAACCATGAGTTTGAAGTATATTACCAACCCCTCATCGACCTAAAGACAGGTGCTATCTGTGCACTCGAAGCTTTATTGCGCTGGCCTCAGAAAGATGGAGGCATGATACTACCCGACAAATTCATACCATTAGCCGAGAGCAGTGGTTTAATAACGCAATTAGGTGAATGGGTACTGGAAGAAGCTTGTTTATTCTGTGCTAAATTACAGCGACGAGGCATGCCTAAAATAAGTATTGCGGTTAATTTATCGTTTGCCCAATTCAAAGACGGCTCGCTGCCCCACGCTGTGGCTAACGCACTGGAAAAATCTGGAGTAGACCCGCAATATCTTGAGCTAGAGCTAACCGAAAGCATTATCGCCGAATCTGCTCGAGGAATTTCAAAACAGCTAGAGGCAATTAGAAACTTAGGCGTACGTTTTGCCATAGACGACTTTGGTACAGGCTATTCAAACCTAAGTTACTTGCAAAAATTTAAAGCCGAGAAATTAAAAATAGATCGTGTTTTTATTGAAAAACTTCATAGCGGTAACAACAGCGATGAAGATGGTGAGCCGTTGGTATCAGCCATTATCAACATTGCTAAAAGTATTGGTATGAAAACCGTTGCTGAGGGCATTGAAGATGCTACGCAACTTCAAAAACTGGTTACGATGGAATGCGATATAGGTCAAGGTTATCATTGGAGTAAGCCTGTGCCTCGAAAAGATATTGAGGCACTTATTTCTTCGCACACACCCAGTCAAACGGAACTTACCTATTAAAAGCCATGATAGGTAACAAACTCGGCGTTATCAGCCCGTGTTGAGCGCACGTCGTTTGCTGGGAAATCTGAGTCCGGGTACCCCAACGCAATACAAATCATGATGGCTTCATTATCAGGTATGTTGGCGCATTTGTGCACCACTTCAGACTGCATTATACCCTGCCCGTTTATTACACAGCCAAGCCCAAGATCCCAGGCTGCCAGCACAATACCATAGGCAAGCGCCCCCAAACCAAACTGCGTAATTCCAGCAGGTTCTAACGATTTATCATAGGTTAATACAAGCGAAACAGGCGCGTCGAACTGACGAAAACCTCGCATCATCCAATCCATTCGCTTTTCTTTATCTTCCCGCGTAATTCCCATTACTTCAAACAGTTGAACCGCCACATCGATTTGGCGCTGGCGATGAATACCTTCATAGTCCTCTTTGTATGGAAAGTCGCGAACGTGTGGCTTACCTGCCAAGGTGTTCTCGGTGTTTCCCTTGCGAATATTGTCTAGCACATCACCAGTAACGACGTGAACTTTCCACGTTTGCGTATTGTAAGAAGATGGTGCCCATTTAGCGGCGTTAATGATGGCGTCTATGGTTTCTTTGGTAACTGGTTGCTTTGTAAACCCGCGCACGCTTTTGCGTGACGCAGCAAATTCTGCAAAGTTCATAGTTTGATTGCTCGTTAACGTAAATCGAAATGTTAACGTAGAGTAAACAGCAGTGTGTTGCGTTGCAATGTGTGGAGCTTCCAAAACGGATTGATTTTTCTGATATATATCTATTTCAAGATCTGTATACGCTGAGCAGTATTTCCAACTCGCCTCATTAGCATTTCGTATAAATTCACGACTCCTTTATTTGCGGGATCGTTATTTGTGAATTACGTTTATTACACACAGATCAAAAACAACAAGTTGTATGGCCATATTTAAAAAATCTTCAAGCAAGTCTAACACCGTAAAGCTAAAACCATGGAAGGTGGCCATTATTGATGACGAAACCGATGTACACGAGGTTACCAAACTTACCTTACGTAAATTCACCTTCGAAAATCGCGGCCTCGAATTCTTATCTGCACATAGTGCAAAAGAAGGCATTGCGCTTTTCGAAGAACACAGAGACATAGCCCTTGCATTTGTTGACGTGGTCATGGAAACCGACGATGCGGGCCTGCGTTTAATTGACGAAGTAAGAAATACGCAAAAGAATTACAGTACGCGATTGATATTAAGAACGGGACAGCCCGGGCAGGCACCTGAAGAGGATGTCATAAAACAATATGATATCAACGACTACAAAGCCAAAACCGAGTTATCTTCCCTAAAGCTCAAGTCATGTGTGTATTCTTCTATTCGTTCGTATCGCGATATCAAAACCATAGAGGCTGGTAAACGCGGTATGGAAGAGGTATTAAAATCGTCTTCTTCTGTGTTAGAAAGTCAGTCTCTTGCGCAGTTTGGCTCTGCAGTTTTAAAGCAAACGCTAACATTGCTAAACCTGAACAATTCTGTGCTTTATCTTTCAACGCAGCACACTGACCTTTATGGCCACACGAAAATGACCGTTTTAGGTGCTAGCGGGGACTTAGTTGGTCTGTTTCAGCCAGGTATTTCGCAAGAGATACCACCCGACATAGAGGCTGACGTAAAGAAAGTGCTTGAGACAAAAATGCACTATCAGTCGGACGAGTTGTTCATTGGTTATTACCCCTCTGGCAAGGATGGTCATAACATCTTATATATTAAATTGAACGAACCCCTAGATGTAGTTAAACGCAAAACACTGGAAATGTTTGCATCGAACGTTTCGGTTATTTTTCAGAACTTAACACAGAAAGAAGATATCCAAGAAACGCAGAAAGAGTTAATTATGGTGTTAAGCGACGCCATAGAAATGCGCAGTAAAGAAACCGGCGGTCACGTAAAACGCGTTATCCTTATGACTGAGTTTTTAGCAGAAAAACTGCATATGACAGAGGAATTTATTGAGACGATTCGCTACGCGGCAGCGCTGCATGATGTTGGAAAAATAAGTATCCCCGAAACGATTTTACATAAGCCTGGCAAGTTAGATCCTGAAGAATGGGAAATAATGAAAACCCACGCGCAAAAAGGCTACGAACTGCTGGCTGACTCAAATCGCATTGTGGCGAAAATGGGCGCTGTTATAGCTAAAACGCACCATGAACGCTGGGATGGTAAGGGTTATCCAGAAGGATTAAAAGGTGATGATATCCCTGTAGAGGGCAGAATTATGGCCATTGTTGATGTGGTTGATGCCTTACTTTCCAAACGGTGTTACAAACCCGCATGGAGTGAAGAAGAGGTAAAAGCGTATTTGCAGGAAAATGCCGGTACACAATTCGACCCCATCATTGCTCATGTAATGTTAGAACACTTCGATAAAATTCAAGACATTCGCGCCCAAGCACCGGACGAAGATTAATGAAAGAAGCACTTGAACTTATATTACTTAGCGTTGGACAAAGCCCTGACATCGATAACGGTGAATTATCGGTGGCTACCGAGCTTATTATTAACTCGGTGTGTAAAGGTTTAAACATTACACGTGCTGGTATTTGGTTGTACGACGACACCCAGTCTTCGATTCGCTGCAAGCTTTTAATCGACAAAGGCAACAACCTTGATGATGAAAGCCTAGTGCTAAGCAGAACAGACTTTCCACAATACTTTGCGGCACTAGACGCTGAGAGAAGTATTGCGGCACATGATGCCCTTACTCACCCTGCCACTATTGAGTTTGCAGAGGTTTACTTATCGCCATTAAATATCAGCTCTATGCTTGATGTTCCAATAAGGCATAGAGGCAAAATGATTGGCATTATTTGCTGTGAACACCAAGGCGAGGGCCGAACATGGCACGATGATGAAATCGTTTTTGCGGCAACGCTGGCCGACCTTTACGGGCGTGCAGTCAGTGCAAAAGAAAGGTCTGACTATGAGGCACAGTTAGTTGAAGCTAATCATACGCTAGAGCAAAAAGTGCTTGAGCGTACCGCCGAACTTGAAGCAACACTTAAAACGTTGGAAGGCGCACAGGAAAAGCTAGTTGAGTCAGAGAAAATGGCGGCGCTTGGTAACTTGGTGGCAGGTATAGCACACGAGGTCAATACACCTCTGGGAATCGCATTAACATCGGTCAGCAGCTGTAAAGAAGAGTTACAGACCATTTATCAAGACTTTGAGAACGAAGAGCTATCGGAAGATGGATTCAAAGAATTCAATGAAGTGTGTACTGAAGGACTTAATCTGGCTGAATCGAATTTGTTGCGTGCCGCAAAGTTAGTACAAGACTTTAAACGCACGTCGGCCGACCAAACATCGCTTGAGATAGAAGAGTTTGTGTTAGATGAATATATCCACAGTGTATGTAACCCGTTAAAACCCATGCTGAAAAAAGAGCAGATTGCGCTAGATATCGACGTTGCGCCGGATATCACCATAACCGCTTGCCCAGGTATTGTGGCGCAACTGTTAACAAACCTAATATCTAATGCGCAGCGCCATGCTTTCTCGGATACGAACAACGAAGTAAACAAAGTTAGCGTAAAGTGTGTAAAGCAAAACGATATGATTGAACTTAACGTTACTGACAACGGAAAAGGTATTCCTGATAGTTTACACAAGAAGGTCTTTGAGCCATTTTACACCACCGCAAGAGATAAAGGCGGCACGGGGCTAGGTATGAACATACTTTATAATTTGGTAACGCAAAAATTGAACGGCACCATTGACCTAGCATCAGCGCCTGGTGAAGGAACGTCAGTGACTATCACATTGCCTATGGTGAGTGGTAAGTAACAAGCGGTTAATAGCAACCTGTATCTCCCCAACATTAATAAACGCAAAGTTATTGGAACGGGAACCTTATGATGTTATTAGGGCGGCCATGAAAGCCTACGCCCCGCATTCCGGAAGCACATGTATAGGCGTAAAAAAAGCACCGTAATGGTGCTTTTTATTTTATCTTTATTTCCTTTAACGCTTTTGCTTTGAACATTGGGGCTATTGCACTGGCTTTACGTGTAAAACCCCTACTTCTACACGCACCACTTCAACCGTGGCCCCTTGTGCGATATTAGCGTTTGATTTCACCTTCCACGCTACACCTGAAAAACGCGCTGTTCCTGGCTGCTCTGGGCTGATATCCGACTCAACATCAAACGTAGTACCAATCCAGTCAGACTTCACTTCTTTTGGCGCACGGTCTTGCTGAAGCATTTTAAGCGGACGCCATACGATAAGGGTTAGCACAGCGTCTAGTACCGCAATAACCACAAATGCTGACAACAGAGACTCGTCAATAATACCAAGGTACATCAAGCCCGATGCAATCATCATCGAAACGCCAAGGGTTAATAACAAAATGGTAGTAAAGCCCATTACTACTTCAAGAATAAGAAACAGTAAGCCTAAGCCAAGTAGAAAATGTGGAAGATTAGTTAGCATATTGTCCATAGCTACGCCTTCTTACCAATGGTATTGGCAATAGTCATTGCCTGCGCCACTACACTACCAATTTCAGTGCTGCCATCTGGTAATAACACCACAGACGATTCTTTCGCTATTTTCTCTTTTGCCAAAATAGCGCCTTTCGCTAAATCTAACTGCACCGCTTTTTGGCCTTCTTCTGTGGCAGCTGCCCTACCAACGGTTTCAATAGCTTCTGCATCGGCTTTAGCTACACGAATAATGGCTTGCGCTTCACCGTCAGCTTTTAATATTTGCTGTTCTCTGTCTGCTTCAGCGGCAAGTACGATGGCTTGCTTATCACCTTCAGCACGGTTAATAGCAGCTTGCCTGTCGCCTTCCGATTCAAGAATTTGGGCACGCTTTAAACGCTCAGCTTTCATTTGCTGTTCCATCGCATCTAGCACTGAGTTTGGCGGGTTTATGTCTTTCAGTTCATAACGCAAAACCTGCACACCCCATGGCGCAGCAGCCTCATTAAGTGCCGACACAATATTCGTGTTTAATAAGTCACGCTCTTCAAAGGTTTTATCTAGTTCCATTTTACCTAGTTCAGAACGCATAGTGGTTTGTGCTAACTGAGTTACGGCAAACACGTAGTCTTCTACACCGTAGGTAGCTTTGTAAGGGTCTACTACCTTGAAATACAGCACACCATCAACAGAAAGCGTAATGTTGTCTTTAGTAATAGCGGATTGCTCAGGCACATCACCCGCTTGTTCTTTCAAAGAGCGGTCGGCAGACACCGTATCGATAAACGGCACAATGAAGTTTAAGCCAGCTTCAAGAGTAGTGTTGTACTTACCGAAGCGCTCGATAATATACGCACGGTTCTGAGGTACAAATTTGATGGAAGATTTTAGGCCGATAACAATCAGCACAAGAAGAATGATTTGGTACGAAAACACGTAGTCTAGTAACGTTTCTAATTCCATTTACAAGCTCCAGTGAGGAAGTAAAACAACAATGTTCTTGGGACGTTATATCACAAAATTAAGTTACAGCTAGAGGTTTAATTGTGAGGAAACGTTACGAACTCAGAGGTAATTGTTTGAGTGTAGGAGTATCAAGCAGAGAAGTTGGTCGGTGTGAGAGGATTTGAACCTCCGACCCCTGACACCCCATGACAGTGCGCTACCAGGCTGCGCTACACACCGACCGAAAGAGCGAGTTATAGTACTCATATTTATTCACATTGCAACGACATTTAACAAATAGCGCCGTTAAGCGCCTAATTGCTAACCAGTTTCACGCAAGCGTTAGATAACACACACCCGTAACCACCATTGCTACCAGTACGTTCAGCACTATGCCCTCGCGCGCCATAGTTTTAATATCAAACTTGTCTGTAGAATACGCAATGGCATTTGGTGCGGTTGCAACGGGCAGCATAAACGCGCAACTAGCGCTAATTGCCGCTGGAATCATAAGTAATTTGGGGTCTACACCAACGGCTAAACCTGCAGCAGCCAAGATTGGCATCAGCAGAGTAGAGGTAGCGGTATTAGACGTAATTTCGGTTAAAAACGTCACGAACAAACAAATACCAAGCACCAAAAGTAACACCGGCAATGTCGACAAACCCGTTAACCATGTGCCCATTAACACGCTTAAGCCCGAGGCGCTAAACGCCTTGGCAATACAAATACCACCTGCAAACAATAACAACATGCCCCACGGAATATCGTTGGCTGTTTTCCAGTCTAGCAGTTTATCCCTATAGCCTTTGGCGTCTGTTTGGCCGTTATCGTTACCGCTGTTCGTTAAAAACATAGCGGCAACGCCAGCTACTGCAATAGTGCTATCACTTATGGTGCTTACACCAATCCATGCGGTCCAAAATGGGCGAAATACCCACGCCATGGCAACAGTGCCGAATATCATCAACACACGTTTTTCAGCGGTAGTCCATGTGCCTGGCTCAGGTAGGTTAATTGTGCCCACCTGTTTAAGCCCTCGCGCCAACCACAGCGCCATAATGGGCACGCCCAGAATTACAATAGGCACACCGGTTTTCATCCACTCTATAAAACTGTATTCACTGCCTAAGGTTTCTTCATACACACTCATGAAAATAATATTCGGTGGTGTGCCAATAGGCGTGCCAACACCACCTAAACTGGCTGAATAGGCAATGCCCAAAATAAGCGCTATGCCGAAACGAGGGTTGTCTACTGCGTTAATAATGGCAATGGCCATAGGTAGCATCATTAATATGGTGGCGGTGTTGCTAATCCACATACTTAGTACTGCAGTGGTAAGCATAAAACCAAGGATTAACTTTAGGGCGCTACCACTGCCGGTAATACGCAGCATATAGATAGCAAAACGTTTGTGTAAATTGGCGCGCTCTAGTCCCTTTGAGAGCATAAAAGCAGCCATTAATAAAATGATTACGTGGCTACCAAGAGAAGACGCAGCTTGGCTGTGCGACAGCACGCCAAACAGCGGGAATAGCGCAAAAGGCAGCATTGATGTAGCAGGAATGGGCAGAGCCTCTGTTACCCATAAAACAGCAACGAATAGTGTAATGGCCGCTGTAAGAAAAATATCGCTAGGCTGACCTGCAAACCACAACCCTGCCCCACTAAGCACACTTACTATAAGCGCCAGCAATATAATGAGGTTTTTGCTGGTCGCTTTGTTACCTGCCGTATTGTGAGGGGCTGAAGCAGTTGGCGGAGTTTTTGGCATTAGCTGTCAGTTACCTATTTTTTATTTGCTTTCGTCGTCTGACGAAATACGACTTGCTACTGCGCCAGCTTGCCCTTTATATTTAGCGTCTAAGCGCGCGTTATAGGGCTTTTCGGCAGGTGCAGACAGCACTTCAAAGCTTAACGCACCAATTTTCATTTTCGGGCGAAGCGCTAAAGGTAGTTTTCCGCTATTGTAGAATTCAAGCACGATATTGCCTGACCAACCTGGATCAATTCGGTGCGCCGTTACGTGCACCATTAACCCCAAACGCGCTAAAGACGAGCGACCGTCTAACCAACCAACAATGTTATCTGGCAATGTTACCGACTCATGAGTAATTGCTAATGCAAGTTCGCCTGGGTGTAAAAAGAACGCTTTGCCTTCTTCAAGTTCAATTTCATCGCTCATTACTTGATCAAGCGCTTCTTGAACCTGGGCTTTTGGGCCGCTTAAGTCAATAAATGGCGCTTGATGGTCTTCAAATACGCGAAATTTATTACCAAGGCGAATATCTACTGTCACGCCGCTGATTTGATCGTAGCTTGGCGATGGGTCAATTTTAATTTTCCCGTCTTGTAGATATTGGTAAATGTCGCGGTCGCACAAACGCATGGTGTATTCCTCTTTAAATTAGGCGGCTATTATGCGTATGTCGCCTGCGCCAATCAACTGTACGGCTTAAGGATTTAATGGGTTTTTATTAAATAATTGCCAATTTATTTTCCAACAATACCAATAGGGTCGCCTTTAATATGTTTCACGCCAGACTCTCTAGGCGGCACTGTTAGCGCTAGTTGCATTGATAACGCACGTGCTGCTTCTCTATAACTTTCACTTAAAGGGCTATCAGGCGTGGCTACAAGTAATGGGGTTCCGGCATCGCCATGCTCACGAATATGAATATCTAAAGGCAACTGCCCTAAAAGCGGTAAACCGTGGCGCTCGGCTAATGCTTCGCCGCCATCTTTTGAGAACACATAGTCTTTGGTGCCGCAGGCTCGGCATTGGTAGTAACTCATGTTTTCAACTAGTCCCAATACAGGCACGTTCACTTTTTCAAACATGCTAATACCTTTTTGGGCATCGGCAAGCGCTAAGTCTTGCGGCGTGGTAACCACAATTGACGCCGTTAACGGCACCTGCTGCGCCATGGTAAGCTGAATATCGCCAGTCCCAGGCGGCATATCTACAATCAAGTAGTCCAGCACCGGCCACAGCGTTTCATCTAATAACTGCTTTAACGCTCTGCTGGCCATTGGCCCGCGCCATACCGCCGCATCTTCCTGCGACACCAAGTAGCCAATGGAGTTTGCGACCATGCCGTGTGCTTCAAGTGGCTGCATATGCTTGTTGTCTTCACTCGATGGATGAGCATCGGTGTTACCCAGCATAATGGGGATAGACGGGCCATAAATATCGGCATCTAAAATACCTACTTTGGCGCCCTCTTGCATAAGCGCAAAGGCTAGGTTTACCGTGGTTGTAGACTTACCTACCCCACCTTTGCCCGACGCTACCGCAATAATGTTTTTCACGTTAGTAACTGGCGCTACCTCTGTTTCACCACTATCCACGCTTGTTTTGAATATAAGTTGCGTTTCATCAAACCCTTTTAGCTGTTTTATCACTTCATGTTTTAGCGTTTCTAACTGTGTGGCAATACAAAATGGCAGCGTTACCGTAACCCCTGCGCTCTCATTCTCAGGCTCACTGAACGTACACCAAGGTAAGGTATCTTCGGCGTCTAATGAAAAGTACTTGGCCAAAATAGCAGCAACTTTTTGTGTTAAAGGCGAGGCTTTGCGAGAAAAGAACATAAAATGCCTTACTAGGTTTAGATTTGTGTGAATTACGTAATGCAAAAAACGCGGTTTTCCGCTAGTATTTGCAGCCATTTTGAAACGCAAAGAATCAATAACGTCATTATGTCAGAAAAACGCCGAATTCTGGTAACCAGTGCGTTGCCATACGCAAATGGCTCTATTCATTTAGGCCACTTGCTAGAACACATTCAAACCGACATCTGGACTCGTTTTCAGCGCCTTCGCGGAAACGAATGTTACAGTGTTTGTGCCGACGATGCACACGGTACGCCGGTAATGCTTAAAGCCCAAGAGCTTGGTATTTCTCCAGAAGAAATGGTGGCAAGGACGCGTGCTGAACATCACCAAGACCTTGTTGATTTCCACGTTGATTACGACAACTACTATGTTACCCATTCTCCAGAAAACAAGGCGTTGTGTGAAGAAATTTACACGCGTTTAGACAATGCAGGTTACATAAGCAAGCGCACTATTAACCAGTTATTCGACCCTGAAAAAGAAATGTTCCTGCCGGATCGTTTTGTAAAGGGTACGTGCCCAAGCTGTGGCGCAGAAGATCAAAACGGCGACAGCTGTGACGTATGTGGCGCAACATACAGCCCAACAGAGGTTAAGAACCCTCGCAGTGTTGTTTCTGGTGCTACACCTGTATTACGTGAATCTGAGCACTTCTTCTTCGACTTGCCAAAATTTGAAGGCATGCTGAAAGAATGGATCCGCTCTGGTGCCCTTCAAGAAGAAATGGCTAATAAGCTACAAGAGTGGTTTACCGAAGGTCTTCAACAGTGGGATATCAGCCGTGATGCGCCGTATTTTGGTTTTGAAATTCCAGGTGCGCCAAACAAGTTCTTCTACGTGTGGGTAGATGCACCGGTTGGCTACATGGCAAGTTTCAAAAACTTCTGCGACCAAAACAACCTTGAGTTTGACGACTTCTGGAAAGCCGACTCAGACGCAGAGCTATACCACTTCATTGGTAAAGACATTACCTACTTCCACTGTCTATTTTGGCCTGCCATGCTAGAAGGTGCGGGTTACCGCAAGCCTACTGGCGTGAACATTCACGGCTTTGTGACGGTAAATGGCGCAAAAATGTCGAAGTCGCGCGGCACGTTTATTAAAGGCCGTACTTACCTAGACCACCTGAACCCAGAATATCTGCGTTATTACTTTGCGTCTAAGCTTGGCGATGGCGTAACTGACATCGACCTAAACTTTACTGACTTCGCGCAAAAAGTGAATTCAGACCTAGTAGGTAAAGTGGTAAATATTGCTAGCCGCTGTGCAAGCTTCATCACTAAGCGTTTCGATGGCAAATTGTCTGACAACGTGATTGAGCCAGAGCTTATTGCTGAGTTCCAAAGCGCATCTGAAAGCATTGCTGCACTGTTTGAAAAGCGTAAATACCACCAAGCCGTGCGTGAAATTATGGCTTTGGCTGATAAAGCAAACCAGTTTATCGACAACAACGCACCTTGGGTAACCATTAAAGACGAGACTAAGCAGCAGTTTACACACGACGTATGCTCGCTGGGTATCAACATGTTCCGTTTGTTGGTTATTTACTTAAAGCCTGTGCTACCAGTGCTTGCAGAAAAAGCAGAAGAATTCTTAAACGACAAGTTCGACTGGAATTCACTGCAAACCCTATTAACAGGCCACGCTATCAACAAGTTTAAACCTATGATGCAACGTGTAGAAATGGAGAAAATTGACGCCATGGTTGAAGATTCAAAAGAAAGCCTAGCGCCAGCAGCTCCGGCTATCGACCCTGACAGCCCACTAGCTAAAGATCCGATTAGCGACACTATCTCGTTTGATGAGTTCGCTAAGGTAGACTTGCGTATTGCACGCATCGCCAAAGCGGAACACGTTGAGAAAGCTGACAAACTGCTTCGTTTAGAACTGGATTTAGGTGGCGAAACCAAACAGGTATTTGCAGGCATTAAATCGGCCTACGCTCCAGAAGCACTTATTGGTAAGCACACGGTAATGGTGGCTAACCTTGCCCCGCGTAAAATGCGCTTTGGCATGAGTGAAGGCATGGTATTAGCTGCGGGACCTGGTGGCGATGAGCTGTATATCCTTGAGCCACACGAAGGTGCAAAACCAGGTATGCGCGTTAAATAACGCGTGAACCAGGTATAAACCTGGGCTCAAACCTACCCTAAACTAGAAAGCCATCAACAGGCGCTATTCAGCCCTTTCATGGCTTTTTTGTTTAAGCGCCAAAAACAAAGTTCGTTACTTCATTAGCGCTTTATTACTTCAATAAAATCTTACTTTCCCGCCAGCACTTTATTTGCTTGCTAGCCTGCTGGCTGACGACGCTCTAGCACTTGCACCTACAGCAGAAAACTGAGGTTTTAACTTCTTTTTCGGCTTAATGGCGGTCATAGGAATAACGCGCTTTTTAGCTAGAATGACGTAAACCGCACTACACCATGGCAAATAGGAAGATAAGTAATGTTGAAGCTTTGCTGCACCTTTCCACTTTTGCTGAAAAAACAACGTTGAAAACAGAACTTGTCGTTGCTCAACAATTTCAAAACCCAAAAGCTGCAGCCAGTCTTTAATTCTGTAGCTGGTAAAAAAGCGAGCATCGTGCAGCACGTTGTCTCGTTTTACCGGCAAATATTTAGCAATACCGGCTAAGCTAAGCGGGTTAAAACCACTGATAATAACGTACCCGTTCTGTGTTATTACACGGTCAACTTCGCGCAGTATTTCATGTGGATCTTGAGCAAAATCAAGCTCGTTTGCCAGTACAAAGCCGTCGATGCTGTTTTCAGAAAACGGTAGGCAATGAGAATGACCCACTACATAACTTTCACTGTCTTTTTTATTAAGAGGTTGCTGGTGTGATTGAGTAAGTAACTGCGGTGTGTAGTTTATGTGATGCCTTATTGGGCTATTATTTAGTGAAATGCAGGAACTAAGCGCACCAATTTTGGCAAAGTGATAACCAAAAATGCGTTCAGCAAAATCGTTACACACCTCCGATATAGCGTGTTGTATATGCTCACCTGCTGGAAAGTCGCCCCAGCTTTCAGGGTAACGTAGAGGCTTTGCTTTAAACGCCGATTTCATTATCACTGAAGCACGCTCTTTGGTTGCTCTGTTAGTAACAAGCTCCTATAGTAACGCATAATTTCACCTACACAAGCAGGCAAAACATGGCAGCGAATACCTTACCTTCTGGTGTGTCTATCTACCCTATTCCGGCGTTTACCGACAATTACATTTGGTGTGTACATAACGAAAAGCATGCCGTAGTTGTTGACCCTGGCGACGCCGAGCCAGTGCTTGCTTATTTAAAGAAAAACAACTTAAGCCTTTCAGCGGTGCTTATCACTCATCACCACAGAGATCACACTGGCGGTATTGCGAAGCTAGCATCAGCACTTCCCGATTTACCCATAATTGGTCCACGCGGCGGGCATATTCGCGGCATTACCAAGTCGGTATCGCAAGGCGATGCGGTAGCGCTGCCGCTGCTATCAATGTCGCTACACGTAATGGAAGTACCAGGTCACACGCTTGATCACATCGCTTTTTTAGGCCATGGCTTAGTGTTTTGTGGTGATACTCTATTTTCTGCTGGTTGTGGGCGACTATTTGAAGGCTCACCTGAGCAAATGCATCATTCGCTAAACAAGCTGAAGCGACTGCCCGAAGACACGCAAATTTATTGCACCCATGAATATACAAGGGCCAACGTAAACTTTGCACTCGCGGTAGAGCCAAACAATGCCGCTTTACAGCAATATAGTGACTGGGTTGATACCAAGCGCGCGGCTGACGAACCAACGCTGCCCACCACGCTAGGCCAACAAAAAGCAATTAACCCCTTTTTACGTTCACATGAACTTTCTGTTAAAACCTCTGCCGAAGCATTCAGTGAACAATCATTAAATGATGACATAGCAGTATTTGCTGCTGTTCGTCGCTGGAAAGATGAGTTTTGATGCAAAAGCAGGCTACTTCACGTAAAATGACGGGTTTGCAGTGCTTTACGAGGTTTCTTCATAAATGCAGTTGAAGTTTTTTCCGCTATCGCCTTTGCTGTTGGCGATAGGCCTTTCAGGTTGTCAATTAACTGATACCAACAACACCGATGCACGATTAACAGGCACAGTAGATAATGAGCCACCAGCGTTACAAGCTTGCTCTGAACTTCATGAAAGCGAAGAGGCTATCGCCGATTGTAAGCTAGCACGCGATGGGGTAATTGAAGTTGTTCACCCTAATGACGACCTGCTAGAAGAAACTGCACAAGGTGTAGATGCGCCAGAAGCACAACCAGAAATCGTGATAACCGATGTATGGGAACGTGCAAGCGCAAAATTCCAGCTAGACATTCCAGACGTTGATCGCGTAAACACACAGCGTAGATGGTATTTAAAACACCCTGAATACATGTCTCGCGTTGTAAAACGCGCGAAACCTTTCCTCTTTTATATCGCTGAAGAAATTGAAAAACGCGATATGCCGATGGAATTAGTGCTGTTACCTATTGTAGAAAGCGCCTTCGATCCGTTTGCATATTCGCATGGTCGCGCCGCAGGTATGTGGCAGTTTATTCCGGGCACGGGTAAACGCTTTGGTATGGATCAGACATGGTGGTATGACGGACGCCGTGACGTTATTGCCTCAACACAAGGTGCGTTAGATTACCTGACTTACCTTAATAAAATGTTCGACGGTAACTGGCTTCACGCATTAGCAGCGTATAACAGCGGCGAAGGACGAGTGATGCGCGCTATAAAGGCTAACAAGCGCGCTGGTAAACCAACCGACTTCTTCAGTTTAAATTTACCAAAAGAAACACGTGCTTATGTGCCTAAACTTTTGGCACTGGCTGACATTCTAAAGCATAAAGATGAGTACGCATTCAAGTGGCCTGAAGTGGAAAACGTGCCGGTTATTGATGTGGTAGACACTGGCTCTCAGGTAGATCTTGCGTTTGCTGCCGACCTTGCAGGCATAAGTTTAAAAGAACTGCACGGCCTAAACCCTGGTTTTAATCGCTGGGCAACATCGCCCGACGGTCCACACCGACTCGTACTTCCAATTGATAAAGCGGATTCGTTCGCTAGTGCGCTGGCAAATATCGACAAAAAAGAGCGCTTAAATTGGGTGCGTCATACCGTTAAGTCTGGTGACAGCCTTAGTAAAATTGCACAGCAATATCACACCACCGTTAAAGTGATTAAGCAGGTAAATGAATTAGATGGCTCGATGATACGCGTTGGCCAGGCCATTATGGTGCCAGTGGCATTGCAAGAATTGAACAGCTACTCTTTATCACAAGAGCAGCGCCTTGCAAGCCTACAAAGCAATCGCTCGTCGAAACAGAAAATACGCCACACTGTGCAGTCAGGTGATACGCTTTGGGATATTGCGCGTAAATATAAGGTAAATACTAAGCAGTTGGCAAAATGGAACGGCATGGCACCGGGCGATACCTTACGCCTAGGTAAAACCTTGGTAATATGGCAAGAAGGTAAATCTGATGCCGGCGTGACCAAGCGTTTAACCTATACCGTTAGAAACGGCGATTCATTGTCTAGAATTGCCAGCAAGTTTAACGTGAAGGTAAGCGACATCAGCAAATGGAATGCGTTAAACACAAAACGCTACCTACAGCCGGGTCAAAAACTTAAGCTTTATGTTGACGTAACGCGACTTAGCGAGTCGGGTTAAACGCATCAAGACTGGCGTACAAGTTATCGACTAATTGGGATACGGATATGCTAAGAGTGAATCGAGAGAACTTGCGCAACAGCCACGAAACACCGTGGCTTGTGCTAGATTTGGTTATGCTGGGTGTGTTGTTTATAAACCTTGCATGGCTAATTTTCGATTCGCTGTACGCAACTGATTTTATCTATGGGCAGCTGGATGCCCACTTCCCTGCTCTTATCGACACCTATGACCCTGTTCACAATAACTTTCTTCTGGTCGACCTCGTCTTTATTGGTATTTTCTTCACTGAATTTTGCTTTCGCTGGATTGTAGCGGTAGTAAGAAAAGAGCATCTTAGATGGTACTTTTTTCCCTTCCTTCATTGGTACGACATTGTTGGGCTAATACCAACAGGTCCAACAAGGCTATTTCGCTTTTTACGTATACTGTCTATTTTGCACCGTTTGCACAAATACAAGATTATCAATTTGAATGAAACCGCCATATTTCGATTCTTTGCTTTTTACGCCGACGTTTTTGTTGAAGAACTAAGCGATAGAATTGTAGTAAAAGTATTAAGCGATGCGCAGAAAGACATTTCGGCAGGCTCGCCGTTACTAGACGATATTAATGAGCAGGTATTAGCACCCAGACGCCCAGTAATTACACAGTGGCTTGCGGGCGTGATTAATCACTTAGGTCAGTCATTAAATAGTGACGAGCACGGAGAGGTTATTCGCGAGCACGTTCGTAAAAGTGTGGGCAAGGCAGTGCGTGAAAACGCGCAAGTGTCTACATTGAATTACCTGCCTGTTATCGGAAAGACGATTGAAAACACCCTTGAAGCATCGGTAACCGACATTGTTACCAAATCGCTGGTGAACTTGCTTAACGATTTAGACTCAGATCGTATCGATCACTTTATTTCGGTTGGGCTTCACGATTACACTCCTTCGGCTGACGCACTAGATAAAGAAGTATTAAACGTGGTGAACGAGTGTATTGAGCTGGTAAAAGCCCACGTTTCACAGCAGCGCTGGAAATCGGAGCTATTGAAAAAAGAGTCTGCGATACCAACAGACCGACCTGAAGGTTAGGCCTTCAACCTTTGCTAACATCTTTAGCACTGTACAATCAAAAAAAAGCCCACAAACGTGGGCTTTCTAATTTATGTAACATCAAGGTTTACGCTTTACGCCAAGTTGTCCCGTTAGGACCGTCTTCAAGTACTACGCCTTTGGCAGTAAGCGCGTCTCTGGCAGCATCTGCTGCCGCCCAGTCTTTTGCGGCACGTGCATCGTTACGCTGTTTAATTAACGCTTCAATTTCTGCCGCTTCATCATCGTTACCTTCGCCACCTTTTAAGTAAGCATCAGGGTCGCTTTGCAACATACCTAAAATAGCACCCAAACCTTTAAGTACGGCGGCCAACTTACCCGCTTCTTCGGCATTGTCTTTTTGACGATTAAGCTCACGAGCTACATCAAACAACACTGAAAATGCTTCAGGCACGTTTAAGTCGTCGTTCATTGCTGATTCGAAACGGGCCAAATAACCACCATGTGACAAGTCAGTGCTTTCATCGACTGTTACACCACGAAGTGCTGTATACAAACGTTCGAGCGCGGCTTTAGCCTGAGTAATATTATCTTGTGAGTAGCTTAACTGGCTGCGGTAATGTGCCGACATTAAAAAGAAACGTAGTGTTTCTGAATCATGTTCTTTTAGCACGTCGCGAAGCGTAAAGAAGTTACCTAGCGACTTCGACATTTTCTCGTCGTTTACCTGCACCATTCCAGCGTGCATCCACACATTTACATACGGTGTGTCGTAAGCGCAACATGACTGAGCAATTTCATTTTCATGGTGTGGGAAAGTTAAATCAGAACCACCACCGTGAATATCGAAGTGCGCGCCTAAATGCTTATGATTCATGGCTGAACATTCAATGTGCCAACCCGGGCGGCCTTCTCCCCAAGGTGACGCCCAAGCTGGCTCACCTGGCTTCGTGGTTTTCCATAATACGAAGTCCAACGGGTCGTCTTTATCAGCAACCACTTCTACGCGGGCACCAGATTTCAATTGTTCAAGATCTTGCTTGCTAAGCTTGCCGTAGTCGTCGTATTTGCTAACGTCGAATAACACATCGCCATTTGCTGCTTGATAGGCATAGCCTTTATCTACTAAGCGCGCTATTAACTCGATGATTTCATCCATATGCCCGCTAACCGTCGGTTCTACGTCTGGTTCAAGCAGGCTAATGGCAGCAAAGTCTTCATGCATCATACCAATAGTGCGCGCTGTTAACGCTTCAAAGCTTTCGCCATTTTCATTAGCACGAGCAATAATTTTGTCGTCAATATCGGTGATATTGCGAACGTATTTTACCTCTAAACCCAGGTGACGCATGTAACGTACAAGCACATCAAAGCTTAGATACGTGCGTGCATGCCCCATATGGCTTAGGTCGTATACAGTGATACCACACACATACAAACCCACTTTCCCTTCTTCAAGCGGAACAAACTTCGCTTTTTCACGGGTTCGGGTGTTGTAAAGATGTAGCATATTTCTGTTTCCTGTATCTGTATTTTTGGGTCGCAAAGTGTAGCACCGTCATTGTTCAAATGGTATTGCAAATACGAAGGCTTTTATCGCTAAACTCGCATTTGCACTACTATTAACGGGTGTTTTTACGATACTATTACGCTCACACTTTTACATTTACACAGGACAAACCACAATGGTTACACTAAAAACGAACTTTGGTGACATCAAACTTGAACTATTTGAAGACAAGGCGCCTAAAACAGTTGCTAACTTTATCTCGTATGTAGAAGACGGTTTTTTCGATAATACTATCTTTCACCGTGTTATTAACAACTTTATGATCCAAGGTGGTGGCTTCACTCCTGACATGGAACAGAAAGATACTAAAGATCCTATTGAAAACGAAGCTGACAACGGCGTTGCAAACGAAGCTGGCACTATTGCTATGGCGCGTACCCAAGACCCACATTCTGCTACAGCACAGTTTTTCATTAACGTAAACAATAACGACTTCCTAAATCACTCTGCTAAGAACGTGAATGGTTGGGGCTACTGCGCATTTGGTAAGGTAGTTGAAGGCATGGACGTAGTTGAAAAGATTAAAGCAGTTAAAACTGGCAATCACGGTTATCACCAAGATGTGCCGGTTGAGCCTGTAATCATTGAATCTGCAACCGTTTCTGCATAAGTCTGCGTTGATTCTGCGTAAAGCCGCGTCATTCGATGCGGCTTTTTAATCTACTACGAGTGTTTAATACGTTATATGTCGTTTACCTATTTTATTGCCGACCTTCATTTAAGTGATGAACGCCCAGACATAACCGACTGCCTAATGCGCTTTTTAAATGAAGACGCCATAAATGCAGACGCACTATATGTGTTAGGTGACTTATTCGAAGTATGGATTGGCGACGACAATATAACGCCCTTTAATACCGCCATTGCAAAGGCTTTTAAACAAGTAAGCACACATTGCCCTGTTTATTTTATTCACGGTAATCGCGACTTCGCTATACGCGAAACCTGGTTAAAAAAAGCGGGAATGACGCTGCTTAATGAACAAGAAGTCATTGATTTATACGGCACACCCACACTGTTAACTCATGGCGACGAACTTTGTACCAAAGACGTGGCTTATCAAAAATTCCGTAAGAAGTCTCGTGGGTGGTGGTGGCCAAGGCTTATGCTGGCACTACCGCTTTGGTATCGACAGCGTGTGGCAGAAAATGGGCGCGAAAAAAGTAAAGCGAACCAGCAAAACTTAAAGCCTGAAATTATGGATGTAACGCCAGAGGAAGTTGTGAAAGTAATGGAAAAATGGGGAGTACAGCGCATGATCCATGGTCATACTCACAGACCTAACATTCATTCTTTAACCGCTAATGGCAAACCGGCATCACGCATTGTATTAGGCGATTGGTACGACCAAGGCAGCGTGTTAAAAGTCACACCAAATGAAGTAACGCTTACCCAGCACGCTTTTAAATAGTCTAATACGCTCATTTACATTTATATACTAAAGTTCCAGTGCTTTCACTGTTTTAAATTTTAGTCTGTGGTATAACGTTATAAAAATGTTACTCATCATGGACGGTGTAAATGACAGACCTCTTTCTTTCCCCCTCTAACTTTTGGTTTAGTATCGCGCTAAGTGCCGTATTTCTTGTATTGGTAATGGAGCTTGCGGGCATGCTATTTGGTGTTTCATTAATTGGCATTGGCGACGAAATTAGCGATATTGATTCTAGTAGTATTCTAAGCTCTGAATTAGCCAGCTGGATGAACCTGAACCGCGTTCCTTTTTTAGTGTGGCTGGTTGTTTTTTTAACCACATTCGGTGCTGTTGGATTTATTGCTAACTCGCTTAGTACCGCAGTGATATCAACTGCGCTCCCACCATTTGTTTCTGTGCCTGTAGCATTTGTAGGCGGCTTATTGCTAAGCGCAAAAACCGTTGTATTTATAGCGCGCATAATTCCGTCGGTAGAATCTAGCGCCGTTAGCGCCGACGAATTCGTAGGTTCGGTAGCAGAAATTACCATAGGCCGCGCGTCGCGAGGCAACCCAGCAGAAGCTAAATTTACCGATAACTACGCCCAACCCCACTTTGTATTAGTTGAACCTTTTGAAGATGAAGAACGCTTTGCTCAAGGAGAGCGCGTTATTTTAGTGCAGAAAAATGAACACAGCTGGTTAGCAAGCCGCTACCTTTAATTAAAAGAGAAAAAGTATGGATACAATTCAAACGTCTAGCTTGCCGTCGATACTCTTTATTGCCGGTGCCATTGTTGTAGGCCTTCTTGTAATAGGTCTTATTTTTGCGAAGCTTTATACCAGGGCAACCAAAGAAACCGCCTTCGTTCGAACCGGATTAGGTGGTGAGAAAGTGATTAAAGATGGCGGCGCACTTGTACTGCCAGTAGTGCATGAAGTTATTCCGGTCAACATGAATACCCTTCGCATTGAAGTTGAAAAGATTCAAAAAGATGCCCTTATCACTAAAGACAGAATGCGTGTAGATGTAAAAGCCGACTTTTATCTGCGCGTTGCACCAAACGCTAACGGCATTTCTATGGCAGCGCAAACCCTTGGTACACGCACGACTCGCGCCGAAGAAGTGAAAAAGTTAATGGAATCGAAGTTTGTTGACGTACTTCGTGCTGTAGCTGCTGAAATGACCATGACGGAAATGCATGAGCAACGTGCCGACTTTGTTCAAAAAGTACAGCAAAGCGTGGCTAATGACCTAGAAAAGAATGGCTTAGAACTAGAGTCAGTCAGCTTAACAGGCTTCGACCAAACCGACCTTCAATTCTTTAATGAAAATAATGCATTCGACGCGGAAGGCCGTGCTCGTTTAGCAAAGATTATTGAAGAAAAGCGCAAAGAAACAAACGACATCGAGCAAGAAAACCGCATTCTTATTGAACAGCGTAACCTCGCTGCAGAAAAACAGTCTCTTGAAGTAAAACGCGATGAAGAAGAAGCGCGATTAACGCAAGAGCAAGTGCTGGCGTTTAAACGACAAGAACAAAAAGCAGAGATTGCTAAACAACGCGAAACGAAAGAACGTGAAGAGCGCGAAGCACAAATTGCGAAAGAGCGAGCAATTGAAGCGGCTGAGATTGAAAAGTCACGTGAAATTGAAACCCAAGAAATTGCGAAGCGCCAAGCATTAGAGCAAGCGCGTATTCGTCAGCAACAAGAAATTGAAGTGTCTGAGCAGGTGAAGCAAATAGCGGTAGCTGTGAAGTCAGAAGAAGAAAGTGCAGCGAGAGCCAAAGCGGCAGAAGCTGAAAAACAGAAAGTAGAAAAAGAAGAAGCAGTATTAACAGCAAAGTCTGTCGCGGCAGCTGAACGTAGCAAACAAATTGAAGTTATTGATGCACGTAAAGAAGCTGAGCGTGAAGCTGTAGGTATAACCGTTGAAGCGCAAGCGAAGAAAGAGGCGGCAGAAAATTCAGCTGCAGCCATACTGACAGAAGCAAAAGCGTCTGCGAATGCAAAAATACTGCAAGCAGATGCTGACGAAAAAGTATTGGCAGTAGAAGCTCAAGGTAAACAGGCGCTACACGAAGCTGAAAATACGCTGAAGAACGAACAAATTGAGCTACAAAAAGCCCTTGCGATGCTGAAAGTATTGCCAGAGTTAGTCGCGCAAGCCGTTAAACCTATTGAAAACATTGAAGGCATTAAAATACTACAGGGCTATGGCCAAAATGGCGGTGTTGCTGGTTCACGCAGTGACGCAGTAGCCGGTGCAGGGTTAGCCGATCAAGTAACACAAGCAGCCCTTGGCTACCGTGCCAACGCACCATTAATTGACGCTATGCTGCGTGAAGTTGGCTTAGTTGATGCTGAAAACGGCACGTTAGAAGACTTGGTGACAGGCAATAGTGAGCTACTTAGTGCTGCGCCAAATAAGGTAACGCCAAAGCCGGTAAATGTAGCTGAGCCGTCTACTACTGCCAAAAGCGCGGCTAAAGACAGCGGAGCAATTGAAAACAGCGACATTTAAAGTAGTGCTTAGCACACCATCATTTAATAATCGTGCAGACCATCTCAATTAACTGGCACACAACGTATTTTGGTGTGGACTGAAAACGCAAAAGCCCCTCTTTAAAGGGGCTTTTTTGTGGCTGAATACTTTTATTACGAGCGTTTATTACAAGCGTTTGTTAATAGCCTTAAATCTTGTGCGTTAGGCATTGTTCGCAGTTAACCCATTAAGCAGACCTTCAATAGCACTTCGGTATTTAGGAACAAGGCTGGTCGATGTGTACACAACTAACTGGGTAGAGCCCATCTCGTTGGAATAATAGTAGCCAACGTAGCTAAAATTAATGCCGTTGCCAGTACCTTGAAATTCCATGTGTAAAACACGCTCGCCATTTACTGTGCGGAACTCTTGATTCACAATTTTTGCATTTGGCGCAAAGGCTCGCAGGTTTAATAACGCAAGATCTGCAAGTTGCTCTAGCTCAATTTGAATTTCTTCGGTAATCGACATTGCGTACAAATCACCGTGCTGATAGGTAAACTCGTATTCTGCATCTGGATTATTCGTTGATTTTGCAAACTTCCAATCTTTCGGATTAATAAACACGCTGGTGTTATTCACCTTACTTTTGACTTTAAACGTTGCATCGTCATTTTTTTCAAAAGGCATGTCATTGGTTTCAATAACCATATTAATGTCGCTTTCCGACTCGTATGCCCAGGTACCGTCTTTAAACAGAAAAACCGTTTCGCCGGTATCGGTAACTGCCATTTGTTGTGCAAACACCGCGTTAGAAAGAATCAGTAAAGCTATTAGAGATAATATTTTCATTTAATGTCCTTTTACATGTATATCCATAAAGAGGTGATAAATTTGATAGTATGAATTCGTGATAAAAAGTGCAATAGGAACATCTGTACCACTAAACATGACAGTGTATGAAGAAGATTTACATCGCTTATTTGAATAGCGAAAACAACAGATTTACTATATCGAGTAGTAATAAGAATACTGAGAATAAAAAGTGGTAGAAAACGCGCCAAACTTGCCAGAAGAGCCAGAGAAACCGCTTAAAGATGACTGTTGTGGTGGTGGCTCATGCTGCCCGTGTGTTTGGGATGCCTATTTTGAAAAACTAGAGCAGTGGAAGGCAGCAAAAAAAGCGCTGGAGCAACAAGACGCCGCCGAAAATATGAAATAATCTAATCCCCTATTACGCATCTATATTAATTCTGTCAACACATCGGTTGTGCACGTACAACGTAACTGGTAGCTCAACAAGTGATGTTTTTGAAAACTGTAATTTGGCTTTGCTTTCAGATTCAAGCCTTTCGAACGACCATGAATCCGCTAACCCAAAATCCACTCTTGATAACAGCACCATTATGATAATCGCCTGGGGAGATTCGGCAAACGTTACTTCAATTCCAGCATCAGTAAAACGCTGTGTAAACTCTGAGTCGACACTTGTACGTAATATTGCTGCACTCTGTCCTTTAAGCTGCGTCAGTGACGTCCACGTAAAGTCATCGGTTTGCTTTAAACGCAATAAACCTACATGCACATTTTTTTCAGACAGCTGATACTTAATGAAATCGTCATTTTCTGGCGGAGGATAGAAGGTGCTGCACCACTCATTTTCTCGTAAATATCGCGCAGCGCGGGCTGGCGGTAAAAATAAGGGTTTCAACGCAAGGTTTTTAGCTGCTTGTCTATTTTCTAATAGCTCAAAAGCAATACCGCCAGCCTGTTCAGTAATCGTCGTGAAAGGCGGATATTCAATTGCAACAACTTCGAAGCTTTCAGCATTTGCCATTTCTTGGTAAGTGAACAACAAGCAAGCGGCGAAAATGTGCTTTAGTGAATTCATAGTTTCATTACCTCTTCCCTGTAATAAAGAAAGACGACACTTCACGCCTGTGTAAAAATTAGACTAACAGTAGATAATTATCTACTTTAATTTCTTAAATGAACTCCATTCTTATGCACTCAAACGAACTAATATTACGCTAGGCGCCATACAAAAATGCCGCTACAAAGCGGCATTTTCGAAACTATCGAATTATTTTAACTAATTCTAATCATCGATAAATATTAAAAGCCTTCCAACACTAGCTTGCCAATAGCGGTGCCTGCTTCTAACGTTTTATGCGCTTCAATGAGGTTTGCAGCGTTAATTTTTCCTAAATGTTTTCCTACTGTGGTTTTAATTTTACCTTCGTCTATAAGCGCAGATACCTCGTTAAGCAGGTTGCTTTGTTCAATCATGTCGTCTGTTTCAAACATAGAACGTGTGAACATAAACTCCCAGTGTAAAGAAATACTCTTTTGCTTAAGCTTCGATACATCAAGATGTTCAGGGTCATCAATTAACGCCAAGCGCCCCTTTGGCTTTAACATTTCAACAAAGTCATCCATGTAAGCGCCCGTATTATTCAGGCTTGCAATATGTGTAATTTCACCCACATTGAGTTCACGTAGTTGCTCGGCCATTGGCTTGCTATGGTCAATAACGTAGTCGGCCCCCAATGAAGTAACCCACTCTTTTGAGCTTTCTCTAGACGCCGTTGCAATTACCGTAGCTCCTGTTAAACATTTCAATAGCTGTAACGCGATTGAGCCTACACCACCGGCAGCGCCAACCACTAACACAACCTCGTCACTCGCGTTAGACTGCTTTTTGATAGCTAGGTGGTCGAACAGCATCTCATAGGCCGTTATTGTGGTGAGCGGTAAGGCAGCTGCTTCACTGTCAGACAAACTTTTTGGCGCTTTACCCACAATGCGTTCATCCACTAATTGAAATTCAGCATTTGAACCGCTTCGAGTTAGGTCTCCTGCATAATACACTTTATCGCCAATATTAAAGTTCTCAACCTCGTTGCCCACTTCAACAACTTCACCTACAGCGTCCCAACCTAATATTTTAGGTATACCGCCCTCTGGGTTTACACGATGACGAATTTTATAGTCCACAGGATTAACCGCTATTGCAGTTACGTTTACAAGTAAGTCGCTTCCACTCGCCTGTGGCTTATCAATTTCAACGTCTACTAATGCATTTTTCTCTGTCACTGCAAGTGACTGTGTATATCCAACGGCTTTCATAACATTATCTCTTGTTAATTCACATACCATCATCATACGCTTGATTAATTCGTAATAAACAGCACAATAAAAGAAACATTATCAAAAAATTTTTGAGAATAATGCTTCTTAACGACCTAAATATAGTTCTGAAAGTGGCTGAGTTTAGAAATATTACTGCAGCTGCCACACACTTAAACATGCGCTCAGCAACCGCCAGTGCCGCAATAAAGCGCGTTGAACAACAGCTGGGCACTTAGTTATTTGTACGCACCACCCGCTCTTTAAGACTTTCAGCTGCTGGAGAGCGTTTCATGCCTACCTGCCATGAAGCACTTAAAATGCTTAACGACGCACAGCAAAACGTAAAAGCTGACAACGGTATTGTTGAGGGCGAAATCAGCTTAGGAATATCTTCAGACTTAGGTAGAAACCTTGTTGTTCCGTGGCTTGATACCTTTATGGATTCTCACGAGAACATAAGCGTAAAGCTGCATTTAAGCGATAGTAAAGTCGACTTCTACCGTGATCCAATCGACCTTGTACTACGATATGGTCAGCCTTCTGACGCAAGTACATACGGGTTTAAAATATGTAACGTTCCTTCCTTGTTAGTGGCCTCTCCTGCATATATCAACAAGCACGGAGTGCCTTCTAGCATTCAAACACTTCAACAGCACAATGGCTTGTTTTATCAGTTATACGATAAAACCTATGACGAGTGGGAGTTTCTGCGAGACGGTACGCAAACCAAAGTTAAAATGAGTGGAAATAGAATAGCAAACGACGGTGAAATTGTTCGTAAGTGGGCTGTAGCCGGTAAAGGCATTGCCATAAAATCGAGCTTAGATGCTTATGACGACATTGTGAATAAGCGCCTAATTCGAATGTTACCTGAATATTCGCCAAGGCCTACACAGCTGTGGCTTATTTGCCCAAGCAGACAAACAATTACCCCTGCAGTAAGGCTTTTAAGAGACATGCTTAAAGCACGCACCCAAAAAATGCTTATCCATTTATGTGAGCTAAACGTGATAAAAGAAGAAAGCTTGCAAGATAATTTGGAATAAGGCGTTTTTTGTTTTTTTAGTTTTGTTTTTAAAATCAACGCTAATTAGCTAGTGTTGGGGCAACCCTCTGCCCCAACCTTTAACGATAACTATCGCTGATACATTGCAGGTTCGCCGGCTTCGGGCGTGCTGCTTTTGATAAACTCGCGTAAATCTTGGTTAGACTGTTTAAGGTCATCGCGACGTAAGTACATCATATGCCCACTGCGATAGCCTTTAAAACTTAAACGGTCTTTCATAACACCACTTTGATCTAGCTGCCACATCGTATATTTGGCATCAAAATAGTTCGTGGCACCATCGTAATAACCGGCCTGAACCATCACATTTAAGTACGGGTTTTGAGCCATGGCCAAACGCAGATTTTCACCTGTTTTGTTATTGCTTCTATCCCACGGGTGCACGTCGCCGAACATATTGTATTTGGTGTCGGTTTTGTAGTTTAGTTCTTCGCGCAGGTAATAGTTAATTGCAGGCGTAAACGAATGCAACCAAGACGTTAGCTCAGCCCAGTAATCTGGACGATCGCCACTTTGCTTGGCATCAATACCTAAATATCGGCTATCAAGACGGCCAAGTGTTTTGCCTTCGTCGCGAAGCAACTCTTTCCAAAAATAGAAGGTGCTTACATCTAGGTTATTCTGAGAAATCGCTTCTTCAGACAACCCTGAGTAACGTGCCATTTGCGCAAGTACGGCACGCTTCTCTTCGGCACCAATAAAACCGCCTTTAGCTAACGCTGGAATAAGCTTGTTGATGGTAAAGTCTTCAACTTCTGGCAGCAGCTCAAGTAAGTCTTTACTTTGCAATTCGCTGTCTAGCTTGTTGTGATACCACGCAGTGGCGGCAAAGTAAGGTAAGCGATTCGCCGCTTTTACAGGTCCATTACGCTCAATACCAATATCGGTTGGTGACACTAACACTACGCCATTTAAATACATCCACTGGCGGTTTTGAAGCTCTAACGCTAACCCTGAAACACGGGTTGTGCCATAGCTTTCACCAATTAAGTACTTAGGCGAGCGCCAGCGGTTATTGCGCGTTACAAACGTGTTCACCCAATCGGCAAGATAGCTAATATCGGCATTGACGCCAAAGAACAATTTCTTCTGCTCTTCTTTAGACGGCATGTTACCTTCAGCGTCTGGCAGTACGCGGCTATAACCAGTATTTACTGGGTTTACAAAGACAATGTCAGCTACGTCTAGAATGGAATAAGGGTTAGTTTGTACACCGTAAGGCTGAACCGGATAACCTTCGTTATCGATATTTAATATACGAGGGCCGGTATACGCTACGTGCATCCATACCGACGCAGAGCCTGGACCACCATTGAACGAAATAATAAGCGGGCGCGTTGCGTTGTCTTTAACATCAGTACGCTGGTAATAGGTGTAAAATAATGTCGCGACTGCTTCATCTTTTTTATTCCACACTGGCTGTGTGCCTGTCGTTGCACTATATTTAACGCGCTTTCCAAGAATTTTAGTTTCGTGTTCAGTCTTTACTGAACTATCAATTTCGATAGTGCGTCTGTGCTCTTGTGCATTAGCAACTTGACTAACCGAAACAAGGGTAAACAAGGCAAACCATATTGCGCCAGCCCTGGACAATGATGTTCTGATTTTCATAGTAAGTTCTTTTTTATTTTGAGGTTGTATGTTTTATCACCCGACCACTATACAGTGTCACGGCCAATTCCTAACCCATGCTCGATAAAGTAACTGAAATTTTCGACGTATGCAGCATGCGTAAACAGCGGAGTATTTTACTTTAACGTACTTTCTGGTCCATGTTGCGAAACAAATGTGATGAGTTCAGGGAAGAATGAAAGAAATTGCTTCTCTATTGTATCTTTGTGCTTTTCGATATCGTCCACTGTTTTATGGAATTCATTGGTAAAACGAATGCGCTTCGCCACAACCGATATAGCCTTGGCGATCCCCTCTTCCTTGGCATAGTCTTCGAACCAATTATGCGTAATCATATGGCCAATACTGTGTTGCATTGTGCGCGGCATCTTGGGTAAACCTTGCTCCAATAGGTTAAAGCTACTTGCACAGAATTGTTCAAAAGGAATATGGCTAAAGCTGCGCCAGTGCTTTATGAGCAAGTGATCAAAATAGATATCTAACGCCACGGGAGCAAATCGTCGCCTACTTGTGTGAAAAAATTGTTTTGCGGTTACTACGCTTTCATGAGCATCGGTAAACTTATCTACCGCATAATGGTTTTCAAGCCCAAGTAAGACGTTATTTGAATAAACTGATACATCAACTCCGCGCCTAAAATCACCCAGCAGGTTACCAAAGTGAGAGTCTGGCGTTTTCCTAGCTAGGAACAGATGCGCAAGGTAATTCATAACGGTTTTATCACTTTTTTAAGTTGTATGGGTTATTGCCTATCGGGTAGTATTGCGGCCGAATTTAGACAACGCAACAAACTTGGTAGGTAGTGTTACATTATGTCGGTTATTTCTTCTGTTGAAGCTTCATCTCTTTTAGCGCCCGTTAATGCATTTTTACAATGCGAAACGCCTGAATCGTGGATTGAAGAAGCCAAACAAGAAGACAACCTGCGTATTCTGCTTACCGACCATCTTATTTGCGAGCTAAAAGCTGCACAAAGCGCAATGTATCTGTTACGTCGATACGTGGCCGATGACGAAACAAGTAAAGTACTTCTTGGCTGGTTAAAACCCTACGAAGATTTTACTTATCGTCACGAAGGTGATTGGGAATCGCTTAACACTAAACACCTTTCAAAAAGTGTGTTCAACGTAGAAGGCTTAGACCCTTTTAAAAAGGACATGCTAGATAAAATGGTAATGTTAATTAAAGAAGAGCTTCATCACTTTTATCAAGTTTTAGAGATAATGCACACTCTGGGCTTTGACTATAAATCGGTAACGTCGAGCCGCTATGCCAACGGACTTCTTCGTCACGTTCGCACTTACGAGCCAGAAAAATTAGTCGATAAGCTAATATGCGGTGCTTACATTGAAGCACGCTCTTGCGAGCGTTTTGCCAAACTTGCCCCTCATGTATCAGAAGAGCTAGGTAAGTTTTACGTATCGCTGCTACGCTCTGAAGCACGCCACTTTGAAGACTACTTAACATTGGCTGCCGCCATTTCAAATACAGACATTGAAGAACGGGTAAAGCATTTTGGAGAGGTCGAAAAATCGTTGATTGAAAGCGTTGATGAAACTTTTCGCTTCCACTCTGGCGCTCCTGTAGCGGCTTAAGGCACTTTTGTATAAAAGCTTTTCGTCTTAAAGCCTTTCGTTCCAAAGCCTCAAAAAAAGCCTTTACTATTGGTGCGATCAAATATTAACCAATAGTTGTTGACGGCCTTGCGGTATTCCTGCACACTCAAATTGTAAACATATTGTTAACGGCAGTTTTTTTTGCGCTTGGCGCCGTGTATTTGCATGCAGCAGCGTTTACTTAAAAACGTAGCTTCATCTATTAGATTGTCCCACTGCCTTACAACAATAATTCATTTGAAGAATAAAAACGTTGGTGAAACAAGGCAGGACTTATGATCTTAAACCATTTAATTGGTATCTACACTCATCCTAAGGAAGAGTGGCAAACCATCGATACAAAGCATGAAACGTATTTTTACGCGCTCACTCATATCGCATTTATTGCATTAATCCCCTCTGTTGTTGCTTACTATTCTAGTGCGCATACCGGCTGGAGCATTGGCGCTGGCGACACTATTCGTCTTAGCGAACAAAGCGCTATTATGATGGGCATTGGAATGTATTTCGGCCTTATTGCAGGGGTTGTAGCGTTAGCAGTGCTTATTCACGAGCTGGCAAAAGCATTCGATGTATCACCTACCTATACTCAGTCGTTGGAGCTTGCGGCCTACACTGCAACACCGTTGTTTATGGTGGGTTTTGCAGGGCTTTACCCTGAGCTGTGGGTTGTTATGACAGCGCTTTTGGTAGGGATTAGCTACTCAGTGTACTTACTTTACTCTGGCGTACCTATTTTAATGCACATGCACGAAGACAAAGGCTTTATTTACTCTAGCTCAGTAGTTACCTGCGGGCTGGTTTTATTGGTTATTTTAATGACAGGCTCAGTATTAGTATGGGGCTTGTATGGCGGGCCCGTTTTTGTCCACTAAACACTTCACGTTTTAATAATTAATGTCACAAAAAAGCCGCATTGACTGCGGCTTTTTTATTATCTTCATGGTCAGTGACTGTAATGATTAATCATCAGAGCCTTCGATATTATGAACATCAAGGTTGCTAAGCTCAGCTTGTACCACTGGCGCTTTACGCGACTTTTCGCCACGTGACATATCGATGCGCTCTAGATATTCTTGGTTTATATCGGCAGTAATATAGTTACCGTCAAACACCGACGTTTCAAAACGCTGGATGCTGTCGTTTTCTTCTTTTACCGCTTCAACTAAGTCAGAAATATCTTGGAAAATTAGTCCGTCGGCTTGGATTAACTCAGCAATTTGGTCTATTTCACGACCGTAAGCAATGAGTTCATTTGCAGACGGCATATCGATACCATAAACATTAGGGAAACGAATTTCCGGTGCCGCTGAAGCAAAATACACCTTCTTCGCACCTGACTCGCGAGCCATTTCGATAATCTGTCCAGACGTTGTGCCACGTACAATAGAGTCATCTACCAACAGTACGCTCTTGCCTTTAAACTCTGAAGAAATAGCGTTAAGTTTGCGGCGAACTGATTTTTTACGCATGGTTTGGCCAGGCATAATAAACGTGCGACCAATGTAACGGTTTTTCACAAACCCTTGGCGGTATGGCAGTTCAAGCGTATTAGCAATTTGTAGCGCCACATCCATAGAGGTTTCAGGAATTGGGATCACCACATCAATATCAAGGTCGGCCCATTCGCGCTTAATTTTTTCACCTAGCTTACGCCCCATGTTTACACGTGATGCGTAAACAGAAATGCCGTCGATAAAGCTATCTGGACGCGCAAAGTAAACGAATTCAAAGATACAAGGTGATGTGATTGGGTTGTCTGCACACTGACGAGTGTGAAGTTGTCCTTCTTCAGTAATGAAAACCGCTTCACCTGGCGCTACGTCGCGAACAAATTGGAAGCCAACAGCGTCTATTGCAACGCTTTCAGAAGCTACCATCCACTCTTCGCCAAGCTCAGTCATGCGCTTACCTAACGCCAGTGGGCGAATACCGTGCGGGTCACGAAATGCCACAATGCCCTGCCCGATAATAGCAGCAACAACCGCATAGGCACCGCGGATTTTTTTGTGCACTTTGGTCACGACTTCAAAAATATGCTCTGCGCTTACGCTTAAGCCTGCAACTTGCTGAAGCTCATGGGCTAGAATGTTAAGCAGCAATTCAGAGTCGGACGTTGTATTTATATGGCGACGTGCAATACGAAAAACTTCTTCTTGCAACTCATGCGCGTTGGTAAGGTTACCATTGTGAGCAAACGCAATACCAAAAGGTGAGTTCACATAAAACGGCTGCGCTTCTGCAGAGCTCGATGTGCCTGCAGTGGGATAGCGAACGTGCCCTATTCCCATATTTCCCGTCAGACGCTTCATATGGCGCGTATGGAAGACATCTCGAACCAAGCCATTTGCTTTACGCAAATTAAACATATTTTGGTCGATAGTCATTATACCTGCTGCATCTTGTCCACGGTGTTGAATAACCGTGAGACCGTCATACAGTGACTGAGCGACAGGCGTTTTACCAACTATTCCGACAATACCACACATGTGCGTTACCTATTTCAAGCGGGATTTAAGAAACTGGAGGAGTCTTTCACATAGCTGAAAAACCACTCAATAATAATACCAAACTCTGGGATGAGCACCGACGCTTGCCACCAAGCTGCTGAGGCTGCGCTGGTAAAGGTGTCCATAAAAAACAGTAAAGCGCTAACTATTAGCACGCCGCGTAGCGCACCAAACACAATGCCAAGCGCGCGGTCTGTTCCAGACAGCCCGGTAGCTTGCACCAGTTGGCTGATTGCAAAGTTAATCATGCCACCTAAAATGAGTGTTGTAACGAACAGCGCCGCAATAGCAGCACCGTTTTTCAAATAGGGGTCGTCAATGGCTGTGAAGTAAACGGCAAGGTCTGCGTAGAAGTTGCTTGAAATAAAGAGTGCAGCGAACCATACCACTAAAGAAATGGCTTCTTTAACAAAACCTCTGATGAGGCTTATTAAGGTAGATACCGCAATGATACCCAGTATGGAAAAGTCTACCCAGTTCATCGTCTCTTTTTTGCGTTGTTGTTACGCACGAATTTTCATGCAGTAACGAGCCTTTGGCGAGATGGCGCGCATTCTAACAGAAGCAAGAAATATTACTAGTGCGTAATAATACTGAGCATCAAACTGGATGCCCTAATTGGAAAACTTACTCTACTTTGAACGTAGTCACCTTGCCTTTAAGCCCTGTTAGCTCTTTAAGGTGTGGAAGCGCCGTTTCAAGCTTCTTTTTGTCTAAATCTGGGCCAACAAATACTTTATTAAGCTTACCTGAGCTTGTTTGTATTTTTCGGCTAAACGCGCGATACCCTGCTTTTTCCAGTTTTGAAAGCAGCGCTTTTACATTTTTTTCGTGTCTGAAGCTACCAAGCTGTATCACCCAGCCAGCATCTTCATCAGCAATATCGCTTTTCGTTTCTATAACGGTCTGACTAGCTAAGTCGTCTTCTGCAATTTCTTTTGCACTGTTTTTAGCTACATCTTCAGCCGTGTTGCTAACAGTTCGAGCCGAATTTTCTTCCAACAGTTCGTCTGATGGCGTTTCATCCTGAAGCGTTACTTCAGGTACTGCAGCCTTAGCTACACGCTCTGTAGGAAAAGGTTCTGGCTCAACAATAGGCTTTACTGGCGGGTTGGCTGGCACAGAAACAAAAGGCTCTCTGTTAGTTTGTTTCTTACCGTCTAAAAAGTCTGGTAAAAAAATAACGGCTAACGCCACAATAATAATGGTGCCAACCAGTCTATTCTTTAATGCCGATGTCACTGTAATCTCCCGCTAAAACCCTGAATACTCGACGAAATGCAGTAGGTGCGCATTAGCGCACTACTTAGCAAGCACATCTGCCACGGTAACAAAAGAGCCAAATACCAAAATTAGCTCACCGGGCTGGTAATCTGCACGTGCCTTAGAGTATGCCGCTGAAACGCTGTCGTAAGTGGCTATATTCTCTATGGTTGTGCCGGCATTAACAAGTGCATTTTCAAGTACTTCAGCATTACATCCGCGAGGCCCCTCAGTAGTGGCCACATACCAGTTTGCATTTATCTCACTTAACGGCGCCAATGTTTCAGCAATAGATTTGTCTTTAAGCATACCAACAACAATACGCATTCTGCTGACGTCGTATCGTTGAAGCCATACCTGCATAGCGGTAGTAGCCTGCGGGTTGTGGGCTACATCAACCACCACGAGAGGGTCGTCACTGATTGTCTGCTGCCTTCCTGGCATAACCGTATTGGCTATGATTTTCTGCAGCGATGACTCGCTGGGCATCATTTCAAGGTATTCTAATGCCGCAAGCGCTGTGCTTGCGTTTTGTAACGGTATATTAGGGTATGGCAGATTGTCGAACGCGTACGTTTTACCCTTCCATGACCAGGCATTACCATCGTTTTTAATTTCGCTAATAAAGTCTTCAGTAGCCCAGCGAACAACTGCTTGCAGTTCATTGGCAACGTCATACAGCGAAGACGGTGGGAATAAATCACCAACAACGGCTTTTCCTTGATGACGCATAATTCCGGCTTTCTCGCGGGCAATTTTTTCACGTGTGTTGCCCAACCAATCTTGGTGGTCTAAATCTATTGTGGTTATTACCGCAAGGTCAGGGTCGATAATGTTGGTAGCGTCTAAACGTCCGCCTAAGCCTACTTCAAGAATGGCTACATCAACACTCCACTCCTGCATCATCTTCATTGCAGCAAGCGTACCAAACTCGAAATAGGTAAGGGTTACATCTTCTCTCGCTTCTTCAACGAATTCAAAAGACGACACAAAGGCTTCAGCGTTGGCCAGTTCGCCGTTTAGGCGCACTCTTTCGCGATAGTCAATTAGGTGAGGAGAGCTATATACCGCAACGGTTTTACCTTGCGCTAGTAATGCTTGCTCAAGCAAGCGACATGTAGTGCCCTTGCCGTTAGTTCCGGCAACGGTAATGACCAAGCTGCCGTCTAGCGATAGCTTCATAGCATTCGCAACGGCTTTTACTCTGTCTAGCCCCATATCAATAGCGCTAGGATGAATTGACTCTAAGTAGGATAGCCATTGGCTCAGGCTTTTTGAAGACGGTACAGGCGCACCTGCTGAGCCAACGGAAGTATTTTTTTGGTTATTCACTAATGATTGTTATGCAACTTAACTAACAGACCATGTAATCTATCACGCATATCTCTGCGGTCAACAATCATGTCAATTGCGCCCTTCTCTACCAAGAATTCACTGCGCTGGAATCCTTCCGGTAACTTCTCACGCACAGTTTGTTCGATAACACGAGGGCCAGCAAAGCCGATAAGTGCTTTTGGCTCGGCAACGTTAACATCACCAAGCATTGCAAGACTGGCTGATACACCGCCCATGGTGGGATCGGTAAGTACTGAAATATAAGGAAGGCCCTTTTTACTCATTTTCGCCAATGCTGCAGACGTTTTCGCCATTTGCATTAGTGACATAAGTGCTTCCTGCATTCGTGCGCCACCGCTTGCAGAAAAGCAGATTAGCGGCATATTATTTTCTAGACATGCATTAACCGCGGCGACAAAACGCGCACCAACCACAGACGCCATTGAACCGCCCATAAACGCGAACTCAAAACACGCAACAACAACCGGCATGCCCTTAAGCTTGCCTTGCATAACGACTAGAGCGTCTTTTTCGTTCGTTGATTTTTGCGCCGCTACAATGCGGTCTTTATAGCGCTTTGAGTCTTTGAACTTCAATACATCCTGCGGCTCGTGTTCAGCACCAAGTTCTACGCGGTCGCCATCGTCAAGAAATGCATCAATGCGACGACGCGCAGTAATGCGCATATGATGGTCACACTTCGGGCAAACTTCCTGAAGCTTTTCTAACTCACTTTTATAAAGCACTGCCTGGCAAGAACCACACTTGGTCCAAATTCCTTCAGGTACATTACCTTTGGTTGACGTTTGCGTGCGAGGGAGAATCTTTTGAATCCAGCTCATTGAAAATGAATCCTTTATTTTTGTTTGCCGGCCACAATTTTTGATGTTTATTCATAGTTGACCAGCAAGACTGAAATTTTGTGCATGTTGTAGCAATACCAAGAAAAGACACGCATCACCACAAAACAGCTATCTAATATAGCGCGCTATTAGACCACAATACAACGAAATGGAAAAAACAAAACTGGTCTAAGAAGTTGGGGGGATTTGGTTGAAAATTACACAAGCTTTACAGAGAGACTGCAAAATGCCCCTAACATTTTCCTTTTGGAAAGCTTGCATCACCAGAATGGCGTTTCAATGCTTCATCTCTAGCACCGCTATTTACAAACTTGGTTAATGCTTCATTGATAACAGCCTGTAAGTCAACAAGTTCAGGGCGCAGAACCGGGAGTGTTAACAGCAAACCGAATGGTGGTTTGTTTGGGTGTTGTTGTGGCATGCAACGAAGAAGGCAGCAATACTAGCGCCAGTAGAATCAGTTTCGTTTTGTTATGCCACAAAAACATGGAGAGTCTCTTTGCTCGTGGTGATTAAAGCCTAATATTCTGGAAGAAAAAGCGGGCCTAAGGGCGGCTTGGGTAATCCATGTTCTTCAGGGTATGTAACGTCTACCAAGTATAAACCGTTTGGTTTTGCTGTCGCTGCAGACTGGCTGCGATCTTTTAAACTTAACAGGTGGGCAATCCAATCAACGTCCTGCTCACCAGCGCCGATTTCAACGAGTGCCCCAGTGATATTGCGCACCATATGATGCAAAAAAGCATTGGCACGAATATCGATTATTACATAACGCCCCTGCCTGTAGACACTCACATCAGTTACATTTCGAAATGGCGTATTACTTTGACACAACGCTGCGCGAAAAGAGGTAAAGTCTTGTTCACCTAGCAATGCCTGCGCTGCTTCATGCATTTTAACCTCATCTAACGTGCGGTGAACATGGGTGACACCACTATTGAGAATGGCTGGTCGCATCTTTGTGTTATGAATGACGTAACGGTATCGACGGTGAGTGGCTGAAAAACGCGCATGAAAATCATCACTAACGTTTTTAGCCCACGTAACGGCTACCGAATTAGGAAGGTTAGCATTAACGCCCAGCGTCCATGCTCGCTCATTGCGAGGTGCGTCACAGTCAAAATGAACAACCTGCCCAGTAGCATGAACGCCAGCATCTGTGCGGCCGGCACATTGAACTTCAATTGGCTGGTTAGCTACCGTTGAAAGTGCTTTTTCAAGATGCTCTTGAACACTGGGTACTTCGCGCTGACGCTGCCAGCCATAAACTGCTGCACCATCGTATTCAATGCCTAAGGCAATTCGCCCCATCTTTGACTACCTCTAAACTAAAAGGCGCTAAGTGTAGTCATGTCACACTTAACATGCAATTAGCCAATGCCATTCAAAATAGATTCTGCTTCTTCTTTTTGCTCTTGATTACCGTCGCGAATAACTTCATCGAGCAACTCTCTTGCTGCATCAACATCATCCATTTCAATGTAAGCACGCGCTAAATCTAAATTCGCGTTTTGGCCTGCATCTTTATCTATATCGATAACGGTGTCTTCATCTGTTACGCCGGTGAAATCAGACAAACTTACATCAAGGTCAAGATCTTGACTGTCAGGATCGACTTCACTAGCATCATCGCCCTCATCCATCAATGCTTCGACGTCTAGAAAATCCTCTGGCTCAACCCTTTGAGCCCCTGCTTCAACACTATCACCGCCATCGTTTAGCAAGGCTGCCAAATCTAGGTCAGGATTATCCAGTGTTAAATCGTCATCTTTCTGCTCGTTGGCTTTATCGTTGGCACCTTCTTGATTGTCTGCTGCCTGCTCAACAGTCGCCTCTTCGCTCGGATCTACGTTAGGCTCATCAGCGTCTTCAATCTCAAATTCGTCAGGCAGTGATAAATCATCAAGCTCACTGTCACTGGCTTCCTCTTCACCGCCCTCAAGTTCAAAGAACTCTTCTAAATCACTGTCGTCTAAATCACCATCTTTTAATTCAAAGATATCGTCTTGAGCATCAGTATCTGTAGTGCCTGCGATATCTGGCAAAGCTGCTTCTTCATGATTATCAGTGTCGCTTGAGTCCTGCGAATCCCCCTCATCTGAAGTAACAGTATCTTCTTCAGCTTCATCCAACGAGAATGTTTCCTCGTCGTCTACGTCATCTTGTAATGATAACTCAGTCTCTTCGATGTCTTGCGCTTGTGCAGGCTCGTCAGACTCTAAGCTTTGAAGAAGCTCATCAAATTCAGCACTGTCTAAGTCTTCTAAAACAGCCTCATCGTCAGAATTGTCATTGCTAGACAACCAGTCATCTAAACCAGGCACATCGTCTAATTCGTCAATGCTTTGCTGGGTTTGGTCTGAATTATCATCGGAATCAGCAAATCCCTCTTGTGATGCAGCTTCCTCTCTCGATGCAAGTTCTTCTGGCGCTAAGTCGTGAGAATCTTCACGGTCGCTTGCAAGTGATTCACTGTCGGAATCAATAACACCATCAACCTCTTGCTCTAGCTCGAATGTATCTACTTCATCAAATGCGGCGTCGAGCAGGCTATCGTCAAACTCATCTTCACTATTTTCATCTGATACGTCTTCAGATTCCTCTTCAACAGCATCTTCTGGCTCTTGCTCAGCTGGCTCGTTCGACGCGGTATCGGTTGCATCAACCTCAGAAAACGAAGGAATATCGTCCATCATCTGTTGTTCGAATGCTTCGATAGCATCGTCAAGCGGGTCTACTTGTTGATCTTCTGCTGCTTCATCTTGAGCGTCTACTTCAGCAGTATCATCCTGCACTTCTGACAGTTCACTAGGTTCTTCTTCATCGACTTCATCAGCATTTAATTCGTCACTATCAACGTCTGATAATGCGTCTTCAATTTGCTGGTCGTCAGTTATCGGCTCTTCTGTTGTGTCGCCGGTTAGCTCAGTCTCATCTATTTCGCTTTCTGGCTCTGGCTCTGGCTCTGGCTCTGGCTCTGGCTCTGGCTCTGGCTCTGGCTCTGGCTCTGGCTCTGGCTCTGGCTCTGGCTCTGGCTCTGGCTCTGGCTCTGGCAGGGTGTCTTCAGTTGCTAATTCATCGTCAAGGGCATTTGACGCATCACTATCGTCAATTGACAGCTCAGTCTCAAGCGCATCTTCTAATTCAGCGCCTGCATTGTCATCACTTGTTAAAGCATCTTCGCTAGTATCATCGTCTATTTCATCAGCTTCAGAATCAACTTCAGACAGCTCTTCTTGATTTATGCTTTCTTGATCTAAGCTTTCTTGATCTAAGTCTTCTAGCTCGGAAACTTCTTGAACTGTATCCTCTGGCTCAGCATCGTCCTGCTGATCGTGGACCTGCTGATCAGGGCTTTGCTCATCATGGTCTGCAACTTCATCTGAACCGAACTCGACGGCGCTTTCAGCTAAAGTTTCATCATCTGGAGCTGAATTCTCTTCAGCTTCTGCATCTATTTCATCGTCGACAGATTGTTCAGCGATTTCATCTTCTAATGCGTTTTCCGTGATTTCGTTTTCGGCTTCTTCAGTAAGCTCTTCCGTAGCGCCTTCATCACTTTCTTCACTGGCTACTTCATCGAAGTCAACATCTTGTTCTGCTGTTTGCTCTGACTGCTGTTCTTCTGATTCTTCTAGTTCTTCAGCAAGCTCTTCATCGTCTTCTTCCGATAGCTCCGACAATAGCTCATCACTGAGAGAGTCTATATCGTCAGCATCTGTTTCTTCGGCCTCTAGCTCAGCAAGCAGTTCATCGGTTAGCGGGTCACTGAAATCATCTTCAATTTCGTCGCTTTCAGAGTCTTCAACGTTAACAGAGTCTTCAACGCCAACAGAGTCTTCAACGTTATCAGCGCTGTCATCCGAGCTCGGGCTTACTTCTTCTTCCGAATCGAGCTCAGCCTCAAGCTCAGCAAGTAACTCGTCGGTTAACGAATCGTCTAAATCATTTTCTTGCTCAGATTCAACACCAAATTCGTCATTGCCCTCATCTTCGGCCTGCAACTCGGCGATTAACTCATCAGAAAGCGGATCGCTAAAATCGGTATCACTTTCAATTTCCTCGTCAATCACTTCATCTAAATCATCGGTAATTGCATCAAGGCTTTGAATAGACTGCGGCGATGGTGTCGACGTATCGATGTCTTCTTCTTCATCATCGTCGTCGAAGTCATCAAGGCCGCCCATCATTTCAATTTGCTCAATTTCATTCAGCAAATCGTCTGTTATCTTGTTTATTTCTTTGTTCTGCTGGTTTATCTCATCATCAAGTTTTCCCAGCATGTCTTCATTAATTAAATCGTCGTTGCTGTCTAACTCATCAGTTAAACCAGCATCTACGCCGTGTTCTTCCAACAGGTCATCAATGCTTATTTCAGGCTTGTCGTCTTCGTCTTCAACACTAGGAAGTAACGATGTGGTTTCATCATTTTCTGAATCGACATTATCGTCGCTATTGTCTGTGCCAGCCCCTTCTAACAGGGCATCGATATCGTCATCATCAACGGTTTCGTTGCTGTCCTCATCAGTTTCATTATCGCTTTGCGCTACTTCTGCGAGGATGTCATCGGGGTCTACGCTTTCTTCGCTGTCAGCACTTTGGTCTTGAACACCGTCAATTAAATCGTCAACATCGAAATCGTCTGTATTGCTGTCGGCGTCACTTGTCGTCTCACTTTCATCGGTAGACTCAGCATCGTCGGTAGCTTCTTCAAAAACGTCGTCATCACCTGAAAGGTCGAACCCTTCTAAGTCATCGTTATCTTCATTAAGTACTTTGTCTGATAAATCATCGTCATCAAACAAACTATCTAATTCACTTTGATCAAGCTCATCACCACCTTCTTCAAACAATTCTTCATTGTCTTCATCAGGCACCAACATATCGTCTTCAAGGTCGGCAAACGTCTCTAGCTCATCGTCCAAGCTTTCTTCTAAATCAGAAGTAAGCACATCATCGAGCAAATCGTCGTCGTTGAATAAATCGTCATCTGATAAGTCGGCGGTATCATCTAAGTCGGCGTTGAGCGCACTCGACAAGTCAGCAACGTCCGATTCAGGCACCGGCACATCGTCGTTACCAGCGGTAATTGGAGGTGTGGTTTCAGGAGCTTGCTGCGGCGTTGAATTACGTTTGAGCAACCAGGTAATAAGACCGCCAACTAGCAGCAGCGACAAAATAGACGAACCAATGATTAAACTTAATGGGCTGGTAAGCGCAGATAAAACTGAGGTTTCTTTTTCGGCCTCTCGCTGTGCTTGTTCAGCTTTTATCATATCAAGCAACTCTTGCTGCAACGCTACTTGCATATCAAGCTGCGCCTTAACATCGCCTTCCACTTGGCCGCGCAGATTTTCTATCTCGCCGTTTACCGCGTCCACGCGCTCGTAAAGCTTTTTATTTTCGTCAAGCAGTGCCTGAACGTTATCCAGTGATGCTGCGAACTGCATGCGAAGTTCGTCGAACTGACGGTTTTGCTCAGCATCAAGCGCAGTAATTTTCTGTTCGATATCGTTTTGCGTTTGCGATAGGTCGTTTTGATTTACCAGTGGAGACGCAGGCTTGATGTTTTTAACACTGCTCCCTGGCTCATTGAGCATTTTTGCAAATTCACGGTCGTCTTGCTCGGCACGCATTTGCGCTTTGTTTTTGTCGATGCGGGCTATATAACGCTCGGAAGGCAGCTTTAACACGGCGCCATCAACCAGCAGGTTTAAGTTACCGTTTTCAAAAGCATTGGGGTTTAATTCGTAGATTGCGCTCATCACTTGATAAACGCTTAAATTGTTGTTTTGACGATAGCGTTCTGCAATGCGCCATAACGTATCGTTAGAGTCTATTGGGCCGTATTCAAGGCCTGAAAATTGATCGCTGGCGTCTTTAGGGCCTTTTAACAGGGTATTGCGCTCCTGTGCATCGACAGTAGCGATAGGGGCAGACAAACAAAGTGTAAGTAGAAGTAAGCCCGTCAAATGCAATTTCATAGCTATCCTATATGCCCTCAAGCGTCTTTACCGCCCATGACGATAAGGCGGATTTACAGCCAATCGTTTTTATAAGAAGTGTATTGGCTTTTATTTTTATTTTTTAATCACCGGCGCACCTAACATTTGGCGGTGACATATACTGTCAGCACATGTTTATCGCTAGGCTATTTCCGGAAACATGAAACACCCTAAGTAACTGACTTAATGCTATTTTTATAAAACGTCGATAAAACGACTTAATGCTATTACTCAAACTATAAACCAGTTATTCAGGTCAATCTAGTTTGACAACATGTTTTGCTGATTTCACTTGTACTCCTAGTCTATCGGCAAGCATAGAAAAAGGTTTACTTTTTCTATGCTTAGCCATTACGCCTAGAGAACTAAGCCCAGAAAGCTAGGCCTAAAAAACAAGGCATAGATTACGCCGCTTGCCACAATTACAAGTAATCGCGAATAAGCGTTTCAGCAATTTGGATGCTGTTTGTAGCAGCGCCCTTACGGATATTGTCTGATACTACCCATAAGTTAAGACCACAAGGGTGCGTAATATCGTTACGAATTCGGCCTACATGCACAATGTCGTTGCCGCTTGCACTAGATACTTGAGTTGGAAACTGCTCATTCGTGTCGTAAACCGTCACGCCGGGTGCATCCGCTAAAAGTTGCTTCACTTGCTCCGCGTCGATAGGCGAGCGCGTTTCCAAATGAATTGCTTCGGCATGACCGTAAAAAACGGGCACGCGAACCGCAGTAGCATTTACTAAAATGCTTTCGTCACCCATTATTTTCTGCGTTTCCCACAACATTTTCATTTCTTCTTTGGTGTAATCGTTATCTTGGAATACATCAATTTGAGGAATAACGTTGAATGCAATTTGGCGGCTGAATGCTTCGTTCTTAACTTCTCTGGCGTTAAGCAACCCCGCCGTTTGTTTTGCAAGCTCTTCCATTGCTTCTTTACCGGCGCCAGACACTGACTGGTAGGTACATACGTTAATTCTGTCTATACCTACGGCGTCTTGAATAGGCTTAAGTGCTACCAACATTTGAATAGTTGAGCAGTTAGGGTTAGCAATGATGTTGCGATTTCTGAAGTCAGCCAGCGCATGAGCATTTACTTCTGGTACTACAAGAGGAATGTCTGGCTCGTATCTGAAGTGTGACGTGTTGTCGATAACAATGCATCCCTCTTCTGCTGCTCTTGGGGCAAACTTCTCTGAAATGCTACCACCTGCTGAGAAGAACCCGAATTGAACAAGAGACCAATCGAAATCATCAGCATCTAGCACCTCAATATCTTCGCCTTTAAACGACACGGTGGTACCTGCTGAACGTTTACTTGCAAGCGGATACAAACGATTTACAGGAAAATCACGCTCTTCTAATAGTTCAATCATGGTTTGGCCCACTAAACCTGTGGCACCCAATACCGCTACGTCAAACGCTTGCGACATAATGCTTAATGCTCCTACTTTGGTCAAACAAGCTTGTTCTGCTTTGCTTGTTTAAAAATGAAAACTGACGTGTTTTGGTACGCCTTTATTTTGTTGTACCGTGATAATAAAGTAATAACGCTCTTTGTTTTAGCGCTATCTATTGCCTGTTAGGCTGGTTGATTACTTTTCAATCGTTATTAGTAAAACGACAAATTACATTCAGCCAAGCTGCACATAAAAACCCAATGCTGAAAAGATATTCTGTATGCTTTTGCTTGTATCGCATGGCAGCATTAATCTGTAAGCACTGCATTCTCTTCGCACACGGTATTGCTTACGCAAAGAGGCAAATATAGCGCCTTTATCGTGTAAAGCTTCGCTGTCAGATTGCGCCATTGCGCGGCGCGTGTGCTGATCGTCTATGCTGATGTCGTACACTTGATGAAATACTTTCGCTAAGTCTTCAAACACTAGTTTTTCACATTGCGCAAAATTAAGCTCAGCAGAAATAGGTGAAGTGGACTCTAGAAAATCATCTAACGATTTAGTAGCTTTTGCGCCAACAACCTCACAAATCTGTTCATAAATCATTTGTGTACCGCGCACTTTCCCCTCAACCGAGTGACCTGCGATATGCGGCGTTACAAACCATGCATGGTCAAACAAGCGTGTATCGATATTGGGTTCGTTATCGAATACATCAAGCACAATCGTGGGCGCGTTATCCTGCTTTAATCTTGCTAGCAGCGCACTTTCATCTATTACTTCACCGCGACATGCATTAATTAACATCTGTTTACTTGTAAGTGCAGCCAAAAAATCTTGGTCAATTAAATGTCCTGTGGGATGGGCGCCCGCTTTAACGTAAGGAACATGGAGTGAAATAACATCGCAGTTCGCTATTTCATGTAAACTTGAAAAACGCCTAGCATCGCCAGCCTCGTCAAGCGGCGGATCGCACAACAAATGCTTTATATTTAGCACTGAAAGAATTCGCGATAACGTGCTACCCACATTGCCTGCGCCAACAATACCCACGGTTGCAGTGTTTAAATCTACCTTGCCTGCTACATGGGCATGCAGCATTACACTTAGCACATATTCAGCTACGGCTACCGCATTACACCCCGCCGCCGAATTAAAGCCAATATTTGCGTTTGATAAATAGTCTTTATCTAGATGATTCGTACCTGCAGTTGCAGTGGTAACAAAACTAAGATGCTTTGCATTTGCAAGTAATTCAGGCGTAACTTTTGTTGTCGACCTAAGAGCAAGAATATTAGTGTGCTGCAGATCTTCAGGTTTAAGCGATTGCCACGCATAGGTGGTAACGTCACCTAGATCATCGAGGTAGTCGCGACCGAAAGGAATAGTGTCTTCAAGGAGTATTTTCATAGCGCTAAGTGTAACGCAAAGCCATGGTTTACACCTAGCGCTATGCAGCTTCTTTTACGTTTTAGTTAAAGAACCTGCCATTTGCTTTTGACTTGTTATTCATCAAAACCCGGAAAATGACGTGCAACACGACGTTTAATACCCGGCCATGCTAACGCACCGCCAGCACCTTTTGTAACCTGTTCAGCCTGCGCCCTAATACCGTCCAAAATAGCAGAATGGATAGGAATAAGCGGCTGGTTTGTAGCTTGTGCTTTAAGCTGTATTTCGCATGCGCGCTGTAAAATAAACATAAAAAGGAATGCGTCTGCAATATTGTCAGCACAGGTTAACAAGCCATGATTGCGTAAAATCATAAACTGCGTATTACCCAAATCGCGTACTAGCCGTGCTTTCTCATCAGGATTTAGGGCTACACCTTCGTACGCGTGATAAGACAGTGATGCCAATGGAAACAACGACTGTTGAGAATACGGTTGGAGCCCTTCTTCTAAAATAGAAACTGCAACGCCCTCGGCTGTGTGCAAATGTAATACACACTTTGCGTCTTCTCTTGCCTCATGCACGGCGCTGTGAATAGTAAATCCTGCCGGATTTACTTCGTGTTCACTGTCCATCACTTTGTTTCCTTGAAGATCCACTTTCACCAAGCTTGACGCAGTAACTTCGTCGAACATCATGCCATAAGGGTTTATGAGGAAGTGATGGTCGGGCCCCGGAACGCGTGCAGATATGTGGGTAAAAATTAAATCGTCCCATCCGTACATAGCCACTGCGCGATAGCATGCAGCAAGGTCAACACGCGTTTGCCATTCTTGTTCGCTTACTTGGTCTTTTACCGATTGTGTCATATCGTCCACCCCCAATACTGTTTTTGCCCGCGTTTTGTGCCCACGCGAGTCACGCTTGTAATAAGGCTACATTACTCGCTGAAACTGCTATACACTGTCGTAAACACGACAATGTTAGCAATTTGTTAAATGAAAGACTTCAAAGCAGTCCTTACAAGCTCAATCTGGTTCAGCGATATCCCAGCCTATTTACAAGATGCAATGCTTGATAAAATGCGACTAAAGTATTTAAAAGCTGGCCAACAGCTTCACGCAAAAGGTGAGGAGGGCGTTGGTTTTTATGGTGTTTGCGAGGGAAGATTGCGCGTTGTATCGGTAGGATTAGATGGCAGAGAGATGCTGTTTGCACTTTTAGGGCCTGGTACTTGGTTTGGCGAAATATCAATGTTTGATGACCTGCCCCGCACCCACGATAATTTTTGTGAAACCCCTTGTACCGTTGCCATTATCCAGAAGCCTGTTTTTAAAACACTGCTCTCACAATACCCTGAGCTGTACCCGCATTTTACGCGATTGTTGTGTACTCGCGTGCGTAGCGCGTTTCAATTTATAGACTCAAGTGCAGGGCTAAGCTTGAAGCATCAGTTGGTAAAGCGCCTACTGATGTTAACCACCAGCTATGGCCAACAATTACCAAAGCACGACGCTATAACATTAACACTGTCGCAAGAGTCCTTGGCGCAAATGATAAATAGCAGCAGACAAACCGTGAACCAGTTATTAGGTGAACTGCAAAAAGAAGGACTGATAACCCTTCACTACGGAAAGATAACCATAGGCGCTCCTGATGCACTTTTTAGTCGCTATCAGTTCTAGCTTTTTGATGATGAATAAAAAACATAAAAAAAGCGCATTGCAGCCAAGCAATGCGCTTTTGTTTAACTCTTCTTAGAATTAGCCGTTATAACGCTGCATAACAAGTGTTGCGTTAGTACCGCCGAAGCCAAAGCTATTAGACATAATAGTATTTAGCTGCGTCTCGCGCGCTTGAGTGACAATATCTAACCCTTGTGCTGCTTCGTCCAACGTATCGATATTAATAGACGGCGCAATGAAATTATTTTCCATCATGAGTAAGCTATAAATGGCTTCATTCACACCGGCTGCGCCAAGCGCATGACCTGTCAGCGACTTAGTTGCGCTAATTGGTACTCCAGATTGCCCAAACACTTCTTGAATAGCAGCGAGTTCTTTTACGTCGCCCACCGGCGTTGATGTGCCGTGTGTATTTAAGTAATCAATAGGACCATTTACATTCTGCATTGCCATCTTCATACAGCGAATTGCGCCTTCACCCGACGGAGCCACCATATCAAAACCGTCTGACGTTGCGCCGTAGCCCACTACTTCACCGTAAATTTTTGCGCCACGAGCAAGAGCATGTTCTAGTTCTTCAACCACAACCATACCGCCACCGCCAGAGCTTACAAAGCCGTCACGGGCTGCGTCGTAGGTACGTGAAGCAACAGCTGGGTTGTCGTTGTACTTTGAGCTTAGTGCTCCCATTGCGTCAAACTGACTAGACAAAGACCAATGCAGTTCCTCGCCGCCGCCGGCAAAGACAACATCCTGTTTACCAAGCTGAATAAGCTCTAGTGCGTTACCAATACAGTGAGCACTAGTAGCACATGCTGAGGCAATGGAATAGTTAACGCCACGAATTTTAAATGGCGTTGCTAAACAAGCAGAAACGGTAGACGCCATACAACGAGGTACCATGTAAGGTCCAACGCGTTTTACGCCCTTCTCTCGTAACACATCGGCTGACAATACTTGGTTCTCAGATGATGCGCCACCAGAGCCAGCAATAATACCCGTACGCTCGTTTGAAATGTCTTTTTCTTCAAGGCCCGAGTCGCTAATTGCTTGCTGCATAGCCACATAAGCATAACCGGCGGCATCGCCCATAAAGCGCATTGCTTTTCTGTCGATGTGCTCTTTCAAATCAATGTCGATATTGCCCCACACTTGACTGCGTAGACCCATTTCTGCGAATTGCTCTGAAAATGTAATTCCTGATTTACCCGCTTTCAATGAAGCAAGTACGTCTTCTTTATTCACGCCGATACTTGATACGATGCCAAGACCGGTGATAACTGCTCTTCTCATAGTTTATCCTTTGCGTTATTGCGGCTTATGGTAACGATTTTGATTGGTAAAGTGGTCTGCTTTGAGCACTTTATGTTGATAACAACTTTCGAAATCTTCGGTGCCGTTTACGCTATGTTATTGTTGCGAAATTACTTTTACGCACAAACTCAGCGTACACTTGTAAGCAATTTAAATCAATTCAGCGAGCGCAACAAACAAAACATCCCAAATAGATCTAAATCACGCGATTCAAACTATGTTGTTTTGAACTATCGAAAGTACGATTCCAATTAGAGCGTTACATAGTGACATTTGCCCGTGTTATTATTCACATAACTGCCTAGAACGTATGTATAACTGCCCAGAGCGTTTATATAACTGCCTAGAGCGTTTATATAACTACCCAGAGCGTTTATATAACTACCCAGAGCGTTTATTACACACTACGCTTTTTACAAACGAGAGCCTACACGGATAACCTAACAACAATGTTCTTATTAAATTTCTGCAAACGTTTCTGTTTTAGTTCGTTTTTGCTAGCCACGATAGCATGCAAAACGCTTGTGGCTAAAGAGATCACAACAGCGCTCTCATTGCCTCCACTTCCACAAGCTTCAACAAACAATGCAGTAGCAACGTTAAAGATTAATGACACGCAGTTTGTGTTCAGTTTTATGGGGTTATTTAAAGGTAAAACGCATCACGACGTACACAACAAAGCATGGCAATTGAAAATCGAAGACGGTGTATCAGGTCAGTGGCAGGTAATACCCGACGTACCTTCAAGTTTATCGCTTAAAGGGCGGTTAGCGTCTGTAGCAGTAGGTGTAAACCAGGCAGCATATCTTTTTGGCGGCTATACCGTTGCCAGTGATCACAGTGAAATAAGTACGCCAGACGTGTACAAGTACGATCCGTTATACGCCACGTATTCTCGTCTTGCATCCATGCCCGTTCCGGTTGATGACGCAGTAGCGTTAGTTTATGAATCGCGCTACGTGTATCTTGTGTCAGGCTGGCATAACGATGGTAATGTAAACCTAGTTCAAATATACGACACAGTTGAAAACACGTGGCAGCAAGCAAGTCCGTTTTTAGGTAAGCCTGTTTTTGGTCATGCTGGCGGGATCGTAGACAACATCATGGTAATTTGTGACGGTGTTTCTGTTGTCCCACATGAGAACAAGCGTCGCTCTTTTGCCGCAGAAACCGCCTGCTTTCGAGGTGAAATAAACATAAAAAATCCAACAAAGATTGACTGGCGTGTTATCCCTCATCCAACTCAGCAAGCACGATATAGAATGGCCAGTGCCGGCGACGCTGAACAAAAGCTTGTACATTTTGTTGGAGGGTCGACAAACCCTTACAATTACAACGGCATGGGCTACAACGGAAAACCTGCTGAGCCAGACAATGCCATTTGGTCGTATAATATTGCCAAGGGTACGTGGTCTGTCCGTTCGTCTAAGCACAGTACAATGGACCATAGAGGTTTACTGAACATTGATGGTGGCTGGTTTACTGTGGGCGGCATGAAGGCTAATCAAGTTGTTACTCATGACGCAATTCTACACTTGTAAGTGCGTTCCCCCCTTTATTGATTGTTAAGATAATTAAAAACGACGGAGACAACACTCGAGTGAAATCTAAACATGCACAGGTTGAATTTAACGACAGCGGTACACCTGTGGCCACACATTTCGATGACGTTTATTTTTCAAACGACAGTGGTATTGATGAAACCCAACATGTATTTATAGAGGGCAACGACCTCACCTCGCGTTGGTTAATGTGGGAAAAGCCAACTTTTGTTATTGCCGAAACAGGGTTTGGCACTGGGCTGAATTTCTTGGTTGCTATGCATGCCTTTAACGCGTTTAAGGCAGCGAACCCTAAACACCCGCTCAAACAATTATTTTTTATTACTACTGAAAAGTTTCCGCTTCCTCAGCACGATATGCAAAGGGCGCTGTCAGCTTTTCCAGCATTAAAGCAAGAAGCTGATGCGTTAAGTGCCAAATACCCTATGGGGCTAGAGGGTTGTCATAGACTGGATTTCCCTGAATATTCAACCACGTTAGATTTGTGGATGGGTGATGTACATGAGTTGCTGCCTCAATGGCACTGCCCGCAAAATGGCTTAATAGACGCGTGGTTTTTAGATGGTTTTGCCCCAAGTAAAAATCCAGATATGTGGACAGATGCACTGTTCTCACAAATGGCTAGATTGTCAAAATCAGGTACCACATTTGGTACTTTTACTGCCGCAGGTATTGTTAAGCGAGGCCTTGCAGCTGTGGGCTTTACCATTAAAAAGCGAAACGGTTTTGGCCGCAAACGCGACATGCTGACTGGCGTATTTGATGACGCCAACGAGCATGTGCCTACAAAGCTACGCGCCCCTCAAGGGCCTTATTACCGATATTCAAACAAAGTAAATGTGAATACAGACACTGTGGTTGTAGTTGGGTCTGGGCTTGGAGCAGCAAGTACGTGTTTATCGTTAGTAAAACGCGGTATAAAAACCACCTTGTGTTTTGATGGCCACACACCTGCTACAGGCGCTTCTGGTAACCCTCAAGGTGGTTTTTATCCTCAGCTTCACAGCGAAGCAAGTATTGCTAGCCGTATTCAAGCGCACAGTTTTTTGTATGCCAGGCAGTGTTATGACGATGTTTTGCGTTATCAGCCTGACATACCACATGCTTTTTGCGGCGTTATTCAATTAAGCTTCAACGAAAAAGTAGCCGCACGACAAACCAAATTAGGCGCTTCAGAAATTTGGCCCGACGCGTTAGTGCGCTTAATAGACGAAAACGAAGTAAGCCAAAAAGCAAACCTTAGTTTGCCCTATTCAGGGCTGTGGATTGAACAAGGTGGTTGGCTTTCACCACCCTCACTTGTAAGCGCAATGATTGCGCAGGCTGAAGCAACAGGGCTTTTAGAAGTAAAAACGAATCATCGCTATATTGGTCACACTGAAGTGAGTCAAAGTGACACTAGCAAGAATAAAACACTTCACATTTCATTCGAGGTTGGTTCTGACACTGATACTGCTCCCACTATAAACAAGCAGGCCAAAGCAAAGAGTGGACAGGAAGATGCTGTTGCAGACGCCTCTTCGCAGGTTACGCTATGCGCAAACCATTTAATATTGGCGCTTGGTGCTGGTGCTGTTACTTCAGATGTTTTTGCTTCGCTTCCACTTCGCCCTGTTCGCGGTCAGGTAGAAGCCATTCCTACGCAAGCTCCTATTTCAGCTTTAAACACGGTGTTATGTCACAAAGGCTACATGACCCCTGCCATGAACCAACGCCACGCGCTTGGTTCGACGTACGTAAAAAATGACTTATCAACGGTGGTAAGAGAGGAAGAAACACATACAAACTTGCTTACCCATGAGCAAGCATTGGAAAACACGTCTTTATTGGCAGAATTAAAGCATGATGGTGAAGCCCGAGCCGCGACGCGTTTAGGCTCTCCTGATCATCAGCCAGTTGTAGGCGCTTTACACAACTTTGATGTGCTAAAAGACGAATACAGCGACTTAGGGCAAGGTAAACCATTACAGCAGTCGCCACTGTTACCGAGCAGCTATGTATCTACGCTAACGTGTTTAGGCTCTAGAGGGCTGACTACTGCCCCGTTGATGGCCGAAGTATTAGTGAGCAGTTTATGTAACGAGCCATTACCGCTTAATAACGACCTACTAAATGCGGTGAATACAAGCCGTTTTATGACCCGACAAGCTATTCGCGGTGAGTAGGAAACATGGTTTAGCAGGCTTGCAGGTTTACTGGCGAGGCAAGCCCGCGACTTTGTTTAAATCCATTACAACAAATGCGGGGATAAAAACATTGGCGCTTGCCACTACCTGTTTACCGGTAAGTGAAACAATGCGCGCGTTTACTCGCACGCCTCTGTCATCTTCAATAATAGTGCCGGTAACTACGTGGTCCATTTCTACCTGCTTAGCAAGCTTCTCGCCGTTTCGAGTAAGTACAAAGTCACCAACTGGCGTAAGTGTAATGCCACCTGCCAGTTTGAAGTCGACAATAGCTAACCCAAAGTCTTGAAGCTCGGCAATAAGATATTCAGAAAGCTGATTTCCTAATACCGTGCTGTCGTTTAGCGACTGATTTAAACGTACAAAACTGGCAACGCCAACCCGGTCTTGATGGGTAAGGCGCGTGGCATTCTCCATCAATTCCATGGCAAGCTGCGATGCGTAGTCGTTCAAACGTTTGTGCGTTTGAGAGGGGAAAAAGCCGGTATGAAGAGGGTCTTTATAACCAGGCTCCACCGCTACGTGCTGCTGATACTCTCGGTCTCTAGAGTCAGGGGTGTATTCTAGGCCTGAGCGACTTGGCACAGGTACAGGCTCGGCATCGTGCCTAATTTCACCACTCTCGCCTAACCAAAACGACCCAATTGAATCGGTCGTTGTGCAGCCACTTAGCAAAACTGCGCCAGCTAGTACGGCGACGTATTTGATATTCAACAAAGCCGCCAATCGATTAATGTAGCTACGTTTTATGTTGGATGGCTTAATGGTACATAGTTTACGCATACCTACCCCTTAGCCTCGGCTTAGCTTAACGCCATCGCGCATACCATTTTGTTCGCTACCATCACTTGGAATAAGCGCATCAACCACATAAAACGGTACTAACATTTGTGCACTTGCAACCACGGCACGCGACTGCATTCCAAGAATACGTGCATTAACTAATACGCCACCTTGATGCTTGGTCATGGTGCCAGTAAGTACGTATTCAATTGGCAAGCTGCTGCTAAGCTCTAAATAATCTCTACTCAATACAAAGTCACCGTCTTCGGTGATACGAATATATTCGGTAGCTTTAAAGTCGATAACCGGTACACGGAATTTGTGTAATTCATGGACAAAAGATTCAGCCATTTGTCGGCCAAGCAAGTCAGTTTGCTGAAGATTTGTATCTAGCAGTGCAAAGTGGGTAACGCCAATGGGGGTTTTGTCGTTTACGTATTCCATGTTAGCAATAAGATCTTGCGTCATGTTCTTAACGTAGTCGCCAATATGCTTGGTAAGCGGTCGCCCTTTGTAAGCGCCTTGCACACTTGAATATAGCGGCGGCTGACCAATAGCACCGTACGCATCCATACCGCGAGGTTGAGTTTCGTCGGATGATGTTGCTGTAACTGGCGTTCTGTCTTCAGCCGTTACATCAATAACGTTCATGACCGGACGCGTTGGCTGCTGCTCAGCCATTTCTTCTTCGCCCATCATCATTGAGCAACCGTTAAGCGATAAAGCACAAACCGACAGTATGAATGCTGAATTAAGACGCTGATTTTTCATATTATTACCTCATACCTTCGGTTCTATAAAGTTTACCGTTTCGCGTAGTGACCTTTTCTTCCTGCCAAAATAATTCTGCTGGAAAAAAGCGTGTAGCTGCTGCTACCACGTTCTTTGTACGTGCACTGATTACACGAGCATTCACTACCGCACCAGACTCTTGGTGTATCATTGTGCCCGTGATATAAAAATCGACGCGTTCTATTGAAGAAAGTTGGTCAATGTTACGCGTTAAAATACGGTCGCTTTCGTCATTTACAATTATATCGTTCGACAACTTAAATTCTTGAGTAGAAAAGCCTCTTTTCGTGGCCTCTGTAATCATGCCTTGCTCTAGCTGATGCCCAAGCAGCATCAGTGGGTGCTGATGCTGTGCGTCGTATTTAAGTGAATCTGCCGGCACAAAGCCCACTACCGCATAACGCGATTGCGTGGCCGGCCCTACATCGGCGAAAAGCTCATTTGCGAGTAAATAAGTGTAATATTCAATATTTCCAAGCGCAGAGACGGTAGATAAATTAGTTTGAGTAAGCTGACTTTTCGAATCATCAGCCGATGAACAGGCTGAAAGTACCACTGCTAAAAGCACAACAATACTGTACTTAATGCAGCACGTAATATTGGTGCATTGATTCACACCAAACCTTTTTAAACGTTGGAAACTTGTCATCGCTATTGTTCCGCTTATGAATTCATTTTCGCCATAAAATCGGCGCTTACTTACTGTAATAAGCGCTAGGATGCAAAAAACGCTCCACCTCGCCTAACTCATCCATAACAAAGCAAGAAGTAACAAAAAGCAGTGAAACACATGCAAACGAAGGTACTAAGTTGAATTAATTAGTGAAGGATTTGGCGGAAAAGGCTTGCCACTTTTTGACAACTTATGCCGCTTTGTGCAGGTTTTTGCTCAGGTAACTGAAGGGAGGCCCTTAAAGAAAAAAGCTTGAGCAAAAGGCTAGAGAAAAAGGCTTCGGAAAAAAATAGCGCTATCGCATTGGGAACCACACATAGAAAATTGATAGCGCCTTCCAAAAGTCTAACGGGAAAAAGTGAATTCTGTTTACATTGGGTCAAGTGTAAGTAACATCCTCTTTGCTCCTTCTGAAACTGGGCACGAGCGATGCAGCGCAAGGCCTTCGCGATTGGTCAGGATATGATTGAGCACTGTTGTTTTACCAGTGCCTAAGAAGCCTGATAGCACTATAACGGGTAATACAATTGACGTAGACATAGTTGCTTCTTCACAAATTCACAAGCTTACTCACATTCACTCGATGTTATAACATAACACTTCAAATGAAAAGTGTGAGTGTGCTTGTCTACCATCGAGCATATTTTCCAATGCAAAAAAAGACGAATTACAAAAAGCACCTACATAAGGCGCAACACCAAAGAAATAATAACGCCGGTGATGAACAGCTGTACTAAGCAGTAGCCCATAATGTCTTTGGCTCGAAGCCCTGCAATAGCGAGCACAGGTAAGGCCCAAAACGGTTGTATTAGGTTAGTCCAAGCGTCTCCCCACGCTACAGCCATTGCGACTTTGTTTACGTCGGCGCCAAGCTCCAATGCTGCCGGTAATACAACCGGGGCCTGCACTGCCCATTGCCCACCGCCAGATGGCACAAAGATATTCACTATGCCCGCGCTTATAAAACTAAACACTGCCAGCGTATCGGCAGACGCTAAGCTTATGAGCGCCTCAGACATGCTTTGTGCCAGTCCGGACTGCACCATAACAGCCATAATACCGGCGTAAAAAGGAAACTGAATGACAATACCGCTACCTCCCTGAATGGCTTGCTGTAAGCTGAACAGCAAACTTTTTGGTGTACCGTGAAGCACAATAGCCAGAAACAGGAAAAGCGTGTTTACAATGTTTAGGTTTAATCCGCCGCCACTAAAGAAGTAGTTTATTAAATATGCCAGCCCGGCAAACCCAACCAAAATTGCAAGCGGCGTGCTGTTTTCAAGCTTTTCGGCAGGGCTAGCGCTTTCACTTTTCTGAAGTATTGGGTCTTCTAGCTTACTGGTATCAACAATAACGCTGTCGTCTTCAGATGGCAGCATTAATCGGTTAACGAGCGGAATAACCACAAACAAAATGGCTAAAAGCGTTAAATTGAAGGTACTGAAAATAGTTTGCGACGTTGATACTACGCCAATTTGGTCTGCTGAGAAGTGCCCCGGCGTAGCAATAGTGAGCGGTACCGAGCCTGCTAAACCGCCATGCCACACTACAAAACCAGAATATGCACTGGCGACTAGCAACCGATAGTCTACCCGCGTTTGCTTTGCCAAGGTTTTGGCAAAAAGCGCCCCCACCACTAAACCAAAGCCCCAATTTATCCAGCTTGCCATTAGCGACACAAGTGTAACTAAAACAATCGCCTTGCCGGGTGAACTACCCAACGCTGCTAGACTGTCTAACAACTTTTTCATAAGCGGTGTTGAAGCAAGCATGAAACCGGTAACCAGTACCAATAACATCTGCATAGAAAAGGTTAGTAAGCCCCAAAAACCATTGCCCCAAACGCTAATAACGGATAACACGGGTTGTTGCTGCAGAACCACAGCTGCAGCCAATGTTATTAACGTGAGCAATAAAACAAATACAAAAGGGTCTGGAAGGAAGCGCTCTACTAGCTTTACAAAGGGCTTAGACGCACGGTTTAGCATTACTTCACTCGCAATTTGTTAAAAACTTGTTGCTTGTATCGTAACGCAATTAGCGAATAAGTGAATAGCGCGTGTATTCAACGCGCTACAAATATGACAGTGAGAAGTGTGCTCTTGTTATATGAATGGCTTAATTTGCAGCGTTAAAAAGGCGTGACCATAATTGCTTTACTTGTGCGGCGTCATCACCTTCAAGCTCTTTGTTGTTAAAGGCGCTGTTTAAGCTGTCCATCATTTTTTCATCTAGAAGGGTGAGCGACGCATCGGCATGCATTTCTAACTGTCTGGCTTCAACGGCAAAATGCCCCTGCAAATAACTTGCTATAAACAACTCATCATCACTACCGTGATTTACGACGTCATCAAGTGAAGCTTCAATTTTAGCAATCGCATTTACCACTTCTTGTGGTGCAGCAGCAGGTGGTAACAAACCTATCTCCTTTTATGTTAAAAACAGTGCGTACAAGTGAGAACCTCCCCACTATACGGCGTTATATAATACTTTGTCTTTGTAGCCCGTGACGATGGTAAAAGCACCAGCGAGCGAGGCATCTAGTTCAGCGTCACCGGAATCAAGGCGAAGTGGGCGTCCATCAAGGGCTTGAATTTTTTGTTTGGTAGCCACAACCAGCATATTTGCTTTGCCAATTTGGCGAATAAACGCTGGGCTTAACTGCTGATTCCCGCGCCCCAAAATATGGCCTTGCCCACCTATTACCGTTAATACGACTTTACATGGGCTACCGTGGGTTATTTCAATAAGCGAGGGGGCAGTAACATCAGTCGCAACAAGCTCTCCGGCTTTAACAACATCTACACCAAGTAACGTGTTATCAAGGCCAAGGTATTCCATAATTGCACCAACGGTTGACCCCGACCCCATTACAAAATAGGTATCAGGCTCGTCTTCCATCAACTCACTAACAAACGCGGCTATATCGTCTAGCACAAGGGCTTCATCTTCTTTACCGCCCATTTTTACCGCTTGCACATAGCTAAGCTCAGCAGGCACGCGCATTTCACCGTAGTGTTTTGCAATTACTTTACCGCGCCTGAACGCGTCTTCATCAATATCACGAACCTCAGCGTCCATTTCACTCACCAACTCGCCAGCAATCATTTGGCTAACCACGTGTCCGGCAGCCGATGGTGAAACGCAATAAACCCCAGAATGAATTTTGCACCCTGCGGGTACTCCAAGTACGGGAACCGCACTGCCTACCACACTACAAATGTTGCGGGCAGTACCATCGCCTCCCGCGAATAATAGCAGGTCTACATTTGCCTCAACCAACGCCTTTGCTGCGCGTTCTGAATCCTCACCTTCTGTTTGTGCCTGAGGCGGAGAGTAAATAACCTCGTGCTCGAACCCCATAGATTTACACACATCCTCACCCATCTCGCCAGCCGCCGTGACAACCAAAAACTGCCCAGACAGGGCTTCTAATACGCTCAGGGCTTTCGCCATTTTTTCGTTTGCTTTTTTCTCGGCACCACTGGCAAGCGCTTTTTCACGAATGTCCTTGCCATCGCTGCCTTTTAACGCCAATGCTCCACCTATACCGGCGAACGGGTTTACTATTACACCTAAGCGAAAAGTAGGTTTACTCATGCGACTGAGGCTCCAATCTGGGTTCGATTTGAAAATGTAGCTTCGAGCGCTGCGATAAAACGCGCTGCGCGTTCAGGGTATCCGTGCTGCTCGTAGAGCGAGCGCTGTTGCGCCACGTTTTTTGTAAAGCCTTCACGGTCTGGCTCTGCACCATTTAAATTATCGGTGCTTACCTGAAAGCGTCGCCCCGCGGCTTCAGTAAACGCCCACTCTATGGCTTGAGGCTTTATTTCAACCTTCTCGAAACTGGCCTGCTGCTTTGCATCGCGACCATCAGGGCAATACCAGTATCCATAATCTTCTAGTAATCGGCGGGCCTCTCCAGCAATACACCAATGTGCAATTTCATGTAATGCACTAGAAAAAAAGCCGTGTGCAAACACGATTTGATGAAAACTACAGGTCTCATTGGCTGGCAAATAAACAGGTACATCATTACCAAGAACTAAACGTGTATTAAAATCTTCAAACGTACTGTTAAACAGTGCGATAAGCACTGGAACATCGGCATCGTTATCAAATTTCTGTGCGCCAGTTTGTGGCTGTTGAGAAAGACTTGTCATACTTCTAGAGTGGGTCGTTAAACGTTACGGTTTATCATAAAAACATAGAATTAAAAAACGCGCACAGTATATCAGGTAACATAACACTTCTCACTTGATAGCAGCGCTTTCACCAACCACTTTTGTAAAGTAGCTTAGCTTTAAAAGATAAACACAAGCGAGGTACGCGTAGTTATTACTTATTTATTTGTACGTTTAAAACACTAAATACGTGCTATGGTGCGTATAAAGATGTTCAACTAAGTTGTTGGAATCATTGTACATGGGAGCGTTGTAATTGGCACAAGCTATTATTAAACATATACACCGCGTAAACGCGCTTAGAGACTTAGCGCTCAAGCTAAACATAATGCCGCTGATCCACGCGCTTCAAGAATGGCAGTGTGAAAGGCTTTTGGTATCTCATGACGATTTAGCGCAGCAGGTGCGCTATCAAAAAGCCATGGCATTCTTTGTTGAAGAGCTCTATGGCCCGAAAGACTTCAGCCAAAGGGATGCTGACATAGCGCGGGTTATTCCCAAACTCGCCAAAGTGCTACCCGACAAAGCAATGAATGCAATGGACGACGCGCTTTCACTAAATGCATTGTCGTTCAACTTAGATATGGACATGGCACAGTACTTAAATTCGCACTATCCCAATGCCCCCATTACCAGAGACACCTACGCAGAAGCTTATCGTAATGTTGGCCGTCAAGACGACAGGCAACATCAGATAGATATTATATCTCATTTGGGCGACCAGCTTGCTGATGTGGTCAAAATTCCCGGTATAGGTATGTTGATAAAGTTATCTCGTCGACCCGCTAAACTTGCTGGCGTGTTAGCATTACACGAATTTTTAGAAAGAGGGTTTAATGCGTTTAAAGCGATTGGCGATGTGCAAAGCTTTATTCAACCCGTACTCGAGCGAGAAAAAGCGTTAATGTACAATCTTTTCGAGCCAACGCTATCGCTACCTGATGATAATCCTCTTCCTCACGTTTAATTGCAAAAAGGACCTACTGTGAACGACGACGCACTTCCATGGATGTTTGAATCTCCATTCATTAAAACGTGGCGAATAGACCATACGCATATTGACCATTATAAGCATGTAAACAATGTTGCTTATCTAGCACAAGCAGAGAAATTGGCGTGGTCACACTCAAACGCCTTAGGTCTTCATTTTGCCGATTACCAAGACCTTAACAGAGGTATGGTGATAAAGCGTCACGAGTTGAACTATCACCTGCCCTCACATGTAGACGATGAATTAAAGTGCGCTACATGGATTGTTGACTGCGACGACCGATTAACACTTAAACGCCAGTTTCAGTTTATTTGCCCTGAGCGCAAAAAAACGGTGTTTGATGCACTGACTACGTTTGTTTGCGTAAGCCTAGATACCGGTGTGCCAAAACGAATGCCAGAACTGTTCAAAAATGCTTATGGCGATGCCTGCATTTCTCACCGCAATCAAACCGCTTAGTTGAGAATGGTAAATGGCTAGATGGATAACAATACTTTTAATGGCTTTGCTTGGTTTATCGCTGGCAGTAAATGTTTATCTGTGGACAGCGTTGAATTCAACAAGTAACAGCGATGTATTTGGTGATGGCTTGCTTCTTTCTAACAAAGCACGTTCTAATAGCGCGCCTTCAGCTAGCGTTAGCTCCCCTGTTGGCAATACAGAAGCTCAACACACATCTTCTAGTGAATTGAGTAACAATAGACGCAGTGCAAATAGGGTTGAAACAACAGAAACCGGCGGCAATACCCCTTCACTTGAAATGCTTCTTGAAAAGCGGCAATTCGACCGTTTGGCTCTTGAGTTATCTAATGCGTTAAAGCAATCTCCTTTTGATGAGCGTTTGTTATTACTTGAAGCAGAAATGATTCGGCTAAATAAGCCATTAAGTATTGCTCTTGTCCATTTATACGACCTTGCCGAGCTGCCTTTGTCAGTTGATGCGCTTAAAGAGATAGGTAAAAAAATAGCGACACTGTATGAGCAAGCTCAAGAGCAGCTAAGTCGAGATCAGCAATGGGAACTGCTGGCAAAACTCAACGAGCCACTTTTTCAGCGCGTACCAGATTCACGGCAGTATGCGCTAAATTTAGCGCGGGCCTATGCCCATCAAAGAAAGCAAACGTTAATGGAAGATGCGCTTGCTCCACTGCCGTTCGACGATGCACAAGCCCAAGCAATAAGGGCGATTGCTTATACAGAAGCTGATACAAACGATGATACGTTTGGCGATACAGAATTTAACGACATGCAAGGCGACACAACAGATACAGGTTCGACACGGGTGGCACTTGTGCGCGTTGGCGACCAATATCGTTTAGATGCAAAAGCGCTGAATCAGAAAGCGGTTATGATTTTAGATACAGGTGCTAGCACAACCGCAATTTCTTCGCGGCTTTACGCTAGGTTGGGTAGAACAAGGCGATTAACGTTTATTGGCAATTTCAACGTGCGTACTGCATCGGGAACGATTGAAGCGCCTTTGGTGAAAATACCACAGTTTTATTTTGCTGGTTATGAATTTACCGACGTTTCGGCAATTGTATTACCCGAGGAAGCCTTACCAGATACTGACGGCCTATTGGGTATGAATGTATTAGGAGAGTTCGACTTTTCTATTTTGCCGCAGTCGAATGAGTTAAGGCTTGAAAAGCGGTCTTAGATTTAATGTTCGAACGCCTAACGCAGTAATTCTAAATGCCATTAATTCTTTAAACCGTTAATTCTTCAAACCGTTTACGTCTAAACCACGAGTAAGAGAACAACACAAAAAAAGCACCGCAATTGCGGTGCTTTTTGTATTTAATGTTAGCTATTACACAGCTGCACAGATACGCGTGCCCTGATCAATAGCGCGCTTCGCATCAAGCTCAAGCGCTTCATCTGCGCCCCCGATCAAGTGATACGGCATTTTTAACCCATCAACAATGTCACGCATTGGCTCTTGGCCTGCACAAATAATAACATTGTCTACAGGAAGTACCTGCTGGTTACCTTCTACCGTAATATGCAACCCTTCATCGTCAATCTTGTCGTACGACACGCCAGAGATCATGGTCACGCCCTTGGCCAACAAACCCGCACGATGTGCCCACCCTGTTGTTTTACCAAGGCCTGCACCGACTTTCGATGATTTACGCTGTAGCAAGAAAATTTCACGCGGCGAAGGCTCTGGCTGCGGCTTAACGCCTTCAATACCCGCTCGTGCAGAGAACGTCATATCAATACCCCACTCGCGCATAAAGGCTGGGATATCTTGACTTGGCGTCTCTTTACCGTGTGATAAGTATTCTGCTGTATCAAAGCCAATACCACCGGCGCCAATAATGGCAACCTTTTGACCAACAGGCTTTTTCTCTTTAAGCACTTCAAGGTAAGTTAATACTTTATCGTGCTCAATACCTTCAATGGCTGGCATGCGAGGCTTAATTCCCGTTGCCACCATTACTTCATCAAAGCCTTCATCGTTTAACGCAGCAGCATCAACAAACGTATTTAATTTAAGCGTAATATTTTTATGAAGCTCGATTTGGCGCGCAAAATAGCGAAGAGTTTCGTAGAACTCTTCTTTTCCTGGAATTTGTTTAGCCACATTAAATTGGCCGCCAATTTCACTCGCCCCATCATAAATAACAACGTCGTGACCGCGCTGCGCCGACGTAACCGCGGCAGCTAGCCCTGCAGGCCCTGCGCCAACCACTGCAACACGTTTCTTGGTTGATGCGGGTTCAATATTAATTTCAAGTTCGTGACAGGCACGTGGGTTCACCAAACAGCTTGTCATCTTCCCGCCGAATACGTGGTCAAGACAGGCCTGATTACAACCAATACAGGTATTAATTTCGTCGGCTTTGTTTTGCTGTGCTTTTCGCACAAAATCAGGGTCCGCCAAAAATGGGCGCGCCATAGATACCATATCCGCATCGCCACGAGCCAGCACGTCTTCGGCAACTTCTGGTGTATTAATTCGGTTTGATGTGATCACGGGAATAGACAAGGCTTCTCGGAATTTTGCAGTAACCCACGTAAATGCAGCTCGGGGGACTTTCGTGGCAATAGTAGGAATACGTGCCTCGTGCCAGCCAATACCGGTGTTGATGATAGTCGCACCCGCTTTTTCTATTTCTTTACCCAGCTGCACCACTTCTTCGTAGGTTGAGCCTCCCTCAACCAGATCAAGCATTGATAGGCGGTAAATAATAATAAAGCTTTTACCCACGGCTTCACGCACGCGACGCACTACTTCAATAGGTAAACGAATACGATTTTCATATTCCCCCCCCCACGCATCGTCACGGTGGTTAGTGCGCTTCGCAATAAACTGGTTCAGGAAATAACCTTCAGAACCCATTATTTCAACACCATCATAACCTGCTCGTTGAGCTTGTGTTGCTGCGGTGATGAAATCTTGAATTTGCTTTTCAATTTCATCAGCTTCTAATGCTTTAGGTTTGAAGGGGTTAATAGGTGCCTGAACCGCTGACGGTGCTACCAACTTAGGGCTATATGCATAGCGGCCAGTGTGCAGAATTTGCATGCAAATTTTACCACCCGCGATATGAACGGCATCGGTCACTTCTTTATGATTTGCAACCGCTTCATCTGTATCTAAACGAAATGTTGACGGATGAGTAGCGCCCTCTTCATTGGGCCCAATACCGCCGGTAACAATAAGCCCTACACCACCTCGTGCACGCTCGCTGTAAAATGCCGCCATACGCTTGTGTCCATCTGGCATTTCTTCAAGACCGGTATGCATTGAACCCATCAATACGCGGTTCTTTAACGTGGTGAAGCCCAAATCAAGTGGGCGGAATAAGTGTGGGTATACGGGATGATCAGTCACGGTCTGGTTCATGATAAATTCCTAAAAAAGCCCTTCGAAAAGCGTTGAATCAATGTTCAAAGAAAGATGTTATGCATTCTCTTTAAACGCTTTATCAATCTCAATAAATTAATAGTTTACAAGCGCAGGCCGCATGCCTGTTATTGCGGCGCTACACCGTTTTTTCGTGTCTATAATGTTTTTGGCGTTAGTCGCTATTGTGAATTCATTTTTTTCACTGCGCCGTACAGCGGCGGGTAATCGGGTAGTTGCTGCGTTTTTTGTGCTTCCATAGCTTTAAAAACATCTTCCATTTGGAACATACCGGCTTGCCACGTTGCCATGTAATTCAAACTTTCACTAACGGTATGCTCGGCGGCATAATTAATCATGGTTTTAGTGCCCGATACCGCCAGTGGTGAATTAGCGGCAATTTGCTGCGCAATTTTCATTACGCCTTCAAGCATACTTTGCTGATCATCAAAAACCTGATTCACAAAGCCCAAAGCGCGAGACTCTTCAGCACCAAAGTTGCGTCCCGTATATGCAAGTTCTTTTACAACACCAATAGGAATGAGCTTCGGCAAGCGCTGCAACGTGCCTACGTCAGCAGTCATACCTAGCTGGGTTTCTTTAATGGTGAAAAACGCATCTTTTGTGCAATAACGGATGTCGCATGCACTAAGCAAATCTACCGCCCCGCCAATAGCGCCGCCTTGCACTGCGCCAATAACCGGCATTCTGGCCTGCTCTATGGCGGTAAAGCTGTCTTGCAGCAACATAACAGTTCTACGCATACGCTCGGCACGTCGAGAAGGGTCACCCTTGAAGTCTTCCTTCATATTCAAAAACACCGACAAGTCCATGCCAGCAGAGAAGTGTTTACCCGTTGAGGAAATAACAATCACTCGCGCTTCAGCGGTATCATCAATGGCTCTGATAGCTGCAGGAAATTCGGTCCAAAAATCGGGGTTCATGCTATTCATCGCATCAGGGCGATTTAGGATAAGATGAGCGATATGCTCTTCTTGTTTTACTTCTAGCGTAGAGTACTTCATGGTTTGCGCTGTCTCCATGGTGATTTCCTATTAACATTTTTGCAAACTAGACAGCGTCAAGATAAAAGGCTATGTTGACACTGTCAAGATAAAAAGTAATCTAAGCGCTGTTGATTTTGTTAGAATCAGCAGTACTTAGTAAATGTAGATGTTTTTACGGAATTAGTATCAGAATATGGCAAGTGCAGCGCAAAGCTATCACCATGGCGACTTACGAAGCGCATTACTTAGTGCGGCAACCAAACGTTTGGCTGAACATGGCGTTGATAGTTTGTCTTTGCGAAAATTAGCAGAAGATGCAGGCGTATCGCGAACAGCGCCCTACCATCATTTTAAAGATAAAAGCGCACTGTTGAGCGCTATCGCTGCCAAAGGTTTTAGCGACTGGCACAGCGCTGCCAGCCGTATATTCGACCAAGAACAGAAAACCGCCCAAGCTCGATTTAGAGAGTTTGTACACGAATACGTTGGCTATGCTGCCGATAACCCTGAAATGTATGAATTAATGTTCGGTAGAACTATTTGGCAAAATAACGCGGCGACTGACGACCTTAAAAATGTAGCCTTTCCATGTTTTCAGTTTCAAGTCACCATGACACGCTATTGGCAGGAAAAAGGATTGCTTCCTGATAACCAAGATGCGCTGCGACTGGCCCAAGTTACTTGGGGAACACTACACGGAATTGCACGCTTGCTTATTGATGGGATTTACGCCGACAGCAGCCACATTGAGGAAATGTGTAACTGTGCTGCCGACCTTTTTATGCGTGTACCTGAAGCAAAATAACCGGGTATTAAATAGGTACTAAATGGGTACTGGCTGCCCTTCATGGGTAGCTTTGATAAATTCCGCCGCTCGCTCAGCAATCATTATGGTAGGCGCGTTTGTATTACCACCTATAAGACTGGGCATTACCGACGCGTCTACCACCCGCAGCCCTTCAATCCCTCGCACTTTAAGCTCGTTATTCACCACGGCCATTGGGTCGTCATCACTACCCATTTTGCAGGTGCCAATGGGGTGATAAATAGTTTCACTTCGCTCGCGCAGAAACTCTACAATTTCTTCATCCTTTTCAGCGTCTGCACCGGGGTAAAGTTCGGTTCCTTGGAACTGCTCAAACTCTGGTGCCGCAAGTATTTTTCTTGCTATGCGCACGCCGTCAATCATCACTTTTTGATCATCAGGATGAGACAAATAATTAGGGTCGATAAGTGCTTGGTCAGCCGGATGATTACTTTGAAGCGAAATAGTACCGCGACTTTTCGGATACAAACAGCACACATGAAGGCCATATCCATAACCAAAGGCAAGCTGCCGGCCGTGGTCATTTAAAATGGCGGGCAAAAAGTGAAACTGAATGTCAGGGCCCTGAGTAGCTAAACTTGAGCTTACAAAGCCACCAGCTTCTGCAATATTTGAAGAAAAAATGCCTTTTCGCTTAAAAGCATAATCTGCTGTCGCTTTTACATAAGACGGTAATGCGCCAAAGGCAACGGCATACCCTTCTCGCGCTTTACACGTAAATTGAACAATAGCATCTAGGTGGTCTTGAAGGTTCTTTCCCACTCCCGGCAAGTCTTGCTGTACAAAAATACCTTTTTCTTCAAGCTCAGCGCGTGGTCCTATGCCAGATAACATAAGTAATTGCGGCGAGTTGATAGCGCCACCACACAAAATAACTTCGCTGGTGGCAAAGTACCTGTTTACAGCGCCTTTTTCTCTTACTTGTACACCTATTGCACGTCCTTCTTTCAGCAGTACTTTTTCCGCTGCAACTTTTGTTAACACGGTAAGGTTATTGCGATGTTTTGCTTGCGTTAAATAGCCTTTAGCCGTTGAACAGCGCTGGCCATTGGCTTGAGTTACATGATAATAACCAAGCCCTTCTCGTTCATCGCGATTAAAATCATCTAGCTCTTTATACCCAGCATGAGAGGCTGAATTTACAAAAGCATCAGATAACACGCAAGTATGACGAAGCTTACTTACATTCAGTGGCCCGCCTGTGCCATGATATTCATCCGCCCCACCTTCAAAGTTCTCAGAACGTTTGAAATAAGGTAATACTTCGTCAAAAGACCAGCCCTTTGCGCCCTCTTCAAACGCCCAACGGTCGTAGTCTTCTCGCTGCCCTCTGATATAGCACATTGCATTTACAGAGCTACTTCCACCTAAGGTTTTTCCTCGCGGCCAAAATAATTCTCTATCATACATCTCTTTCTGCGGTGCCGTGTGGTAGCCCCAGCCAATTCCTTCAAAACGGCTGAGAAGCGACAAGCCAAACGGTATGTGAATGAAAGGGTTAGAGTCTTTGGACCCTGCTTCTAGTAATAACACATCCACCGCCGGGTTTTCTGAAAGACGAGTAGCAAGCACCGCACCTGCGGATCCACCTCCAACAATGATGTAATCATATTTACCTTGCACTTCACTCATTGTGTTAGCTCCTTACAGCAGGTTTAGCGAGATACCCTGAAATAGAAAAATGTTAATAAAACGTTGTGGTACGACCAGATTAACAAATTACATGATTTTGAGAACTGTTTTATTTGTAACTTTTAATAAATCTAGTGCTTTTTTAATGTCTTTTTAACCGTTTTCTGGCAAAAAGCTTAAGCAATGCCCCTGTAATAAAGGTCATCCCCCTTTGAGCAATGTTGTCAAAACGAACCAGCTAGAAGAAAGCAGACATTCATGCTTTTCTCTCGACACCTTATGGGTTTATGGTCATTATTAACGTTTATTCGCTATGCCCAGAAAATAACTACAGCATGCTGTCTAATGAATTAACCTTTAAAGAACGTGTAAAAGTCTTCGTTGCCCAAATTTTGGTTAAGTGGGGAAAGCTCACTCATGACGACTTTACACGACAAGAGCTACAAGACTTAGTTAAAGATGTGTTCCCTTATACATTTAACTTCGATATTCCAGTGGGCGCGGGTAAAATTACAGTGCTAGAAGGTAATGTTACCCTTAACAACAAGCACAATCGCATTGGCATTCAATGCCTAGCCGCTTTGAAGGTTGAAGTAGCAAAAAGCACGATTTATCGTGCCCATGTCATTTTTTCGCTTAGCGCTACACCAAGCTACAATCGAGAAAAAGCCACCCTCTTCTTGAAAGATTTAACAACCGACAACATTACCTTGGTTAATGACGATTACGCGCTTATCAAAGACACACAGTTTATCATCAGTAAATTCTTCCCAAAGCAAGTTAATACGCTGCTTGGTAAACCATTACGATCGGCACTATCGCTAATGACTGCTGGCACATCAGATATCGCGGCGAATTATCTGCAGCTTTATACCAGTGGTTCTAAACAAGCGGTACTCGATTATCACAAACCACAAATTCACAACGCGATAGCAAGTCAGTTTACGCCTGACGACTTAAGCCACAGCATGCGCGCGTCACAATGGCGCGAAGTACTGTTCTCTAGGCTTGGTAAATCGGTGCGGGTTGAAGAAAATGTATTGCGTTTTTACTTAACCGCCCCTTCTAACACTGACCAAAATTAAAATGGCTGATGGCTAAAGCCAATGCTGTTTAAATTGTTTCTAGGCTAATTATCGGCGACTATTGAAACTGGTACTTCCTCAATTTGCTCGCCAATGTCTTCGATGTTAAGCCTTGGGTTATCGACACTTGCCTCTAACATATCAAATGCTTCTGATACATAACGCGCCAACGGTTGCAGTGACTCAATGTTTTTATTACAGCAAACTAAACCCACATTAGCCGTCCCAGCATAGGTCATCAGAGTAATATTTACGCCACCACCAGGTGTCATGGTAGAGATAGGATAACAAGCCAGAAGCTCTGCGTCTTTCAAATACCTTGTATCGGTCGGTCCAGGGACGTTTGATATCAAGATATTTGCAATTGGCTTAACCACATTCGATAAGCGAAGCCATTCAAATACCAGTGCTAAAGATTGAATAACAATAGTGTATCCGCTAAACGCAGCCGGCCTAGCGTGCTGAGCTGCGTGCTTCACAATTCTGTGGTTAACCACAATTTGTCGTAGCCTTAAGTATGGATCTGTCTCGCCGTGGGCAAGCTGTACCGGCACAATCGCTATCTTGTTCCCTGTTGTTTTCTCGCCGGGCTTTCTTAAATTAATTGGCATATTAGTGAAAAGCGCCTTTTTAAAAACCTGACCATGATTTTGTAGCAACTTATGCACGCCAATATCAAAGGCGCACAACAGCACCTCATTGGCAGTTGAGCGCGTGCGTCTTGCTAGCGCTTTTACCCGAGTAAAGTCCAAATCCATAGTTGCAACAGCGCGACCTGCTTTTACCTGTCCGGTCAATACGGTTTTGGTGCCGGTAAATGGAATTGGCATATAGTGTGGATTCACACGAAGTAACTTCATGAAGATACGCAAGAAGATAATAAGCAGGTCAAGGGCCGTTTTGAGTGCATAACCAATACTTAAAAGCCGCTTAACGATACTGACTGGCTCGCGTTTTCTGTGTCGTAAACGCTTAACTGCCCATACGGGCGTAAACTTGCTGTCGTGAGAGTAAGGCACGTATCCCGACTGAAACCAGCGTACAAGCGTAGCGCCGTCGCCATACATATGGTGAACACGCGCATAAATGGCGAACGTGTCGCTGTTATCGTCAAAGATAAAATGGTATTGCCACAATGGTTTATCTGGGTCTAGCCGAGATGCATGCAGCCTTGCTACAAACGCATCAAGGGCTTCTCGATTTGTTACATCAGACACACGGTGGATTTGAACGTGATAATCCATATTCAATTTTTTAACTGGCACAAAACCGACGGGATAACCCAAAACCGTTTTCACTGCGCAATTAAAAGGCGACGTAGCGCGGGCGAAACTTCTTATTTCATTAAACAGTTCAGGAACATATTTCGTGCTATCAGCGCCTTTTGGCATGGCGAGAAGCTGAAGACACGCCACATGCTTCGGGTTCTCATCAGACTCGGTGATCCAAAACGACTTATCTAAGAAACTGAGCGTTTTTGCCATTTTTATTCCTTTAAGCGAAATCAAGGGGCGACTGTGTTTTAAAATCTTTTACAAACTCATGAGATTTAAGCACATGTTCAAGGTAAGACTTTTCACTATCAGACAAAGTAAGCCTAGGTAAAATAGTGACCATCATCAATGACAGCGCGTGAAAACGCTGCATTTCATCATCCATGTGATTGTTTAGCTCATCAAATTGGCACGACTGCGTAATTATAAGCAAGGCCAAATCAACCAACAGAGTACGGTCTGCTTTGCTTGCTACCAGGACGTTTCGCTGACTTAAAGAGTCAAACAGAAACGCTAACTGAACACGTAGTTGCTTTTGAATATTAGCCCGCGGCCGCGTAATAGAAGGATATTTTTCTGCTAGGTCTGCTGGACTGCGATAGAAAAATCGGAATACGTGAATACTGTCTACAAGCAGATACAGGTAATACATGATGTCTTCAGCGTGCAGCGTTTCAAGCTTATCGCGTCGAAGCACTTTCTGCATTTGTTGTTCATGCATTTTCATTAATGCCGTCACAAGGCTGTCCTTGCCCTTAAAGTGGTAATACAAATTTCCCGGACTAATGTCCAACTCCACCGCTATATCAACGCTAGTTACAGTGTTCTCTCCATGCTCATTGAACATGGTAAGCGCGGTAAGCAAAATTCTTTGCGCGGTTTTCATTTTCTTTTTTACCTCTAGCTACGTCTAGTGGCACCAAAACCCAAAGAGCGTATACCAATAACTTAGCCCTAGCGTACCGCAACATCCTTAACCGCTGGGGCTTTTTGGTGTTGCGCTACATGAATACAAAATATAGCTGCGCAAAGCCTGCCAACATACCCAGCAGTGCGCCTGTTACAATAAGCTTCCATTCGTCTTGCTGGTACGCAGGACGAAGCACACCTTCGAACTCTTCTGACGACAATGCCTGCATACGCTCACTAAGGTCCTGACCAACATGCAGTGCGCCGTTGGCGTAATCAAACGCGTAAAGTAAGTATTTATCAGAATGATCGAAAATTTGCTGTACTGCTAGCGATTTCATTTTGTGATAATTTTCCGAGCCAACGCCCAACGCGAAGTAAGGCTGTGCGATAGACACGTATCGCTCGATAGCATCATTAACGTGTAATTCAATTAGCTCTAGCAGCTGAGCTGAACCGGACCCATGTAGAATTATGTGCGTAATATTTTTCGGCGTTATCAGCTTTTCTTCTATAATAGACGCGTAAACCTGTGATACTTCTTTCTGCCGTTTTAAAAACATACCTTGAATAGTAACTGGCCCTAGTTTGCGCGGGCGTTTTGGCTCGAAGATAATTTTGATTGCAATCCAGTTAGTGGCGTAACCTACCAAAAGACCGCCCAGTGGCAAAATCCACCACGCCTGATAGAAGTACCACAACAGCATGGTGGGCAAACCGAACAAAAAGCCAAAATAAAAGCCGCTTTTTACAATGAACGGAAATTCTTTGCTGCCCGCCGTTAAGAAAATCTCATTTATGAGTTCAGGGGAATTGACAAGCTGCTCAACCACAAGCTCTTTAATATCGAGAATTTCCGAAATATTGTGTTGGAAGTCATCCACCATTTTATGCACAACATTTGGAATGTCGTTTTCTATACGCTGATAAACAAGATTTTTCCCTTGAACCGGAAGGGCTGCCCATAACTGAGGTGCGGATTCAGCCATTACGTCGTTCACCACTTTGCGCACGACTTGGCTGAGTCTTCGCTCTATGGCTTTGGTTAGCTCGTCAGGGTCTAATCGTTGAGCAAGCTCTTCAACGCTAAGCAACTTACCAAGCACAAGCTCAACTTCAATTTCTGCCATTTGCCGACGTTTTGCAGGAATGAGCCCTTGCCAGCCAAAAATGGGTTTTATTCCCACAAAATCTATAGGGTAAAACATCATTTTTACCGCAAGGTAATTAGTTAGCCAGCCAACAACGGCACTTATCAACGGGATTGATAAAAGGCTTAGCGTTTCAAAATTCCATTCCATACTGCGAACAAGTGGTCCGATTTTATTATTCTACTACTCAGGCTACTGAGTGGTTGGGATTTGGTCAATGTAAAAAGTAAAATTAGTGCTAATTGTTGATTGAAAACAATGCTGCATACAGCTAAATAATAATGATTGTGACGAGAACGTACCAATTAGGTAGTAGATTCTAACTTTTGTGCATACAGTGAAATATGATCAAAGATGCGACCGCTGGGCGAAGCGTCTTTCAAACTGAATAGGTAGTTGCCATGGCAGTATTCGATTTGCGATTAAAAAAAATAGAGCACGACATCGAGCATGCACAAAGTTACGATGAGTATGAAGCGGCGTGCCTAGCGCATGATGCGTTATCGGGTGCTGAAGAATGGAAAGCCACAGACGAGAGTGACAACTACGACCACCTGCTCATTCGCAAGCGTGTTCAGCGACTTCAAATTGCGCGAGGCAAAGGCGATATTCACGCGCTTATGTCTATATTACACGAGGGCCTTCATGGCAACTTAGGCAATATTGCCAATCCCATACTGCTCAGCCATTGTAAAATTGGCACAAAATACCTCATTGAACAGTTTATTGATGAAGTGACACTTGCCTTAGAACAAATTTTTAATGCAGACGAAAACGAAGTCGATTTCTACGAAAAGTTATATTTTTTTGAAGAAACCGCTCACGCGTTTGGGCGTAGCTGCTTAATGCTATCTGGTGGCGCCGGCTTGGGTTTCTTTCATGCAGGCGTTGTAAAGTCGTTAAACGAAAAAGGCCTATTACCTACCGTTGTTTCAGGAGCAAGCGCGGGCTCTATTATTGCCGCCATGCTTGGCACACGAAACCACGACGAACTGATTGAATCTTTAAGTGCCGAATTTATTTATGAAACTTTTAAGCACTGGCGCAGTTTCGCAGGTTTAGGTAAGAAGAGTTTGTTCGATAGCTCTGTACTTGAAAACGCACTAATTGAACTTTTCGACTTAACGACGTTTGAAGAGGCGTTCAAAAAAACCGGTCGTCATATTACCGTTACAGTATCCCCTGCCGACCTACACCAACACTCAAGATTACTAAACGCTAAAACATCGCCAAACGCCATTATTGCTCAAGCTGTTCGTGCATCGTGTGCAGTGCCAGTCATTTTCAGTCCGGTACAGCTTAGAGCGAAAACGCAAAGCGGTGAAATTGTGCCTTATATTCCCAACAGACGTTTCGCCGATGGCTCGTTGATGGCAGACCTTCCCTTTGAGCGCTTAGCGCGACTCTATGGTGTTAACCACAGTATTGTAAGCCAAACCAACCCTTTGGCGGTTCCTTTTATATCGAACAATCGTGTAGATCCAAATTCACTATGGGATATGTCGACAAGGCACTTAGGCCAGCTGGCTAAGTCGAACAGCATTTTTGCCATTGATATCATTGAACGACTTACAGGCAACAAAAGCGCAAAGCTGGCTATACATAAAGTACGCTCTATTATTGACCAACAGTACGTAGGGAACATTAATATACTTCCTAAGCGACAGCTTAGAAACTTGTCGCAAGTGCTATCTAATCCTACGCAAGAAAGCATTCAAAATCTTATTACCAGTGGTGAGAGAGCGTCGTGGCCTCAACTGCATGTTATTAAAAGAAATACTAAAATAAGTGAAAACTTACGCTATCATTTAACAAAGCTGAAAAAACGAGAAGCGGTAGAGCTTGGTCACGCCTAAGTTTAAGATTTACTGAATATAGTAAGACTGACAGCAAACGCTTATCGTAAGACCTTCAATAGATAACAGCCTAGTTAAGGACTCCGGTGAGCGTACATCCCCCAAACCCTGACAGCATGTATACGCAGCAGGTAAAGCAACTCATAAATATGGTATACCCACAAGAAGCGGGGTACGGCTCTATTTTTGAAGATGCACGTCACTATTTTTCTTCTGCCCCAGAACAAGAGAAACAAATACAAACATTAAAAGCGCAGCTAGCTAACGCGACTGAAAAAGAATCGGATAGCAAAGAGCAGCTTGAAGCTAAATTGAAAAAAAACACCGCGCTATTAAATAGTGACCGCAATGGGAGACTTGAGCGGTTGCAGGCGGTTATAAATAAGATTGTTCAACTTTGCGAGGGTGACTCTTTTGACGAAACTCAGCTGTTAAGCGCAAAATTTTTGGGGACATTATTGCTGCTTACTCGCGGTAATGAAGGTAACTTTGCGAAAATACATCAGCGCTACAAACCTATTTATAAAGCAGTGTTAACACTGCGTTTGGTTGATAAGCTTTTGCGACATAAAACAGTTGCACATACCTATTTATCGAAATACAAAAATACGCTGTCACGCTTCGATGACGAACAAGAGGGCTTTACAAGGTGGAAGGAAGCGCTTGCAACACCCCTTATTACCGCCGCATTGCTGCAGGATGTTGGGTTGCACTGCCCCGATGCGCTAAACATTTTAAAAGGGGAAAATGGTGATCTTGACGAATTCAGACTGCTTGAAGAGACTCAACGAAAATCCCTGCTTAAAATAAATTTTCACAATACGCTAAAGTACCTGTCGGAAGGTTTGGGTACCCCAACTTATATCGGCAATGACAAGGCAGAAAGAGAAGCATTTAATGCAAAGCAAAAAGATGCCCATGCATTTTTACTTTCCGTGGTTAAAGACGCATTTATTTCAAAAACAGGTTTAGGTGAACTTGTTAAAATTCCACAAATTTACGTGTCAATTGTACTGTCGACAAAACCCGACTACACAAGATTAAGCCTACCGAAGGGCTATATGCTTATAGAGCAACTAGCCAAGAAAGGAAGTTTAAACAAACAGCTAGCCCAAGATTTCATCGATATTGTTGGCTATTTCCCGCAAGGTTTCGGCGTAACCTTCATTCCTGTTAACGAAAAGGGTTACGAAAAAAATCAATTCGAGTGCGCTATTGTAACTGGCTTAAACCCAAGCAACCCTGCTGAGCCTACTTGTAAAGTGGTAACTCGAAATCAAAACTACATTAGCAGCGGCGCAATGGAAGTGATACCAAAGGCGCGCAATTTATATTTCCAAGGCAATAGGAAAAAGCTTATGCGAATGGGCAAAGAACGTTTAATGGAAATAATTAATCAGCTTTCAAGTAATGTAAGCTCAGATGCAGTTGAAGACTTAGTACCCAGCTTTTGGGAGCCGCATGACTTTTTTGGGTACAAAAAGCATCAAAATTTGTGGGTAAAAAAACAATAGCGCTTAGGTTCATATACAAAAAGTTCATATACCCAAAATCCAGGCACAAAAAAGCAAGCGTTAGCGCTTGCTTTTTTTCATCGTGAGCAAATAATGCGTTCGGCGTTTTAGCCCTCGCCTTTCTCTGCGTTAGCACTAGTATCTTGCGTTTTCGCCGCTGTTTTTCGTGTTGATGTACTTGCACGCTTAGAAGCGGTGCCAGACGCCGACGTTGTTTTCTTAGCTGCGGTACTTGTGCTGCGTTTAGCAGTGGTACTTGCTTTACGCGTCGTCGATGCTTTTCTTGCAGGCGCTTTTGTAGTTGCTGCTTTGGCATCAGTCGCTTTAGCTGTAGCAGCTTTAGCAGCAGGTTTTGCAGCGGCTGCGCTCTTTGTAGTACTTTTAGTAGCAGCCTTTTCAGATGCTTTGGCTGCAGCTTCTTTGGCAGCTAAAAGGGCCACTTGCTCAACCAGTAAATCTACTTTTGCGTTAAGTAATGCAAGCTGCTTGTCTTTTTTCTGACGCTTTTTACTTCCCGATAACGCACTTACCACTGGGTTGCCCAGCACTATCTTTTGCGCGGTATCGACAATTGCCATCGGATTGAGCGTACGCTTTAATTCACTTTCAACTTCAAGGCCTTTCGCCTGCATAGTTTGAATTGCTTCATGGGTATCGTCTATTCGCTGGCTTACCATACCTGCAGCAGTATCTAATTTAGCTGCAATAAGATCTGAACCGGCGGCTAGCCAACCGAATAACGGTGAAGATTTAATTGAAGATGACACGTTGCCTTCAAGTGCATTTGCAACTGCAGCGGCATCTTTATCAGTAGTCTTTGTACTCATAACGCCTCCTAACAAGGAGATTGGGGAAAATATTAGCGGGCACATGGCCCGCTACAAAGCACTAAGAATTAGTGCAGTATTTTGAACAGTAAATAAAGACGGGCAAGGTGCCCATCAGCATTACTTACTTGCAGCTAGCTTAGCTACCGCTTCAGTTAGCGCGTCAATCTTTGCAGAAAGCTCTTCAATACGCTGATCTGCAGGCTCTGAATCTAGACCAAGCTTCTTACGTACGTCTGCTACGCGGTTTTCGACGTCGTTAGTTGTTGATTTAAACTTAGTGCGAGCGTCTTCTTCAAGGGTTTCGCCTTTGCTTACCAAATCGTCGAACATCTTGTTCGCTTCTTCACTAAGCTTTTCGTAGCGACCTTGCGCTTCTTCTACGCTTTTTCCATAAGCGCCAAGACCTGCCAACCAAATTTTACGAGCCATTTCTTCAGCTTCGTTGATTTTGCCTTTAATTGTTTCTGTAGTAGTCATTTTTCAGCTCCTATGAATGCTAAATTTGAGTGTTCTTTAACACTATGTCTTAACTTTACGCATAACAATTAGAAACCGCATACTAAAAAACGAAAAAATAAAAAAAAGCCCGACATTTAGTTCGGGCTTTCATCTAAAAGCATGATTTATTGAGCATTATTTATAATGCTTTGACAACGTTATAGCTCTACGTCCGCAAGATGCATTACGAACGCGTATTCTAGTGCAGTAGATTCAAAACGCTTGAAGCGCCCTGATGCACCACCATGACCGGCCTCCATATTAGTTTGGAACAGAAGCAAATTATCGTCGGTTTTGAATTCTCTTAACTTAGCCACCCATTTCATTGGCTCGAAATACTGCACCTGAGAGTCATGTAAACCAGTTGTGACCAGCATATTGGGGTACCCTTTAGCCTCAACCTGGTCGTACGGTGAATAAGAAAGCATGTATTCAAATTCAGCTTTGCTTGCTGGGTTACCCCATTCTGTATACTCACCGGTTGTAAGCGGAATAGATGGGTCGCTCATAGTTGTTACTACGTCAACAAACGGCACGTGTGCACTCACACCTCGATACAGCGATGGCTCCATATTTACAATGGCCCCCATAAGTAGGCCGCCAGCACTGCCGCCCATAGCAAATACGCGGTCTTTGTCGGCATAGTTTTGAGCTACCAAGCCTTTAGATACATCAATAAAGTCAGTAAACGTATTAACTTTGTTTTCCATTTTCCCGTCTTCGTACCACTCTCGGCCAAGCATTTGACCACCACGAATATGGGCAATAGCAACTACAAAACCGCGGTCAAGCAAAGATACCCAACTGCTTCTGAAGGTTGGCTCTACCGTTGAGCCGTATGAACCATAGGCATATTGGTAAAGAGGATTTGTACCGTCTTTCTTAAAGCGTGCTTTTTTGTACACTAGTGAAACCGGAACCTGCGTGCCGTCTCTTGCGTCAACCATTACACGTTCAGACGCATATTCGTTTGAATCGAATGTGTCAGAAACACGGGTTTGCTTCATAACCTTGGTTTCAAAAGTGTCTAGGTTTACGTCTAGTATTGAGCCAGGTGTAGTAAGCGAGCTGTAGTAAATACGAAGTACATTGGTATCTACTTGAGTATTGGCATTGAAATATGCGCCGTAGATGGGATCTTGCGTTGGTAACACTTTCTGTTCGCCGGTTTCAATATTGTGAACCACCAAACGGAGCATGCCGTTTTCTTTCTCTTTCACCACAAGGTGATTCGCTAACACTTCAATACTTTGCACAAATACATCAGAACGATGAGGCACGACTTCTTCCCACGTCGACAAATCGTTTTTTGTCTCTGCAGGAGCCTTCATTACCTTAAAGTTCTTGGCATCAATGTTTGTTAGCACGTAATACTCATCGCCAAGCTTCGCCACGCTGTATTCTTGTCCATCTTTGATAGGCAGGAAAATTTCAGGTGCTTGCGTCGGGTTATTTGCATCAATAATCGTAACACCCGTTTTTTCGGTGTTGCTGTGATAGATGTAAATCTCATCAGCGTCTTTACTCTTGCCAATAAACGTATAAAACGTTTCATCGGTCTCTTCGTAAACTAATACGTCATCAGTCTGAGGAGTGCCCAATTTATGGCGATATACTTGATAACCCAAAAGGGTTTGAGGGTCTTTCTTTACGTAAAACAGGTGCGTGTTGTCGTTCGCCCAAAGAATAGTGCCAGATATGCCTTCTAAAACGTCATTAAGTTTTTCACCTGTCTTGAGGTTTTTTACATATGCAGTGTAAATACGACGGCTAAGGGTATCTTGTGAATAAGCTAACAGCTCATTGTTTTCACTTACTGAGTAATCACCAATACTAAAATAATCATGCCCTTCAGACATCACATTGGCATCAAGTAATACCTCTGGATCGCTGTCTAGGGTAGACTTACGTAGGTAGATAGGATACTCGTTTTCACCCGAGTAGCTCGTGTAGTACCAATACCCATTGTAAAAAGCAGGTACCGTTGAATCGTCTTTCTCAATGCGTGAGACAAGCTCTTCATAAAGCTTTTCTCGCGTTTCTTTGAGCGGGCTTAGCACCGATTCAACATAAGCATTCTCAGCTTCTAAATGCGCTAATATTTCTTTATTTGTGCGAGAGTCATCTCTCATCCAATAATAATTGTCGGTACGGTTAATACCGTGTGCCGTCATTTCAAACGGCACTTTTTTAGCAACTGGCGCAGGTACATCGGTGTTAAGCATCACGTTAGGTGCCTGTTGTTGAGAAATGGTGTTGGCTGGTTCCTGCTGCTTCTCTGCGCTGCAACCCGCTAGCAGACCGCTAACAGCAGCGGCTATCCATAAGTGTTTCATCATCTTTCCTATATATCAAAGCGCTCGACGCACGCCCTTTTTTGTTCTTGGATTCAGTATATCCAAATAATAATGTCGTTCTAGCGGTTACTGGTCAACTTCTACGGTACTGCAATATTTAAATGTTACAAGATGTGATGAACTGCGAATACACTGTCTCGTCAACGCTCAAAAAGCGATAGATACAATAAAGGCGCCATTAAGGCGCCTTTATAAATGTATTCATTTGCTAACAATGTAATTGTTAGTCTACGATGTCTTTGGGCATGTCATCGCGAATTTCCTGCCAAACTTTTCCGCTCTCAATACCATATTTTCTCACAACAACAGGCACACGGTCGTATTCGCCCTTCTCTGCCACTTCGAGAAGATCTGCGTAGTATTTGTTAGCTACATCACGCGCTTGCTGATAATCGAAAAAGAAACCACCAATACGTGAATAAAGACCTCTGAACCCATTCATCATTAGAACGAATACGTTGTTGTTCGACGCTAACGCAAGGTCGTGAGACATTTGATAATCGAACTGAGCAAATGCAAGCCCCTCTTGTTCAACATCCTTGTAACGCGCAATAATTGCTGCTGATTCTTGAGGATTGTTACGAATTGCGCCTCGGATGAATACTGCACTTAGGTTTGTGCGCGCAGCAAGCAAGTTATCGACAAGCTCGGGAATGCCTTCTTGGTCTAAACGGGCAAGCGTTTCTAATATATTCAAGCCGCATGTTTCCCAAAAGTTATTCACTTTTGTTGGCTTGCCGTGCTGTATAGTCAACCAGCCATCACGCGCTAAGCGCTGAAGTACTTCACGTAATGTTGTTCTTGTTACACCAATGAGCTCAGATAACTCTCGCTCTGCAGGCAGAATGGTGCCTGGAGGAAAGCGTCCGCTCCAAATTGACTCAACAATATATTCTTCGGCGAATCCAGCGGGACTCTGCGCCTTATAAATCATAACTAATCGCCTGCACGTTATTGTTATTTTGTAACTGATTGTACCAGATGCTCATTTATTATCACAATGAAATATGCGCCGTCCAGCAAAGGTTTTAACATCTTGTTAAAACAAACCGGTACATTTACCACATTCATTTCTCATAATGTGCATTTATTGAGCATTGCCACGAGCATTTACCGCCTAAATGATCAACATTTTGAAAATTAGACAAATATTCAGGTACTTTCACAGGGTGGGGTCTGTGAATTGCTTTCTCAAGGCGTTAATATCATGTACGCTTAAATTCCGTCTATAATGACAGCAGCGAAATCGCTTAAACTCGAAAAATATCGCGTATTCAGAGCGGTTTACGTATGCAATAACCGGAAATACACAATGTAAAGTTACACAAAAACGTGTGCTTTGTTGTAAAAGGAACAGGAACTCATGCAAACTTCAATGATCGCGGCGATCTATCAGAATTTCCTGGGACACGCGCCCGACTGGTACAAGAAAACCATAATTGCCTTTCTCATTGTAAATCCAATCATTTTTATGGTTGACCCTTACATTGCAGGTTGGACTCTTGTTATACAGTTCATATTCACCCTGGCAATGGCGCTAAAGTGCTACCCACTGCAGCCCGGGGGATTGTTACTCATTGAAGCCATGTTTATTGGGATGACCTCGCCCGGACATATGATGCATGAGATTGAGGTAAACCTTGAAGTATTGCTTCTTTTAGTATTTATGGTTGCAGGTATCTATTTTATGAAAGACCTGCTGATGTACTTGTTTACCAAACTGGTTATAAAAGTACGTAACAAACTTGTGCTTTCACTGGCCTTTATCGTTGCCTCAGCGTTTTTATCAGCTTTCTTGGATGCTCTTACCGTTGTGGCGGTAATCATAAGCGTAGGCTTAGGCTTTTATTCTATTTATCATAAAGTGGCTTCGGGCAAGGAGTTTCATTCAGACCATGACCACACCAGCGATGATGAACTGGGCAGCCACGATTTAGAAGACTTTCGTGCTTTTCTTCGCAACCTTATGATGCACTCAGCGGTTGGTACGGCGCTGGGCGGTGTAATGACGATGGTTGGCGAACCACAAAACCTAATTATTGCAGACAAAGCGGGATGGAACTTCGTAGAATTCTTTATTCGCATGGCCCCTGTCACGCTGCCTGTTTTCGTATTCGGTCTATTAACCACCATTGTTCTAGAGAAGACTGGCCTATTTACCTACGGCGCCAAGCTACCCTCTGCTGTTAGACAAATCCTTGTTGATTACAACGACCATATGGACAAAGGTCGCAGCAAACGCGAGAGCGCCAAACTTATCGTTCAAGCACTTATTGGTATTTGGCTAATTGTAGGTCTTGCTACACACATGGCTTCAGTTGGACTTATCGGCCTATCGGTTATTGTACTTGCTACATCGGCAAGTGGTGTAATTGAAGAACATGCGCTTGGTAAAGCGTTTGAAGAAGCACTGCCTTTTACTGCACTGCTATGTGTTTTCTTCGGGGTCGTGGCCGTTATTATCGACCAAGGCTTATTCCAACCTGTTATTCACTGGGTACTTTCGTTTGAAGGTGAAACGCAAATGGTTATGTTCTACCTAGCCAACGGCGTACTTTCTATGGTCAGCGACAACGTATTTGTTGGTTCCGTATACATTACTGAAGTAACGGCTGCATTAGAAGCAGGCCAAATTACGCGTGACCAATACGACATGTTAGCAGTTGCTATTAACACGGGTACAAACTTACCAAGTGTTGCTACACCAAATGGACAAGCCGCATTCCTGTTCTTGTTAACCTCTGCGATTGCGCCACTGCTTCGTCTATCTTATGGCCGCATGGTAATTATGGCGCTTCCGTACACGGTAGTACTAACCATTGTGGGTTTATTAGCAACTTACCTTGGCCTTGCAGATGCAACACAAGTGCTTTACGACATGCACTTAATTGAGCACCACACTGCCGCTGAAGCTGGCATGAAAGCGGTGGGGCATTAATTAATGCGTTCACTTATTAGAAGTATTAGCCAATGGGCAGAGCACAAGTCTTCATGGCTTGTGCTTTTTGCTACTTCTCTTGGTTTAGAAATTGCTGCGCTGTATTTTCAATATGGCATGGGCCTGAAGCCTTGCATCATGTGCATCTATCAGCGCACAGCTATGTATGGCATTGTGCTTTCGGCACTCATTGTTTTATTTAAAAACAATGGCCTTACTCGCATGATAGGTTTTGCCGGTTGGGCAGTGTCTGCTGGCTGGGGTTTTCTTATTGCAAAAGAACACATTGGCATTTTAAATGCTGCTAACCCGTTTTTTGCAAGTTGTGAAATTGTTCCTAACTTCCCTTCATGGCTACAGCTGCACGAATGGATCCCCGCTGTATTTGCAGCTGAAGGGGACTGTATGGAGGATAGCTGGCAGTTTCTTTCTATGGGAATGGCTGAGTGGATGCAAATAATCTTTGCTGCGTATTTTGCAGTATTTGCTATCGTGTTTGCGTGCCGCCTATTGGATAAAAAGCCCTTTTGATTGATTTATCCATTTTACCCTCTCGGCTACCCCCTATCCACACCGAGCAAGGTCCAGTAACCATACAACGCATCGCGCATAAACATTGCGATGCGTTGTGTGAAGCAGGTCAAAAATCTATTCATCATGTTAAGCCCTGGTTTGGTGCCTCTGTTTGCCCTGTAACACCAGCATTAGCAAAGCAGTGTATAGAGAATATGGAAAAGGCCCGTGACACCGGCTACGGGTTAACCTATTTACTTATGCACGATGAAACCTGTTTGGGTATGGGCATTATCAACTACATTAACCACACGCACCTAACAGCTAATTTGGGTTACTGGTTAAGTCCGCAGGCATGTGGAAAAGGGCTGGCCACGGCAATTTGTGAAGCGCTTAAGAAGCTGGCCTTTTCACAAATGAACTTGCACCGACTGGAGTGCTATGTAGAGCCCAACAACAAGGCCAGTTTGCGCGTTGCCGAGCGAATTGGTGGTGTTAAAGAAGGTTTATGCCGTAAGCGTATTTTTGGCAGAGACGCCCTGCTCTACGCCATTGTTAATGACTAAATCAAGCACCAGCGTCCGTTGCTTCCATCTCTTTTCTAAAAGAAGCGCTCTTCTGATCTGCGCTTTCTAATCTAAGTCTTCTAGCGGCCAAATGGCGATATAGTCTTCAAACTCGTTTAAGTCTACATCTGATTCAAACACCGTTTTGTTTCGTACCGACATGCCTGCTGCATGCATCGCATGCTTTTTACCTTTGTTTAGCAATGGATGCCACGACGGTAGCCCTCTTCCTTCGTGTAAGCGCCTGTATGCACAACTGGTAGGCATAAAGAAGATATCTTTAAGGTTGTCTTTAGTAAGCTTCACACAGTCAGGCACAAGCTCGGTGCGCCTTGCATATTGGGTACACTCACACTTTTTTGTGTTTAGGTAAGAGCAGACAATATTGGTGTAGTGAATTTGCTCATTCGCTTTTATGTGATCGGTAGGTGAATATTCCTCAACACTCTCGTCATCTATGAACTTGTGTAGGCAACATTTCGCACATCCATCGCACAACGACTCCCACTCAGTTTGGGTCATTTCCTCTAACGATTTAGTTTCCCAGAATGCCTGTGTCATTCGTTAATTACCTCGGTATCTAAGGTCAGATGCCCTTTTAGCTCCACGCTAACTTTATCACCTGCGAACAAAGGGCCTACCCCTTTTGGCGTGCCTGTAAGCACTACGTCACCAGCATCTAATCTAAATTCGCTCGACATATGGGCAATTTGCGGCACAATTTTGTGCAGCATCAACGCCGTATGCCCCTGCTGCCTTACTTCACCATTAATGGTTAATGAAAAATGTAAATCATCAAGCTCAGTTATTTGATCGATAGGAATAAAGCATGAAAGCGGCGCGCTGCCATCAAATGATTTCGCTCTCTCCCACGGCTGCCCGTCTGCTTTCAGTTTAGCTTGAACATCGCGCAGCGTTAAATCTAAGCCAAGGCCAATGCCCCAGATAGCGTCGTACACTTCTTTTTCGCTTGCATTTTTAAGCGTAGACTTAAGCAGTACCGACACCTCTAATTCGTTGTGACATTCGCCTTTGCCAGTTGGAATGGCTACTGGCTGTGATAGGGCACATAGCGCCGCCGAGGGCTTCATAAAGAGTAAGGGCTGTTCAGAGACCGCCGAGTTCATTTCTGCAATGTGGTCGAGGTAGTTACGACCGATACACATCACTTTTCCCGTAGGCAATGCAATATCGTTTCCCTGCATATCTTTATGTGAATACTGCATTAATAACCTCGCTTTATTCTTTCAGACAAATAACCCACTGAAACACCGAAATACGATGAACGATTCCATTTCATTAGCGTGTGGAAGTTGTTATAAACTAAATAAATTCGACCATCTTCACCGTCAGGTATTATCAGTGATGCTTTTATATCTACTTTAGGAAGGTCGCGCCCATCAAAACGCTTAACGCCTTGCTCTTGCCAAAAACGCAGTGGCTTCATATTTGCCTTAGACAAACCATAAATTGAAACCGGCTGAGTAAGCTTTACTTGCCGTCCCCACGTGCCTTTGTCGGTCCAACCTTCTGATGAAAGGTAGTTAGCAATTGATGCAAAAACATCGGCCTTGGTATTCCAAATATCCTTTTTACCATCGCCATCGTAATCGACCGCATAGTTGGAAAAAGAAATGGGCATAAACTGGGTTTGCCCCATGGCACCAGCCCAAGAACCTTTAAAGTCAGCTACTTTTGCATGCCCCTCATTTAAAATGTTAAGCGCGGCAAAAAAGTTATCTTTAAATAATTTTTCTCTGCGCCCCTCAAAAGCCAATGATGCAAGAGCAGACAACACACTATAATTACCCTGAATTTTACCGAAGTTAGATTCATTGCCCCAAAGCGCCACAATAAATCTAGCCTGTACACCATAGTCTTTGGCAACACGCTCTAATAAGTCTTTGTTCTCTTCGTAAAGCGCTACAGCCTGCTTAACCTTCCAATCTGGCACTCGGGTAGACAAATAACTATCTAGCGTTATTTTTCTTTCCGGCTGATTTTTATCACTTTTAATAACGGTAGGTCGAAAAGTGATGTCAGCAAACGCTTCGTCGATAAGCGCGTCTTCATAACCCTTTTCTTGCGCTTCAATGCGAAGAGCTGAAACATATTGTTCGAACTTGGCAAACTGCTCGTCGTCGCTTTGTTGTGCATGCGCCAAGGAGAAAACGCTTAAGAATAAAGACAGGGAAACTACGGCTTTACATAAAAGACTTAGGTGAATTGTAAGGCCACACTGTAAATACTGTTGTAAACGTAAATGCATAAAACCTTAAAACTTCTTATCAGGGTTTTTACTAAGACCAAGTGACTCGCGATGTTTCTCTAGCAAATTGTCTTCTTTAGGCGGCATTTGCAGGTAAAAACCTTGCTCATTAAGTGCGTCTATCAGCTTGTCCTTTTCGACACCGCCAAGGCGCTCACGCTTCTCAAGCGCAATGATTGTCACAAGTTCAGGCACGCCAAAGCGCGACATTAGCGCCTCAGGTACATCTTCAAAGTGGCCTTTCTTTGGAACGTATAAATACATTCCTTGCTTTTTGTTGGTTTTATAAACCGCACATAACATAGTGAATCTCTTGTCTCTTATTGATTATAAGGTAGAAAAATAATTACTCTGGCGCGTCGCCAAGAAGCGCTTTTACATGTGGCATAAACAGCGGCGCGCGCCAGGTTGAAAGCACATCTGGCATAAGCCCTTGCACACGCGTTTCATCAACTTGAAACCAGTACCACTTCAAAAGCTGATTTAGCTGTTTTTTAGACGCAATTACATCAGAACTTACGCCATTTTCTTCGGCAATTTTCTCTGAAATAACTTTTAAATCGCTAAGGCTCTTCTTATATTTTGGAACATCAATGAGTCGAAGTACCACAGGCAACCGCAGATTTTCGGGTGTTTGTGCGTATTTAGCTCTTGCATCATCAATAAGCGAAATAATGGTGTCGCCGTAGCGTCTAATTGATTGATGATTAATGCCATTAATGCGGGAAAGCCCACTTTTACTGTCTGGCAAACGCTGCGCAGCTTCAAACAAATGACCTTCTTTAAAAACGAAGTTTAATGCTAAGTCTTTTTCTCGCGCAGTATGCAAACGCCATGCGGCGAGTGCTTGTAATACGGTTAGCTGCTCGGCATTCAAACGCCAATTGTTCTTAATTTGTAGATAAGCAAAATCTTCGGGCATTTGTGCACGCTTTTTTGCCCCAAGCAGTGCTATTTCATCAAATATCCAATGAACTTTTCCTGCTTGTTGAATTGCTGAGGCAAGCTGTTGATAGCATGGTAAAAGATAAAGCACGTCGTTAGCCGCATAGCTTAACTGTGCTTCACGTAAAGGCCTTGCAAGCCAATCGGTGCGTGATTCACCTTTATCAAGTGATACGTCGCACAGCATTTCAACCAATTTTGCATAACCCAACGTAGGCCCTTTGCCTAATACGCTTGCAGCAAATTGGGTGTCGAATATGGGTGAAGGGAGTGTGCCAAAAGCCGTTAAAAAAGTTTCCAAGTCTTCAGAGCACGAATGCAACACCTTCACAACAGCTTCATTCTCGAGAAGCGAGACAAAAGGCTGCATGTTCTCTATGGCAAGTGGATCTATTAACACCAATTGGTGTCCATCGTAGAGCTGAATTAAGCCAAGATGGGGAGTAAGCGTGCGTGTTCGTACGAATTCAGTATCAAGCGCTATGGCTTCTTGACGCTGTGCTGCAATGCAGACTTTTTCTAGTTGTTCGTATGTTGTTATTAATTGATATTGCATATTCAGACACAGTAATAAAAAAGCCGGCAAACGCCGGCTTTAAGTATACTAATTCAGAGAAATTAGTCTCTTAACTCACGACGTAGAATTTTACCTACATTGGTTTTAGGCAGGTCGTCTTTAAATACAACCTGTTTTGGCACTTTATAGCCCGTCAGATGATTTCGGCAATGCGCAATAACATCTTCTGGCGTTAGTGAGTCGTTGCTTCTTACAACAAAAAGCTTAACAACTTCACCGCTAACCTCGTGTGGAACCCCTACCGCAGCCGCTTCAACGATATCATCATGCATTGCAGCCACTTCTTCAATTTCATTAGGGAACACGTTGAAGCCCGACACAAGGATCATATCCTTTTTACGGTCAACAATATAGAAGTAACCTTCATCATCTACGGTTGCAATGTCGCCAGTAGCAAGCCAACCATCTTTCAAGATTTCTTCTGTTGCTTCAGGACGGTTCAGATAGCCTTTCATTACCTGCGGGCCTTTTACCCACATTTCGCCTGGCTCGCCTTTTTCAACAGGGTTTCCGTCATCGTCTAAAAGCTTGATGTCTGTTGAAGGCACAGGCATACCAATAGCGCCTTTATAGGCTTCAATTTGTGGTGGATTTACTGCCACTACAGGTGAACATTCTGTAAGGCCATAGCCCTCAAGAAGAACAGTGCCCGTAACTTTTTCCCACTTTTCTGCAACAGGGCGCTGAACGGCCATACCACCGCCAAGACCAAACTTGAATTTGCTGAAGTCAAGCTCGTCGAACCCTGGGGTGTTTAGTAATCCGTTAAACAGCGTATTTACACCAGGTAAAATGGTGAACGGATATTTGCTAAGTTCATCAACAAATGCGGGCATATCACGAGGGTTAGTAATAAGTAGGTTGCGACAACCGTACTTAACAAACATCAGGCAATTCGCTAGTAGTGCAAATATATGATAAAGCGGAAGCGCAGTAACCACGAAGTCTTCCCCTTCCTCAATAACAGTCTCGAGAATGCCTGAAACCTGCTCAAGGTTAGCAACCATGTTACGGTGCGTAAGCATAGCGCCTTTCGAAACACCAGTAGTACCACCGGTATATTGCAGGAACGCTAAGTCGTTATTGCTGATATCTGGGCGAGTGTAAGTAAGCGATTGGCCTTTCTTAACCGCCGCGGTAAATGAAGTGGTTTCTGGAAGATTAAACGCTGGCACCATCTTTTTAACATACTTCACAACCGCGTTTACTATCCAGCGCTTAGGTGCTGGAAGCATATCTCCGAGTGAGGTAAGAAAAACTTCTTGCAGATTAGTATCTGCAATCACTTCTTCAAGTGTACAAGCGAAGTTCTCGACTATTACAATAGCCTTCGCGTTTGCATCGTTAAGCTGGTGCTTAAGTTCGCGTGCTGTGTAAAGCGGGTTAACATTAACCACAACCATACCCGCACGTAGAATGCCAAACATTGCTACCGGGTACTGAAGAAGGTTAGGCATCATAATTGCCACAGCATCACCGCGCTTCAAACCGCTTGACTGCAAATATGCTGCAAATTGGGCAGACAACGTATCAAGCTCTTCAAAAGTAATAGAGTGCCCCATGTTAATGAAGGCTTCTTTATTTTTAAATTTCTTTACCGATTGCTCGAATATGTCTACTACAGACGCATAGCGCTCGGCATCAATTTCAGCGGATACGCGAGGGTCGTAATGCTTAAGCCAGGTTTTTTCCACCAAAACCTCCTCTTCTTTATTCTTATTCATTGGTTGGTGTACTAAAAATCACCACCAACATAACTGGTCTGATAACTTGCGAATAGTATAGGATGTGTAAAAAAAAATAAACGATGCAATTTACAATTGCTCAACAAATTGGCTAATTAAGGCGCCTACATCCTCGGTATTTTCCATGTGAATATGATGCCCGCCTACTAATTGTTCATATCGAGCATTTTTAAACCACGACGCTCTTTTTGGGTAATTGGCTTCCAAGTTTTTAAAACTAGTTGAAGCGCCTATTATTAGCATAGGACACACAATAGCACGCAATAAGTTTTCTGCCTGTTTTTCCGTCAACCTCAATATAGATTTTGTTCTAAGACGGAAATCTGAAGACCAAAACTGCTGGCCATCAGCTTCTTCTTTTAGATTACGACTTAAAATACTTCTGGCAGCAACAGCAGGTATATCTGAAATTTTACATCTAGCTTCTACTGCCCTATCTAAATCGACGGGACGAGGCTGGCTTTGCCCTTTCTCAAAACGATTGATAATGGCGTCTCTCATTTGCTGTTGCGTAGTGCTTTCATCTTCAACAAGAGGGCCACACGCATCAATACTTACGACAGCACGAACCCTCTCTGGAAACAAGCTTGCAAACATCGATGCCAATATACCGCCAAGGGAATGCCCTACTAAAATAACATCGCTAAACTGCTCGGATTGCAAAAGCGCGTAAAGGTCTTGAATATAATCAGCTTGATTGTAGTGCGTACCTAAAGGACGATGCTGCGAACGTCCGTGCCCTGCTAAGTCTACAGCAATATAGCGATACGCCTTAAAATAAGGAGCAAGTACCTTCATACTTTCAGCATTATCTAAAAAGCCGTGTAAACCAATAACGACAGGTCCATCAACCTGATTATCCAATGCAGCTAGCTTTAAATCACCTGCCGAAAGCACAGTTTCTATCATTTTAACTCCCTCTCAGTGGCAAGATCGCAGTCAACACCCACACAATTTTTGCCGCACAATAAGAAAAAAGCGGCAAACATCTGCCGCTTTCAACTAAACCTATTTTTGTTTATCTAAACGAATTGGATGAGCCGTCGACTTTTTACGGCCTTGATTATTGGTTTGCTTTCCCTTTGGCATTGTTGAGCGGCTTGGGGCATTTTGATATCGAATAACGCGTGTTCTATTAAACCCCGGGTGAAAAAACGGGCTTCCCCACGGACGATAGAAAGGGCTTCCCCATGGGCCAAAAAAGGGCCCTGGGCCATAAAAAGGTGAATACCAGCCTGTGTGGTAATTGAAGAACATAGTATCGACTTCATACACATCACGCTTGCGCCACATGTGGTAGTCGTCGGCGATTATTGTGGGATAAATATAGGGTTGCTCACCAACTAAGCCGCTTGTTGGTAACGTGACTGTGCCTAAAAACGTGGCAGCGCGACCTTCTTCGAACACAATGGGGTCAACAAATCCGTCGATTTGCACCTTAAATCGCCCTGATGTCTCGCCGCCTGTGTTGGGCTTGCCATAATGATTTAGCGGGAAGTGAGCAAGTTCTATATACGTTTTGTAAGGCTTATTTTCTACACCAACAATAAGGCCGCCCCAACGGGCTTTTTGGCCTTGCACAGTTGCACCCGATGTTACCGCTTTAGAATATGAAACCAATGGGGTTCCGTCTGGCACATCAATGTTTTCGGGCACAATAGCACACCCTGAGAAAATGACGACGGCTAATAGAATTAAGTAACGAGACATTTTAGCGCTCCAACGATAACCTAATAGACATTGCGGTCGTTTACTATGCCTAAACTGCATATTCAGACCACAACGTCACATTGTTTATCTCTTAAAATCAATGTGAGAAAACATGCCAAAACAATAACATAACAGTAGCATTTATTATTGGCGACAACTACATCCTCAATCTTACATTTTTATAAATTTCGTTACCGTAAATCCAGCACAAATAACAATAGTGATAGTAAGACCGAATTGTTTAGATAGTTAAGGTATGGATTTGTTCAAATAGAAATTGCGTTAGGCGTAGATGTCTACGCCAAACATTGATTGAATTGATTCACGCTGTTGTTGCTTTTCAAAGCTGGTATAAGACGCAATGGCTTGTTGAGAGTATGCATTACCTTCCTCTCGAACAAACTGCTGATACGCTTTTGCATTGTCGGTACCCTGTTCATCAGGTGCCACAACGATCGCCCGCGTAGACGATTCTTCTTGACCCTTACTACTTTGCTGAGGGTCTTTAGTTACTTTTGCTACCCTTCCCTGACTACCGTCAGATGAAGGTATGGAAAAACTAGTATTGATGTTCATACAGCGCTAGTAAAGGCAAGAATCACGCCAAAGTCTTAAAACTATTATTGCTGTTATTCTCTTCCCGGTAGCTTTTTCCACGTCACCTTATCACGTAAATAAACGGGCTCGACATTTACTGCGTCTGATACATCGCCGCGATCTTTTGCCATACTCGCCAATGGCAACATAAAGATGGCATTAGGCAACGTAACGGTAACTTCTGGTGTAGCAGAATGACTTTGAAGCCATTGTTGTAGTGGCTCATAAGCGCTCCACCCCGTTCCTGCCACAACAACTTGTTTATTTGCTATCGCAGCCATTTGTTCCAACGCTGCCTCTGGGGGGCACACCTGCTCTGCTACTTCTAGCGTTAGTGCATTGCCGTCGGTTTTGTATACTGCAAAATACACCTCACCCATACGTGCGTCTGATGCTACTGCAATAAATTGTGCTGAATTGTTTGTAGGCGTTGTTTTGTTAAGCGATGCTGCAACTTCTCGGGCCATTGCCTCTAGCGTGCTAATACCAGCTACTTCAAGGCCTGTACCAAGCGCCAAACCTTGAATCATGCCAGTGGCTATCCTTACGCCCGTGAAGCTTCCCGGACCGCGACCAAATGCCAACAGATCGAGCTCGTTTAATGAGACTCCCGCTTCTTTTAGCACCTCATCCACCATAGGTAGTAAGCGTTGACTATGCTGCTGGGGGCAAACTTCAAAACGCGACACGGTAATATTTTCAAGCTGTAGTGCTACTGAACACGCTTCAGTAGCAGTATCAATTGCTAAGATATTCATGATTATCTCTGTAACTTATTTATCATCTATGTTTGCTAAAAAGCGTTCTACTTCGTCGAGACTGCGCGTACGCTTCATATCAGGCAAACTTCCTACAAACGTTTTGGCATAAGGCTTTGTTACCAAGCGGTTGTCACAAATAACCAATACACCTTTATCAGATGGATCTCTTATTAGTCGTCCAGCACCCTGTTTTAACGTAATGACCGCCTGCGGGATCTGAATGACTGCAAAAGGGTTTGCTCCACGCTTTTTCACATCTTCCATACGCGCTTGCAGTAAAGGATCGTCTGGCGATGCAAAAGGTAGCTTGTCAATCATCACGCACACCAAATCGTTTCCGCGTACATCAACACCTTCCCAAAATGCCCCCGTTCCCATTAACACCGCTTTTTCATCAGCTAGATAAGCGTCAAGCAGCGCTTGCTTAGTGGTTGTTCCTTGCACCAACAGAGGGTTGTCTACCTCATCTTCTAGCTTTTCAGCAATTTCGCGAAGCATAGCGTGGCTGGTAAATAATAAAAAGCAGCGACCGCGGCTCGCTTTTATCAAGCGCTTAGCCGTTTGCAACAGTGTTTCACGCATAGAAAAACTATTGGGCTCAGGCAAATACCTAGGCACACATAGCATAGCCTGCTCTGGATAGTTAAACGGACTATCTAAGCCAAGTGTTTTCGCCTCTTCAAGACCCATGCGACGTTGAAAATGTTCGAAGCCGCCATTAACCATGAGCGTTGCAGAAGTGAAAATCCACCCTCTTGGTGGTGAGGCCACAAAGCGGCGAAATTTCGCAGCGATAGAAAGCGGCGTTAAGTGCATAATAAGATGGCGCTGAGTGGTCTCGTACCACAAGCTAACGTTTTCTTGCTTGTCGTCACTTAACGCATCTAGTTGCTCGCGAGCCGCCACTACACGCTCATACATATTGTCTAAGTCTTTATCCCTGCCAATGTGCAGTTTGCAGACTTCATGTAAAACGCCCAATGCTTCAGCGAGTTTGCCCACCTGCATTCGTACATCATCGCGATTGAGTGCTTCAGCCCAATTCCCACGCTCAGGTGTATCAGGAAACAGTAAGCGTAAATCTGACGCAATCATTCTGCACTTATCAGCCGCTTTATCTAGCTGACCCGCATCTTTTAATACAGTTCTAAATAAAAGCGTTATGTCCTTGCTAATATCGTGAATTTGGCGCGTAGAAAGAGACTCGCCAAAGTAATCACTCGCAATATCTGGAATTTGGTGAGCTTCGTCGAATATGATTGCATCGGCTTCAGGAATGAGTTCGCCAAACCCAGTGTCTTTCAACGCCATATCGGCGAAAAACAAGTGATGGTTTACCACAATAATGTCGGCGTCTAGCGCTTTTCTGCGGGCTTTTACTAAATAACAATCTTCATAATCTGGACAGTCTCGTCCCAAACAATTGTCGACGGTGGAGGTAACAAGAGGCAGCACTTTTGCATCTTCTGGGAGGGTTTTAAGCTCGCCCATATCACCGCTTTTTGTGCTGCTAGACCAACGCTTAACTTCAGAAAGTTGTCCTAATACTTCTTTTTCTACCAGCGTAGAATTTCCACCGTGCTGTGCCAGTCGATGAAGGCACAAGTAATTAGCGCGACCTTTCAGCAAGGCCGTTTTTCTTTTACTACCAAGTGCCTTTTTTACCAGAGGCAAATCTCTGTGGAACAGCTGCTCTTGAAGATTTTTGGTGCCTGTTGACACTATCGCCTTGCCATCGCTTAACAACGCAGGCGCAAGGTAAGCGAATGTTTTACCTGTGCCAGTTCCAGCCTCAACAATTAAGCTACCTGTGGTATCAATCGCATGCTTCACCGCTTTCGCCATTTCAGTTTGAGCGTCACGCGGCACAAAACCTTGGATGGTTTTGGCAAGTAAGCCGTCTGATGAAAATACGTTATTAATAGTAGGCATGTGTAAGCGCTGTATACTTTTTCTAATTCGGCCGCGCATTATGCCAAAAACCTCAATGAATGCCCATTAAAGGTTGATGCATTTGCACTGCTCACTTAGTTTTTTCGCTTCATGGAAGTACGAATGTGTATCAACGAACTATCAAAAGATTTTATCTTTTGGAGCAAAATAATTCGCTTCTTTAAACGCGTATTAAGGCGCACTATCTTGGCTGTTGATATGACTCCCTTAACATTTCATGAAGGTAAATATGAAAACTTTAGTGTCATTACTTTTAAGCTGTTTGGCAGTGTCGGCATTCGCAAACGAAGCTAAACCAGCACCCGCAGAACTTGTTGCTGAACTTACAACATTTTGCCAAGAAGTTGCTGAAGAAGATGGAACTAACGGTAAACCGCTTAATGAGTTTTTACTTGAATGCGTAAATGAAGAGCTTGAATCAGAAGGCTTCGAAGCCGTTGACGCATTGCGTTAATTTACGCCAATAAACAAACGCGCCTCGCCTTTTAAAGCGAGGCCGTTAGCGTTCGAAAAATGCGTCTACCAAATCGGCCAACATTTCTTCCAACTGCTCTTCAAATTCATCAAGTTCTATATCAAAACTGCTCAGGTACTTTTCAGCGTTTTCTCTTGATACTGTCGAGTTCTTTATTTGAAATTCAAGCTCCGGTAAAGACTTGTCGTAGCGTGGCTTAATCGTCCAGCGCAAACAATGCCCATGTAAATCCTTAAGCTTCTTTTTCGCAAAAACACAAAACTCTTCTACATAGTCTGTTCCTTGAGGACCAAGGCAACCAGGCTCTATTCGATAGAACACTAAGAGTTTTTTGTACAGCGGGAGTTTATTTTCCATAGCGCCTTAATGATTAGATAAAATATAAGTATTGGCGAGTTGTTTTCACATTGCCAGTTTAGCGCTTAACGAAAATTTTGTACTGCCAGGGGCCTAGCGATAACTGGGTATTGGTCGAAAACGTGTGGTGCTGGCCAGTAGTAAAATCTATATAGTCATCTTCAAATAAAGTTTCATAGAAGTCAGTGTTGACCGATTCATTTGAAAAATTAATAACAACAAACACCTTTTCATCTGTATTGTGCCTGACAAAGCTAAAAACCTTGTTCATTACGCTATTAGGCACCTGAATCATTCTCGCCCCATATTCGCCGTTACCAAGCACTGCTTTTGATTTTTTAAGCGCAATCAAATCGCGATACAAATCACCAATTTCATGTTCTTGCCATTCAATTGGATCTCGCTCAAAAAACGCAAGGCGCTTCGTTTCTCCTGCTTCTTGCCCATTGTGAATAAGCGGCATACCTTCGCCTATAACAGAGAGCACTATGCTGGCTTCCAACGCATCTCCAAACTGCTCGTATTGTGTGCCGTCCCACGCGTTTTTGTCGTGATTACTTACAAACGTCATTCTATACGCTTCTTGTGGCCAGCTTCTCTCATTCCATGAATAGTATTTACGCAAACTGTCTAAACTGCGTTTCCCCATCGCTATTTCATGCATAGTCTCGTTCCATGTCCATGCGTATGTAATGTTAAAGGCACGTTCGTGCATGTCCCTGTTTTCCCATTCCGCTAGCATAAAAACAGGCTTAATAGCATCTAGTTCACAACGCGCTTGCTGCCAAAAATCATTGGGTACATAACCTGCGACATCATGCCTAAAACCGTCTATATCAAATTCTTTCACCCAATAGCACATTGCTTCAATCATGTAGTTACGCAAACCTACTTGGGTGTAATCAAATTCAATAATGTCGCTCCAATCCCACCATGGAGAAGGTCTAAAGTCTCCTTTGTAATCTTTTGCGTACCACTCTGGGTGTTTTTCGACTAATGGGTTGTCCCAAGCACTGTGATTAGGAACCCAGTCAATAATGACCTTCATCGACAAATCATGTGCGGTTTTGATGAGAGTATGTAAGTCGTCAGCGGTGCCAAACTCTGGATTAATTTGCATATAGTCTTTCACAGCATACGGGCTTCCCAATGTGCCTTTTCGCTCAACTTCACCAATAGGGTGGATAGGCATAAGCCAAATAATGTCTGCACCTAATGACTTTATTCTAGGCAACTGCTCAGTGACACCAGCAAATTTGCCTTCATTTGAAAATTGACGGGTATTAACTTGATATATAACGGCGTGTGAAGACCACTCAGGCTGAGTAACTTTGTAGGGTTGAAATGATGTGATTGAATTACTCATTGTGTGGCTCCTTTTAATCTCAATAATTACAGAAGGCTAACAAATTGTAGTCGGCAACCAAACACTAAAAAATTGGTAGACTAGCAACACCCAAGATAAACACCCAACCGCCAAAAAATAGTTTTAACTTTTGCACTGAAAAAGCCAGCACTACATGTTTGGCAAGCATGCCTCCCACGATAGCGCCAATACCGGCAAAAAGAACAACTTCAAAAACGACCGATGGACTAACAAAAAGATGGTAAGGAAGTGCAGCCCACACTGTAAATGATGACAAAATGACCGCTACAGCAATGGACATTGTTACGTTAAAGCAACGTACAATTAGATAAACTGCAACAAGCTCGCCAACACCCACCGACAACCACGCGGTAACGATTGCCCCCATAAAGCTTATGAAAGGTAGTGCAAGAATGTCAGCCTTTGTAAGCTCACAAGTAAACTGCGTTCGTTTTAATAACGGAATTGATGCGAATATTGCTAACGATAGCAAAACAGAAAACACGCCAAACAAAATGTGGAGATTGTCTAGACCTCCCCACCACTGCGTCAATAGTGTAGGTCCCACTTCAGAATATTGCGCGAACAAGATACCACACAGTGACGCAGGAACACAGAGTATTAGAGCGTTGGGCAGCACTTTCCAATGTACGTTAGATTTGTGTTCATTTTTAAAATAATACGCCCACGTAAGCGCTCCTGCGGTCATTCCACAACATTGAATTCCAAAGCTCGTGGCTACAATACTGTCTGGCGAAAATTGAAGATATTGAAAGAAAGGTACAAAGACAACCCCACCACCAGCACCAGTAGCATTCGCGAAAATAGCGCCAACAACTCCCAGGAATGCAAATACGCCATAATCTTGCATTACTAATATCGGTGACGGCTGAGAAAGAAGTAACGCCAGCCATAAACACATCAAGGCAAATAAAATTATTGGTTTATTGTTTTTGTTAACGACAGAAACCACACTTTTTCCTTCATCAATGAAACGACTTCAAAAAATCATTGATTGTTTTTCAATCTATTTGAGCAAACTGACTCGTATACACCTTTCAGAAAACGCAAAGGCTAATGATGTTTTGCGCACAGAGTAATATATAAAAACGAGATTACCTATGATTTTGATCCCTTTACCGCAAGTGTTTTTAACGGTGCAATATCAATAATGTTAGAAACGTCAACTTCAGAGCACGGAGTCATCATTAGACTACAGCCAAATCGCTCTGCAACATGGGCTCAAACCAAGTTCTTAATGTGGTCCTTCGCCATTTTTGTGAGCAGTATCGCTACTGCATGGGCGTTTGTCGGCGCTTGGGTTGTGCTGCCCTTTGCTGGCGCTGAAGTATCAGCGCTGATATTGATAATGTATTTGGTTTCCCGTGCTACATATCAATGGCAATCGATAGAGCTTACAGAAGAACAGATAAAAGTTGAAAATTCGAAGCGTGCAGCCGTGACGTTTTTACGTAGTGCTACACATCTGTACTTCTATGAAGACGTATCGCATGGCCGACTACCAAGGTTGGTATTTAAAACCACATCACATATGTATGAAATAGGTGATTTTTTGAATGAAACCGACAAGGCAGAACTTCTCAAATTACTGCAGAACCACGGTGTCATTGTGTGTAAAAACAAATGGTGGTAGCCACGTTATATGACGCAGAATTAATGATCACTTTTCATTTTTTGCGCTAATACATAAAAGTAAACACTGAGGATGCAATTATGAATTTATACATTGAGTCGCTTGAAGGTGGTAACTATTTGGTGTCAACAGGAAACGGCGCAACACGAACATTAGTGCGAGACAGCAAGGAACAACCAAAAACATTTCACTGCATAAATGAAATAAAAGAGCATTTTTATGCCCAAGAATTTGAGCACGTGTGGTTGCGACAGAACACGCCTTATGAAGAAATGGTGGGTCAACATCAACAGCCTGGTGCGTTGGAACTTGAAATAGACTTCTAACGGCTTTTCCAAAGATAAACATGCTCAATCAAACTATTGAGCATGGTTTTTGCGTATACCTTAGCAGATTGTTGTAGTTATTCTCTTATTCTGACTAATATCAGAAGATGCGAGTAAAAATCACGCCCACCATGCTAAGGAGAAATGCATGAAATTCAAAAACTTTTTTACTAATCTAATTCTCGCTTCCACTGCGCTTGTGCTGAGTGCCTGTGCCTCGATGGGTGACGGTACTGTCGCAGAAAAAAGACAAGCAATACTCGACATGCAGCAAAATGCGCTTACACGCCTTTACAGCGAAAAACCTGACACTCGCGGTCAAATCAGAGACGCCGCAGGGTATGCGGTTTTCACCAACGCAAACATAAATGTCATATTTTTCGCAGCAGGTACAGGTTATGGCGTTGTAAACAACAATGTAACGGGTGCAAAAACCTATATGAACATGGCCGAGGGTGGCGTAGGGCTTGGGCTTGGTGCCAAGGACTACCGCATTGTGATGGTTTTTCACACTCAAGACGCCATGCGTTATTTCATTGAGAACGGCTGGACAGTTGGAGGAAACGCAGATGTTGCGGCAAAAGCAGGCAATAAAGGCGCATCGGCGGAAGGTGAAGGCTACGTGGGTGATATAACTGTTTACACGATGACTGAAAGTGGCCTTGCACTTCAGGCAACGGTGAAAGGAACAAAATTCTGGAAAGATAAGAATTTAAACTAACTGATAACTTCTCCGCGATCCTGAGCTCGTACGCTTGCGCCCCCACGCTTACTTTAAAAATTTGTAAGCATGGGGGTAATCCTTCATTTCGCATACCGTATTCACCAACTAATCTATATCCCATAACTAAATGCAAATGCATGGTGCTTTTTGTACAGTTATCGGGGGATTTATTATGTTAGGCAGTTTGAAACAGTATACTCGTAAAAAGAAACAGCAATTCAAGATGCTATCGCTTGTGACTACTGGCGCTGTGGTGATGTGCTTTAGCGCTTCATCTCATGCAGGCATTATATCTAGCAGTTTCGGAAACGCACTTCACATTGACTTAGCGATCTCAGACTTATCGCCAATTGCAATCGACTTAGGTAACGCGAACGGCACAGCTCCGTCGGGATATAAGGCGACAAATTCTTTGGTTGATGTAGACCGAACTCTTCCTACACAAGACCCTCTTATTAATGCAACGGCGGATATTTTTAGTGCTATGGCTAGCTCGACGCTCGAAAATTCTACCATCGGCGATTTCACAACTATTGGAAGTAGTACTATTGAGAATCTCTCATTTACCCTGTTACAAAACTTTCTTCCAGCCCTCGACTTTATCAACATATCGAACACTACCCTTAGTTCAACATCAAAAGTCGATGCTTCTTCTAGCTCAGATGGCTACGTGTTCAGCACTGCAGGGTCGTCTGTTGTTGAAAGCATAAACATAAACATACTTGGAAATAACATTACTGCTTCGGTAATGGACGACTCTCCAATTATGAATAACGTGACACTTTTTGATGCTTTAGGGCTTGGGGTTTTCCTCAATGAAGCAACGACGTCTTGCATCCAATCATTTTGTACTGAAGAAAGAAGCGCACTTCGTATTAGCTTCGATAGCTTTTCAGTACAGAATTGGGTTACCGATATTTTAAAGCAAGATTTTCTGGGTGATGATGTATTAATCTCTGGCAATATTATTTTAGCAAGCTCGCAGGCAACTACCCAGGTAAGTGAACCCTCTGCCGCTTTACTGCTTGCACTTGGTCTTGGTTTAATTGGTCGTCGCAGACTGTTTAACAAAAAGTAAGGCCCTACTTTCGCGCGTAGTGCGCTCGACCCTAATAGAGTTGAGCGCATTTTTCCTTCCCCTTTCCCAATACTTCCTGCTCTCAAGCGCTTTCAGTGAAAACCTCTTTACTTATGTCACAAAAGCTGGGCATATTTTAATCATTCGATTTTTAAAAGGATGTTGGTATGGTTAGCGTAGTTTTCAATCAGAAAGGTGGCGTTGGAAAATCTACAATTAGCACAAACCTAGCAGCATGCTGCGCAAACCTTGGCTTTAAAACATTACTTGTTGATTTAGATTCTCAGGGAAACAGTACTCACTATGCGGGTATCGACATTACTGAAAACACATTAACCGTAGCAGACATGTTTCGACAAGTAGTAGGCTTTTTCCGCACGCCAAATAAACCCATTGAGTTTGTGCAAGCCTCACCTTTTGAAAACCTCTTCGTCTTGCCTGCATCTTCAGAACTCTCAGAATTGGAAAGGGAGTTAGAATCGCGTTATAAAATGTTCAAGCTTCGCGAGACCCTAAAAACACTGAGACCGTCTTTCGACTACATTTTTATAGACACGCCACCAAATTTTAATTTTTACTCTAAAGCAGCGTTGATTGCCGCTGATAATTATATCGTTCCTTTCGATTGCGACGCATTTTCAGCTCAGGCTATCACTCGTTTACTTGATAATATTGCTGAATTAAAAGCAGATCATAATCCAGCACTGTCGTTTTTAGGTGTTGCTATTAATCAATTTAATAGCCAGGCAAAATTACCCGAATCTTTGGTGAAAGAGCTTGAGAATGAAGGGTTGGAAGTCATTCGGCCGTTTATAAACGCGACAGTAAAGGTAAAAGAGTCACATTCAAAGCGAGTACCCTTGCCTTTCTATTTACCCAATCATAAAGTGACGAAACAGTTCCATGGCCTCTTTGAAACGCTCTATGGTACTAATGAAAATAATGGCGAATAACTCGATGTTTTGCTCAAAAAGGGCGTAATTAAACAACGTTATCAGCAGCTATTTAAAAGAGCCCATTAATGCTTTTGATAGTTAACCCCGCTTCAATATTTTTGGGCTAGCTTGAAGCGTCCTATATATTGATATCGATGTGCTTAAGTCCATCGTCATCTTGCTCAGAGTCTCGTTTACTTTTCTCGTTTCTGTCTGATGCGCGCTCCACAACCTCTGTTTTCCTTACATAGGTTTGCGCATTGTTATCGTCCTCAGAAAAATGCTCCGACTTTTTTGTTTTCTGCACTTTTTTTACACGCTCATCAATCTCAACAGGCACTTTGGTGTTGCGTGGTAAAATAGGGAACAAAAGATCGTTACTCATGCATTCCTCTGTATTGTACATAATTGAGAATACGTCACCGGCAAGTTACACCTGTATTCTCTTCAACTCATATTCTGTTATCTGCGTTTTTGCATTAAAGCTTTAGGATCACAAACGTTCATATCGAAAAGTTTTACTATATATACTTTTATTTAGACCTATTGGCGAAAAAGAGTTCACTTTTGCCTTGCAAATCTAATTTCAAAACGCTAATGTTTCAGCCGTTCGAAATTAGGATTAAAATTCATCAAATGATTAACTGCGCGGCGAAACATCACCACCATCATAAAGCATAACCTTTCAGGTTCGTGCTGGAAGGTCTATGATTCCTTCCAATGGCGCAGATAAAAAATTCTCGACCCTCGGAAGGAAACTTCCGGGGGTTTTTCGTTTTAGGCGCAATCAAAAGTTAAAATACAACGTGTAAGGAACGTTTCAATGAGTAACAGCAAAAGACTTCGAATTGCCGTACAGAAATCAGGCCGTTTGAGCGATGACAGCATCGCCCTACTTAAGGCGATTGGCATTAAGTTAAACATTCGTGATCGCCTGCTGATTGCGCATTCAACGAACCAACCAATTGATTTACTTCGCGTGCGCGATGATGACATTCCAGGTCTTGTTATGGATGGCGTTGTTGACCTTGGCTTTATTGGCGAAAACGAGCTTGAAGAAAAAATGCTAGAGCGCAAAGCAGCTGGCAAGCCATTCGAATACGAAGTATTGCGTCGTCTAGACTACGGCGGTTGCCGCCTGTCAATTGCTGTACCCAACGAAATGAAGTATGACGGTATCCAGTCTCTAGAGGGCAAGAAAGTAGCAACCACCTACCCTTACCTACTTGAGCGCTACTTCAAAGAACAGGGCATAAATGCAAAGGCTGTAATGCTACAAGGTTCTGTGGAAGTGGCCCCACGAGCAGGTGTGGCTGACGCTATCTGTGACTTGGTATCTACCGGTGCAACCCTTGAAGCTAACGGTCTTGTTGAAAAAGACGTAATTTTCCGCAGTAAGGCGGTATTGATCAAGCGCGCCGACGGTGAACTTAGCGACGAAAAAGAAACACTGGTTAACCGACTAATGCCACGTGTTGATGGCGTGTTACTAGCAAAAGAAAGCAAGTACATCATGCTGCATGCGCCAAAAGCGTATTTGGAACAAGTAAAAAGCCTACTTCCAGGTGCTGAAAACCCAACAGTTCTGCCACTTGCAGGTAATGAAGAGCAGGTTGCTATCCATGTTGTTTCTACAGAAACCTTATTCTGGGAAACCATGGAAAAACTCAAAGCCCTTGGTTGTAGTTCTATTCTTGTAATGCCAATCGAAAAAATGATGGGCTAAAGGCAGGCAATTATGATTACTTGGTCATCTCTTTCGGCAAATGAGAAAAAACAGGCGCTAGCGCGCCCGGCTATGGCCAATAGCCAACAGTTAAAGCAGACCGTGGGCGACATTATCGCCCGCGTTGAAAAAGAGGGCGATGCGGCAGTACTTGATTTCACGCGTAAATTTGACTGCCCAGACTTAACAAGCCTTGTACTTTCACAAGACAATATTGATGCCCTTGCTGCAAAGGTGACGCCAGAGGTAGCAAGTGCTATCGATACCGCGTTTAACAACATAAAAATGTTTCACGAAGCGCAAAAGCCAAGTGATATTGCGCTAACCACGACGCCGGGCGTGAAATGCGAGCTGCGCTTTACTGCCCTTGATGCAGTGGGTCTTTATATTCCAGGCGGCAGTGCTCCACTTCCATCAACCGTATTGATGCTAGGCGTACCTGCATTAGTGGCGGGCTGCGCAAATAAACTACTTTGCACTCCACCGAACAAAGAGAAACTTATTGCGCCTGAAATTGCCTATGCGGCAAGAAAGTGCGGTATCAACAAGATCTTTTTGTGTGGTGGCGCGCAAGCAATCGCCGCTATGGCCTTGGGAACAGACAGCGTTCCTCAAGTAGATAAGATTTTTGGCCCGGGCAATAGCTTTGTGACAGAAGCTAAACAGCAAGTTAGCCAGCGTGCTGATGGTGCCGCAATTGATATGCCAGCGGGCCCATCAGAAGTATTGGTACTTGCTGATGAATTTGCGAACCCAGAGTTTGTGGCGGCAGACCTGCTTTCTCAAGCTGAACACGGTCCAGACTCGCAAGCTATTTTGGTGTCTAACAGTGCCACGCTTATTGAAGAGTCGAAAGCTGCAGTTGAACGTCAACTAGGCACATTGTCTCGCGCAGACATCGCTCGCCCAGCGATGGAGAATGCTCGCTATATTTTAGCCGATTCAATTGAACAGGCCATTGAAGCAAGCAATGCCTATGCTGCAGAGCACTTGATTGTGCAAATAGAAAATGCCCGCGATTATTTATCAAAAATTAAGTACGCAGGCTCTATTTTCTTGGGCCCTTGGTCTCCAGAATCTGCTGGTGATTATGCGTCTGGAACCAATCATGTATTGCCTACATACGGCTATTCGAAAAACTATTCTAGCCTTGGGCTCTTAGATTTTATGCGCCGTTACACCATTCAAGAGCTAAGTGCAGACGGCATGCGTAATTTAGGCCCTGCAATTATGGCATTAGCAGCCGCCGAGGGGTTAGATGCACATGAACAAGCCGTAGCACTTCGCATGCAGGCACTTAAGCAAGGAGACGCCTAATGTCGACGCTTATCGACAAACTAATTAACGACAACTTGGTGCCCTTAAAGCCATATGAGTCAGCACGTCGCTTGTTCTCTGGTGGTCAAGACTGGCTTAACGCCAACGAGTCACCTTATGCCAACGAATACAGCGTAGATAGCAGCAACTTTAACCGTTATCCATCGTGTCAGCCTGAAGCCGTAGTGAGCGGGTACGCAAACTATACTGGGCTTGATAAATCGCAGCTAATTGTTACTCGCGGGGCAGATGAAGGCATCGAACTGCTTATTCGTACCTTCTGTACACCCGGCAAAGATAATATTCTTATCTGCCCGCCTACCTACGGCATGTACGCCATTAGTGCTGAAACCTGTGATGTGGGCATCAAAAAAGTACCGCTTAACGATGATTTCAGCCTGAACGTAAATGCAGTTTGTGCTGAAGATGACGTGAACGTGATTTTCATCTGCGCCCCGAATAACCCAACTGGTACGCCAGTTGCTCGTGAAGACATTAAAACCGTGCTTAATCACTTTGCCGATAAAGCACTCGTTGTTGTTGACGAAGCGTACATTGAGTTCGATGCTGACAATACGTGGGCAAATGAAATTAACAATTACCCGAACTTAGTAGTACTTCGTACGCTGTCTAAAGCATTTGCACTAGCCGGTCTTCGATGTGGTTTTACACTTGCTCAGGCACCCGTCATCCAAGCACTACTTAAAGTGATAGCGCCCTATCCCATTCCAGAGCCAGTAGCGCAGATTGCTGCACAAGCATTGTCGGCTGAATCGCTAACGTTACTTGAGCTTCAGGTGGCTACCATTAACCGGGAAAAAGAGGCCCTAGCCGAAGCGCTGGAATCTATCGAAGGCTTTGAATTAGTGGGTGATAGACGAGCAAACTTTATCTTATTCCGCTACGCAAAAGCGCAAGCCCTAATGCAGTACTTGGTAAGCCAAGGCATGCTGATTCGCGATCAATCAAAACAGCTTAACTTACAAAACTGTTTACGCGTAAGCATAGGCACTGAAGAGCAAAACCAGCGTTTAATGCAGCTAATTAACGAATTTAAAAATAATGAGGACGCGGCATGAGTCAGCAAGCCATTTTATTTATTGACCGCGACGGTACACTCGTAGAAGAGCCGCCAGTAGATAAGCAATTAGATAGTTTAGAGAAGCTTGTTTTCGAGCCAAACGTTATTCCTGTGCTACTTAAACTAAAGGCAGCAGGGTTTAAACTCGTGATGGTAAGTAACCAAGACGGCTTGGGAACAGACAGTTTCCCGCAAGAAGACTTCGACAAGCCACACAATGCCATGATGGCCATTTTCGAAAGCCAGGGCGTAGTGTTTGACGACGTGCTTATTTGCCCGCACTTCGATGCTGATAACTGCACATGCCGCAAACCCAAGCTTGGCTTAGTACAAGAATACCTACATCAAGGCAAAGTGGACTTCACTCGTTCGTTTGTTATTGGTGACAGAATTACCGATGTACAGCTTGCTGAAAACATGGGTATTCGCAGCTTTCAGTACAACCGTGAAAGCTTAAACTGGAACGATATTCAGAAAAGCTTGCTTGCGTCGTCACGCATTGCAGAGGTAGTACGTACCACCTCTGAAACCGACATTCGCGTGCGTGTAGATCTTGATTCGCAGGCTAAGTCGACAATTCAAACCGGCATGGGCTTTTTTGACCACATGCTTGACCAAATTGCGACCCACGGTGGCTTCGAGCTAAACCTGACTACCGATGGCGATTTGCACATTGACGATCACCACAGTGTAGAAGACACCGCCCTTGCCCTTGGTGAAGCGCTTAAAAAGGCACTAGGCGACAAACGCGGTATTGGTCGCTTTGGTTTCGCGTTGCCAATGGATGAATGTCGTGCGGAATGTATCATGGATATTTCTAACCGCCCACACCTTAAGTTTGACGCTGAATTTAGCCGCGACCAAGTAGGTGAAATGGCCACCGAAATGGTACCGCACTTCTTCTATTCGCTTGCACAAAGCATGGGGTTATCGCTGCACCTATCCACCAGCGAAGGTAATGCTCACCACCAGGTAGAAAGCCTGTTTAAAGTATTTGGCCGTGCGCTACGTCAAGCCATTACGCGCCAGGGTGATGCATTACCAAGCAGTAAAGGAGCACTGTAATGTCAGTGGTAAACACCAGCCAGCGACAAAAAATAGTAATCGTGAATACCGGCTGCGCCAACATTTCATCAGTACGCTTTGCCCTTGAACGCTTGGGCGTTGAAGTAGACGTATCTGACGATGTAAACGTGATTAAAAGCGCTGACAAAGTGTTTTTACCCGGCGTAGGTACAGCAGCCGCAGCTATGGCAAGCATTAAGCAAAAAGCGCTAGTTGAAACCCTTCAGTCGCTTAGCCAACCTGTACTAGGCGTGTGTTTGGGCATGCAGCTTATGGTTGAAACCAGCGCTGAAGGTGGTTTTCAAGGTACAGGCAACATCGAATGTTTGAACCTAATGCCAGGTCATGTGGCTCGCATGGAATCAAAAGGCGTGCGCTTACCTCATATGGGTTGGAACACCGTTTCTCACAACAGCGGTCATAAAGAAGAAAGTTTATTTAAGGGCATCCCACAAGATACGTACTTTTATTTTGTGCATAGCTTTGCGGTACCTGAATACGAGCATACGCTTGCTAGCTGTACTTATGGCAACACCTTTTCAGCCGCCATAAATAAAGACAATTTTTACGGGGTGCAATTTCACCCAGAACGTTCTGGCGAGGCCGGAGCACAATTACTGACTAACTTTGTGAACCTATAATGATTATTCCAGCGATTGATCTTATTGACGGACACGTAGTGCGCCTGTATCAAGGCGACTATGAGCAGAAAACCCAATACGAACTGGACCCAGTAGACGTGGTTCACGACTATGCCGACCAAGGTGCAACGTGGCTACACATTGTTGACCTAACAGGCGCTAAAGACACCAGTAAACGTCAGCTTTCACTAATTAAGTCTATGGTCGATACCAAGCGCATGAAGTTTCAAGCCGGCGGCGGTATTCGTAGTGAAGAGGAAGTGGCGCAGTTACTAGAAACTGGCGTAAGCCGCGTAGTGATTGGTTCTTTGGCGGTAAAACAACCCGAGCTTGTGAAGTCTTGGGTAGAAAAGTACGGTCCAGAGCACATTGTATTGGCCCTTGATATCAATATTAGCGACAGCGGTGAAAAGCTTATTGCTACCCACGGTTGGCAAGAGAATTCTGGCGTAGCCCTTGAAGGCTTACTGGAAGACTTCGCTACAGTGGGCGCAAAGCATGTGCTGTGTACCGACATCAGTCGCGACGGCACGTTACAAGGCGCGAACACTGAACTGTATCAAGAAATGGCAGCCCGTTTCCCACATGTTAGCTGGCAAGCGTCTGGCGGTATTGGCAGCATCGCTGATATCGAAGCGCTAAAACCCACAAACGTTGGCGGCGTTATTCTTGGGCGCGCACTACTTGAAGGTAAGTTTACGGTGAAGGAGGCTATCGCATGCTGGCAAAGCGCATAATTCCCTGTTTGGATGTACGCGACGGCAAAGTTGTTAAGGGCGTTCAGTTTAGAAACCACGAAATTATTGGCGATATTGTGCCTCTTGCGGAGCAATATGCGAAAGCAGGTGCTGACGAACTAGTATTCTATGATATTACTGCAAGCTCTGATGCCCGCGTGGTAGATAAAAGCTGGGTAAGCCGTATTGCACAGGTTATTGATATCCCGTTTTGTGTAGCTGGCGGCATAAAAAGCATTGAAGACGCTGGGCGCATTTTGGAAATGGGTGCAGATAAGATTTCGATTAACTCCCCTGCCCTTAATAATCCAGACCTTATTAATCAGCTGCACGACGTTTATGGACAACAGTGCGTCGTGATTGGTATCGACAGCTTTTATAACGAAGCAACCGACCAATACGAAGTGTACAAATTCACCGGCGATGAAGCGCGTACGCAAAAAAGCCAATGGCAAACCATTGACTGGATCAAAGAAGTTCAGTCGCGCGGTGCTGGTGAAATTGTACTGAACTGCATGAACCAAGACGGCGTGCGCAAAGGCTACGATGTGAAGCAGCTGAAAGCCGTGCGTGATGTCTGTGAAGTGCCGCTAATTGCATCGGGTGGCGCGGGTGAAATTGTCCACTTTACGGATGTGTTTCAACAGGCTGACGTAGATGGCGCGCTTGCAGCATCAGTATTTCACAAGGGCATCATCAATATTGATGAGTTAAAAGCAGAATTAACCAGCAATGGCGTTGCCATGCGTAAGCGTCACGGATTAACGGCGCAAGCAGAAGGAGTAAACCAGTGATCATTACTAATGACAATAGCAATAAACTGGCTTGGGACAAAATGGACAACCTGCTGCCCGCCATTGTGCAAGACGCACTGTCTGGCAAAGTATTAATGCAGGGCTACATGGACCAAGATGCCCTAGCGAAAACCCTTGAAACAGGTAAAGTAACCTTCTTTAGCCGCTCAAAACAGCGTCTTTGGACGAAGGGTGAAACGTCTGGTAACACGCTAGATTTAGTGAGCGTTGCTTGTGACTGCGACCAAGATTCGCTGTTGGTACTAGCCAACCCTAACGGCCCGACATGCCACACTGGTGTTGAAAGCTGCTGGTTTGACGGCAACACACCAGCCTTTACATTTCTTGCAGATTTAGAGCGTGTTTTGGCTGCCCGTAAAAATGCCGACCCCAAAAGCAGCTACACCGCTAGCCTCTACAACAAAGGCATTAAGCGCATAGCCCAAAAGGTGGGCGAAGAAGGTGTAGAAACCGCATTGGCTGCGACTGTACACGACAAAGAAGAGCTAAAGAATGAAGCCGCTGATTTGTTGTATCATCTAACAGTGTTACTTCAGGCGAGCGATATGTCGTTAAACGATGCATTAGATGTACTGCGTGAGCGCCACAAGTAAGTGACTTTGTAATACTTATTTTATTCTAAATGCCCTTATCGTTGATGCGCTAGGGGCATTTTTTTGGTCACCTTCTGACGAAATTGCAATACCCCACCTATATTTCATTACAGTACGTACTGCTTATCAGGCTTAAAGTAGGTGAATACACTTATGGAACTAGCCTGAAAGCCATCAAAGATACAGCTTCTAATTATACATGTCCGTTATCGAAACATTTTATTACAAGTGTTCCGTGAACTAATTTGACCAAATGATTTCATATGTTTACGCAAACTCGAATAATGAAGAAAGGATTTTTATGAACGCCAGCAGCGTAAAGGAAACATTTAAAAACAACCTCCCCTTTTTGCTTTTTTTAGTGCTCCTGTTTTCATTTAGAAGCAGCGTAGCAGACTGGTATCACGTTCCCTCTGGCTCGATGGAGCCTACGCTTCAAGTTGGCGACCGTGTGGTGGTTGATAAATCCGCATATACACTTGAGGTGCCTTTTACCGACATTGTGATCAAGAAGACCGGTAAAATTGCGCGTGGCGACATTGTCATTATCGACAGTACTGCCGCAGACCTGCGCCTCATTAAGCGTGTTATCGCCACAGAAGGTGACAGGGTAAAGCTGATTAAAAACAAACTTTATATAAATGGGGAGCAAGCTGAACTTACCGCATTAGAAGCACACACTTTTTATGAAGAGGTGCTTGGGCAACGCCGTGTTATTGCCCTTAACCCTATTAACAGCCCTGTTTCATCATTTAATACCGTAACCGTACCTAAGGGACATTTCCTCGCAATGGGCGATAACAGGAACAACAGTGTCGATTCTCGCTATTATGGCTTTATTCCTGTGGAAGAAGTGCAAGGAAAAGCGAGTTCTGTGGCATTTTCATTAGATGTAGCAAACAACTACATACCAAGAAAAGAACGCTTTTTTACAAAGCTTCAGTAATGACCAATTTGTAGCAACCTTAATCTACCAAATGTAAAAAAACATTCTTTCCTCACTATGCATGTTGAGAGTCTTCAAACCTACCTTTTAGAGAAGACTCTTTTCCTCAACCACACAGTTAACCTACTATTCCACTTTGCCGTAACCTCTTTTTAACCACTTCTGCCCTTCCAGTTACACATAAACAGTACGGTCACATTTACACATGTTGTAACTTTATGTCGCATTTTTCCTCATTGTTACTATTGCAACTAAAGACTAATAAGTGCTATTTCTGTTTCAGCAATAAATGACTATTGCTGAAAACATAAGTATAAGGGAAATAAGGAAATAGTAATGAAACAAGGTCGTAAACTAAGTGCTATTGCGGTGTGTTTAGCGCTTTCAGGAGTAACATCAATTAGCACCGGTTATGCGCAAGAAGCTGAAGACAATGCTGATAATTTAGAACGTATTGCGGTAACAGGTTCTCGCATAAAACGGACGGACATGGAAGGTCCATCGCCTATACAATCAATAGACTCAACCATGATTGACAGTATGGGTTATGAAAATTTACAGCAACTTCTAGAACGCATGCCCGCAACGGGCGCAGGCACCTTCTCTACACGTAATAATAGCCAAGACTCAACAGCCAACGGTGCCGCTGCGGTATCGCTTCGTGGTATGGGACCAGATGCAACGCTAGTGCTCATTAACGGTCGACGCGTGGCGATTAGTTCATTTGCTGAAAGTATTACCAATTCATTTGTTGATATTAACTCAATACCAGTCGCTGCAATTGAGCGCATCGACATTCTAAAAGATGGCGCTTCAGCCATTTATGGTTCAGACGCAGTGGCAGGTGTAGTAAACATTGTTCTGAAAAAAGACTTTGAAGGCTTGGAGCTTAATGCCGGATATGGTGGCACTACGGGGCCTAGCTACGATGAAACAACGGCCAGCTTACTTTGGGGCTCTCAAACTGAGAAAAGTAGCGCTACAGTCATTCTAGACTATTTCAACAACAGTACCCTTGGCGCCGATGAGATGGGCCGCTTTGGCACCGCCAATCAATCACCTTTTGGTGGCATGGACTTTCGTTCATCGCGCGGCTACCCAGGTTACTTTTATGTTGATGGCGTAAAAACTATCGATCCAGATTGCCCACCTGAGAACGCTACCGCTTCAGGGAGCTGCTTATTTGATTATGGCCCATTCGGCCTTACTATCCCAGCATCTGAACGCGTCGGCTTTATTGGTCAATTCGACTATAAGATATCTTCAGATACTACGGCATTCATGGAAATTGCCATGCAGCACAACACCTCAGAAGCTGGAGGTGCGGCAACACCACTTGATGAAGACGCCGGCTTAACCGTACCTGGTACTCACCCGAATAATCCGTTTGGGCAAGATATTGAGATTGGTCGATACCGCCCTGTTGATGCAGGCCCGCGCCGATGGGATATTGAATCAGACACACTTCGACTTGTTGCAGGGCTTCGTGGCCAGATAGGCGATTACGATTGGGAAGCATCGGTGCAAAAAGGCCGTAGTCGCTCTGAACAAAGTGGCGATCAATCACAAGGTTGGGTTCGTGTTGACTGGCTGCAAGAGCAAATCGACTTAGGTAACTATAACCCGTTTGGTGGTGTTACTAACCCTCAAAGCGTAATTGATGAAATTACCACAAGCCTAGTGCGTCGAGGCGAATCGCGCATGACCAGCGTTGATGCACACATCTCTGGCGAAGCATTCGAGTTTGGTGATGACGTTGTGATGATGGCTGCTGGCGTAGAATATCGTGAAGAGCAAGTATCTGATATACCCGATATTCAATTTCAACGTGGGCTTATCTTTGGTACCGAATCGGTATCTGCAGCAGCAGAGCGTGATCAATATGCAGCTTACTTAGAGCTTTCAATCCCAGTTGCAGAAACGCTTGAACTTCAACTAGCAGGTCGCTACGACCACTTCAGTGATTTCGGTAGCACTACCAATCCTAAAATTGCATTGCGCTGGGCACCAAGCGATGAAGTAACCGTACGCGGTTCTTGGGCACAAGGCTTCCGTGCGCCATCACTAGCACAAATTGGGCTAGGTCCGTCACAGAAAAGTGTTTTCTTTGTAGATCAATATCGCTGTGATGCCACAGGCCAAGACTGTGACTCATTAGACTACAATATTGAATTTGCGGGTAACCCGAATTTGGATGCGGAAGAGTCTGAATCGTGGAACGTAGGTGTTATTTATGCTCCCACTCAAGAGCTTGGGTTAAGTGTTGATGTGTGGAGCATCACGCAAGATAACAAAATTGACGAGCAACAATTTGGCTTAGTGTATGACGCCGAGTGTAATAATCAAAACAGCACGGTGTGTGTGCGTCTTGACCCACAGCCTGGCGAATCATTAGGTGTCATTCAAAAAATCTTCAACACATACCAGAACGTTTCATCGCAGGAAGCGTCTGGTATTGATTTTAATGCTAACTACACGATGGACATGAGCGAGTATGGCAACGTGCGCTTTAGCTTAGACTGGTCGTATTTGAGCAATTTTGAACGCAATAATTTAGATTTCACAGGTGAGTACGGCTATCCAGAACATCGCTGGTTGTTTGCAACAACGTGGTCGAAGGGTTCGTTTGACGCAAACTTAAACATTAGCTTTATTGGCGAGTTTGAAGATACACCAGACATTAACTTCGATGGTGTTTTAGATTTCGAAGAAAATACGTCTAGAACCGTTGACTCACAAGCGCTGGTAGATTTGCAGTTCGGTTACAATTACAGCGATAATTTTCGCTTGGTAATTGGCTCCAATAACCTACTAGACGAAGAACCTCCATTCGCCATTGGTAACGGCGACAGTGACCTTTACGGTTACGTGGGTGGCGTGCACAACCCACGTGGACGCTTTGTTTACTCTAAAGTGACTTACCGTTTCTAAGAGTCCACAACGAAAAATGCCCGCTTTACGCGGGCATTTTTATTTCAGCCATTCTTAAAGCCCAAAATGTATGAGGGTTAAATTACCCACCGCAGCACATAGCATAGCTAGAAATGTTAAAATCATGCCGGTGAAGCGCTGCCAGCTTACGCCAGCATGTTTACCTAAACCATAAGCATGAAGTACCCTTCCAAACAGCAGTGCAGTGCCCAAGCTATGAACTGCCCACATTTGTCCTGTATTCGCTTCAAAGCAAGCTATCATGATAAGTGTAATAGGTACGTATTCACTAAAGTTGCCATGCGCCCTTGCGAGGCGAGACAAGTCTTCATGGCCACCATCACCGATGCCCACTTGATGGCGTCGTCGAGCACCGATAACCAGAATAGACAAATATAAGTAACAAATACCCAAAAGGCTTGCGTAAAAGGCCGTGATAGGCAACACCATAACAAACTCCGTATATTATTGTTATAAAGGCGAGGTTAGCGGTTTAGCTAAATCGCATTGCTCGCTTTGTTGAAGCTATTAAACGTTATCCGAATACAACTTACAAGCCACAAAAAAGGCCGCAAATAAGCGGCCTTTCAAAATCTTTGGTGCTAGGTATTAACCTAGGCGTTCGGCAAGTTCTGCACTTACTTCTTCAACAGGACGTGTACCGTCTAGTTTATGGTACTCGCAGTTACCTGCATTCGCTTCAGCACTGTAGTAATCAACCAGCGGTTTCGTTTGCTCATGATAAATCGCTAAGCGCTTACGTACTGTGTCTTCTTTGTCATCGTCACGCACTATCAGATCATCGCCTGTTTCGTTGTCTTTACCTTCCACTTTAGGTGGGTTGTAAACAACGTGATAAACACGACCTGATGCTGGGTGTACGCGACGGCCGCCCATACGCTCAACAATAACGTCATCTGCCACATCAAACTCAATACAGTGATCAACTGTAACACCAGCGTCTTTCATTGCATCAGCTTGAGGAATAGTGCGAGGGAAACCATCAAGCAAGAAACCGTCTTTACAGTCGTCTTGTGCAATGCGCTCTTTTACCAAACCAATAATAATGTCGTCAGACACTAACTTACCTTCATCCATAACACGCTTCGCCTGAAGACCAAGCTCTGTGCCTGCTTTTATTGCAGCACGAAGCATGTCACCAGTTGAAATTTGAGGAATGCCATATTTGCCCATTAAAAACTGAGCTTGTGTGCCCTTACCCGCGCCAGGAGCGCCGAGAAGAATGATTCGCATGAGTGCGTTCTCCGCTTGTGTTTTTTAAACTTTTTACTTCGCGCACTTTACACATTGTGGAGTAGAGTGACAAGTGTAAGCAGTGACCTTATGTCAATCTTAAGACTAATGGCGAATATATATACAGCTTATCTGCTTGGAGCAGGTTTTAGATGTTACACAATGCCCACCATTAAAAAGACGCGTGACGTGTCAGTTAAATTTACACTTGGCGTCGCATCAAGCGCAGAAAAAAACTATACTGTTGATTTAATTACACTTTAAAAAGGGACTGATTTATGCAAGTAGCGAAACTCGCAAAGCTCTTTCAAATTATTTCAATGGATTAAAATAAATGAAGACAAATATTTCATTGCGGTCAAAACTCGGCAAATGGAGCAGTGTTGCTTTAATGACCATCTTCGGCCTGTTCTGTTCAAGTGCGGCCAATGCAGCAGTAATAAAAACCGATATTGTAATGATAGTAGATGAATCTGGTTCTATGGGGAACGTTCAGACTAACCTACGGAATAACATTGGTTTATTCGCTTCTATTCTTTCTGCAGGCGGCATCGATGCAAGTTATGCACTTGTGGGGTATGGAAGGTCAGGTGAACTTATTAGGCTTATCACTGATTTTACAGACGCTTCAGGCTTCGCCACTGCAGCTTCAAACCTTGTCGCGTCAGGTCGTACTGAGCCAGCCTATGATGCAACCGCGTTTGCACTCAACTCATTAACGTCGGAAACAGGCAATTTGTCTTATCGTGCAGATGCCGTAAAGAATATGATTCTCTATACTGACGAACGGTCGAACGGCGACTCAGAGTTTAACGCGCAGTCGACAGATGCACTATTAAAGGCGAATAACTCATTGTTCAATGCCGTCGTTTCAAGACAGGATTATACTGACCTCGTTGACCTCGCTACAAATAACGGTGGACGATTTTTTGATCTGGACTTCTTGAACACCAGCGACCAATCAGTTGTACAGACATTTGTAGAGGATTTTGCACGTGCAAAACTTCAAGAGACACTCGACTTTTGTACATCAAACCCTAACGATCCAGCATGTGCAAGCGTCTCAGTTCCATCGCCTGCTAGCCTTTCCTTGTTTCTGTTTGCCTTAATTGCTTTGGGCAATAAGCGCCTTAAAGTGTCGAAACAATAATTATTCATCAGAGCTTTGCAAAAAAAAACCGATACCATCTGGTATCGGTTTTTTTATTTGTTCGCTTTGAACTTACTTTGCCAACTTCATCAACAACTTATTCAAGTTCTGCACGAATGTTGATGGGTCTTTCAAGCTACCCTGCTCAGACAATGCGGCTTGGTCGAACAGTACACCAACCCACTGGCTGAATAGTTCTTCATCTTGCGTATCTGCAAGTAGTTTTACTAAGCTATGTTCTGGGTTTAGTTCAAAGTGATACTTCACATCTGGCACGGCCTGCCCTGCTGATTGCATCAGCTTCATCATCTGTGTTGTCATACCATTATCATCAGCAACAATCACGGCCGGTGAGTCAGTTAAGCGATGTGTAAATTTAACATCAATAACCTTATCACCTAGCGCTGCTTTGGCACGTTCAAGTACACCTTCAACTTCTTTTTCTGCTTCTTCCTGCGCCTTCTTAGACTCTTCGTCTTCTAAGTCGCCTAAATCTAAGTTAGCCTTAGCAATAGAAACGAACTGCTTCTCGCTAAACTCTGTTAGATGAGACATTAACCATTCATCAATGCGCTCGCCCATAAGCAGTACTTCAATACCCTTCTTGCGGAAAATCTCAAGGTGCGGGCTTGATTTCGCTGCCTGAAGGCTATCTGCAGTCACGTAGTAAATCTTATCCTGACCTTCCTTCATGCGCTCAATGTAATCGGCTAGTGATACCGTTTGTGCATCAGAATCGCCATGAGTTGAAGCAAAGCGAAGTAGACCAGCAATTTTCTCTTTGTTGCTAAAGTCTTCAGCTGGGCCTTCTTTTAGAACGTTACCAAACTCGTTCCAGAAAGACTGATATTTCTCAGCGTCGTTCTTCGCCATTCTCTCAAGCATTTGCAGTACGCGCTTCGTGCAACCTTGACGCAGAGCTTGAGTAATCTTGTTGTCTTGTAGAATTTCACGAGACACGTTAAGCGGTAAGTCGTTGCTATCTAGCAAACCTTTCACGAAGCGAAGGTACGTTGGCATAAACTGCTCAGCGTCATCCATAATGAATACACGCTGTACGTAAAGTTTTAGGCCGTGACTCTGATCGCGGTTCCACATATCAAACGGTGCTTTTGAAGGGATATACAGAAGACTGGTGTATTCTGTTTTACCTTCAACTTTATTGTGCGCCCATGCTAGTGGGTCGCTAAAGTCGTGAGAGATATGCTTGTAAAACTCGTTGTACTCTTCGTCAGAGATATCTGACTTTTCACGAGTCCACAGCGCTGTTGCTTTGTTTACAACTTCCCACTCGCCCGGTTGAGCTTCAATTTTCTCACCATCTATGCCTTCGCGTTCAGGTACTTCGTCTTTCCACATTTGAACAGGAATGCTGATGTGGTCAGAGTACTTACTTACGATAGAGCGCAGACGCCATGTATCGGCATACTCTTTCTCCTCTTCGCGAAGGTGAAGCGTAATTTCAGTGCCGCGGCTTGGTTTGTTAATTTCAGCAATAGTGAATTCACCTTCACCGTCTGAAATCCACTCAACGCCCGCAGAGGCATCAGCACCTGCTGCACGAGTGCGTACAGTCACTTTATTGGCAACAATGAATGCTGAGTAAAAACCAACACCAAATTGGCCAATAAGTTGTGAATCTTTTGCGCTATCGCCAGACAATTTACTGAAAAAGTCTTTCGTACCTGACTTGGCAATAGTACCTAGGTTGGCGATAACTTCATCGCGTGTCATACCAATACCGTTGTCGGTAATGGTAACGGTGTTCGCTTCTTTATCTACGCTAAGTTTAACGTTAAGGTCGCCGTCATTCTCGTATAAGCTGTCGTTTTCCAACGCGCGGAAACGAAGCTTGTCGGCAGCATCGGCGGCATTCGACACTAACTCACGTAGGAAAATCTCTTTGTTTGAATACAAAGAGTGAATCATTAGATGAAGAAGCTGTTTTACTTCTGTTTGAAAACCATGGGTTTCTTTCTGGGCTGCTTCAGCCATAATCCAATATCTCCTCATTGAATGGATTTCACTACTGTAAGCGAGGTAGGGACAAGTAGCCCACTTTTCAACGTTTAGAACGAAAATTTATTACTAATAAGGAGAAATAGAGAGATAAAAGTAGCCAAGAACGCTGATGGCTACTTAATTCACGAGTATTTAAAGCTTTCGGCGACCAGAAAATGCATGAGTAAGGGTATTGCCATCGATGTATTCTAGTTCGCCGCCAACAGGCACACCGTGAGCGATTCGCGAAGCCTCAATATCATGGGTATTACAAAGCTGTGCAATGTAATGTGCGGTCGCTTCCCCCTCAACGGTTGGGTTTGTTGCTAAGATGACTTCTGTTATGCCGCCGGCTTTAAGGCGCGCTTCTAACTCATCTAAGCCAATTTCTTGTGGTCCTACACCATCAATGGGTGAAAGATGCCCCATTAATACAAAGTATTGCCCTTTGTAACTTAGCGTTTGCTCAATAGCCAATACGTCTTGTGGGCTCTCTACAATACACAGTAAGCCGCTTGCCTCACGCTCTGGGTGTCTGCAGATATCGCAAAGCTCATCCTCTGTAAACGTTCTACAGCGCTTACAATGGTGTATATGCTCCATTGCATTGTGTAGTACGTTACTCAAGTCTATTGCGCCCGTGCGATTTCGTTCAAGCAAGTGAAACGCCATACGCTGTGCACTTTTATTGCCTACGCCAGGAAGGCAAGTTAGCGCTTGAATAAGCTCGGAAAGTAAGGGGCTAAATTTCATAATGTATTACTGCTTTGGGGCTTCTTGTTTTGAATCTTTTCGGTATTTAATCACGTTACGCTTTACTTGGTCGAGTTTAACTTCATAAACATTGCCGCCTATCAAGCCTTTAAACTCTTCATCGGTAAATACCAGTGTATTGTCATCATAAAACGTCACCGCTTCTTTTTGTGTGACAATACCAAGGTCGATACGCGAAACATCACCGTTAAAGAAGTTATCGCCTTCAAAGTTTTCAAACAACCAAAGACTGGTTGAGTCTAGTAAAACCAGCTTTGTCCTATCTGGGCTAACCGCAGCGGACGTGATCCAACAAAGTTTTTCTAATGTGGTACAGGTTTTAAACTCACCAATTAACTGCGCGTCAAAGTTGGCAGCATGGTCACCTACTTTATACAGTTTGGTTATTCCATCGAAAGGCTTTGTACGGTTTTTTGTAAACAAATACAAATGGCGGTTGAATTCAACAAACGCTTCTAAGTCGTAGTTTTTATCTTTAGGCGCTATTTCACCCTTTTCCATTTGAGGGTAGGTAAACTTTATAATTTCGGCTTCGGTAGTATCGGTTTTGATATCTATTGGGTTTTCAATTTTATAAATGGTAAGCCAGCGGCGATCGTTATCGTTATTCCCAAAATCACCTAGAAAAAAATGACCAAACCGATTTTGCGTCATATCTTCCCAATCGATGTTTTTTGCGTTAGTTACCGTAACTTCTCTCGCAATAGAGCCGTCTTTATTTAACATATACAGCTTGGGGTCATCGCCGCTATCGTTGATTGCCCACAACCGCTTATATTTGTCGAACTCAATCCCCGAAATTTCTCTTAACTTGGGGTCAACTGTGACGGTTTTCATGCGAAACAATTCGTGCACGCTCAGAAAAAATGCGGCCGCTGCTATAGGCAATAAAAACACCGTTGAAATAACTAGGCCTTTCCTTAGCAATTAATATCCCCTCTTTGAAGTAGAAATAAAATAGGTTGAGCGGTAGTTAGACCCTACTACAAACGTTTTACCAACAAAAAAGGACCAATGTATAGCGATATCATTGGCCCTTTTTTAAAGTGTGAAGCTGCTGCCATTTCAGGCTTTAAGTAGTTTAAAACGGCATTTTGAAGCCTGGTGGAAGTGGCATTCCGCCAGTCACATCGCCCATTTTTTCTTTGCTGGTTTCTTGAACACGACGAACCGCGTCGTTAAACGCCGCAGCAACAAGATCTTCAACCATGTCCTTGTCATCGTCCATTAATGTTTCATCAATGTCTACACGACGAACATTGTGGTTACATGTCATGGTAACTTTTACCATACCTGCACCTGCTTCACCTGTCACTTCAAGTTTTGCTAGGTCGTCTTGTACCTTTTGCATGCGCTCTTGCATTTGCTGCGCTTGCTTCATGATGTTGCCCATTCCACCTTTAAACATGTTTTTATCTCGCTTCGTTTTGGTGTTAATAAATCTACTATCGCGCTTTAACCGTGTCGGTTAGTACTGATGCATCGAATGTCGACAGTAGTGCTTGTATTGTGTCATCGGTATTAATAACCGTGTGTGCATGCGCGTGACGCATAGCATGAATTTCTTGCTGCAAAGAGAACGGCGTTGAGGCAGGCTCACCTAAATTGATAACAACCTCAACATTCTCGCCCATACCTTGACGCAGTGCATCAATTAGCTGTGCTTTCGTATTGTCATTAAGGAGATGCGCCTGACTATGATGAATTTCAAGGTTTACTGTATTTTCATTTTTAGAAAATGCAGCATGCAGTACAAGTTGCTTTAGCAGCCCTGCTACTGGCATTTGCTCTACTAGGTTGCTCCAACTATCAATCTGGCTTGCATGCGTAAGTTTGTTGCCGTTGTCTAAATAGGCATTAAGCGAACCATTGTAGGTATCGCTTAGTGGTGCATCGAACTCTAGACCTTCCCAACCTGAATTTTCAGAAATAGTATTTGATTCAGGGCTGTTATTGAATGCCTGAACTTCTGAATGTTCAACCCCACGTTCATCTGTATTGGCTGGAGAAGATACTGGATCATCCATCGCCCAAGGAGGCGTATCGCCGCTATCAAGAGAAGCATCAACCTCAGGATGAACTATTGCCTGTTCATGCATGTGTTCTGCGTGCGTGGCATCAAAATGCTGCTCGCCTGAGAGTGTATTTTCTTCTGTTGGCGTTGCTTGGTGCTGAACTGCTTGGTGCTGAACTTCGTCATTAGCAAAGGGAATATCAGCATCAAACTCTTCTGAATCAAATTCATTAAGCTCAGCATTTACGCTATTATTAAGACCCGCATTCCCTTCGTTAGGTTGCAGTGCAGCAGGCTGTTCCGCAGTATCAGGGGTATGTGATGCACTATACTGTAAATCGCTGGGCTGCGTATCACCTTGCGCAGAAGCACTATCTATCGAAGAGCTATTGCCTATAGGATTTGTTGTACTGTCGCTGGCAGCTTGCTGTTCTTCAGTGTTTGTCTCACTGTGCTGAACAACTGTAGACGACGCTGCTGAAGCGCCTGCTTTAACAAAGCGAGCTTGAATTTGCTCAGCACTTTCAGACTTCTCACTTGCTGTTGCTGCGCTTTTACTATCGGCTTCTTCTGCTTTTCGCTGTTTCAGTTTTTGGCGTAATGCCAACATATCAGCAGTTGAAGTTAGCTGTTCTTCAGGTGTTTGTTCTGGCTCGTTATTACTAGCATGCGCTCGGTCGATTTGAGCTTCATGTTGAAAACTTGTGTTGTCATTGTCATTAAACTCGCCATGAGCGCCAAAGCCTGAACTATGGTCGTTTTGGTCACCCTCATAGTGTGAAAGCATATCATCCATGTAGGCATCAAGAGGCGGGCCGTCATGTGGCAAAGCTTCATTATTAGGCGTCTGATCGTGAGGCATTACATTATCAGCAGCAGGATTAGCGCTAGGCTCGGACGTTATATCGCTAGAGACAAAGCTGTTGTCTTCTGCGTTGGTACCTTGGGCACAATGACCTGGTGCACCGTCACCTTGCGCAATAGTACTCTGTTCGTTAGGCCTTTGCGTTAAGCTGGGCTCAGATGCCCTATGACTACAATCAGCTTCACTTAATTCTGTAGTCGTAGGCGTATTGTTATTATCAACGTTATGCCCTACGACAGAACTATCACTATCATCGGCAACTGAAGCCGTTGAATTGCCATGGACGTTAGTGTGTTGTACTTCGCTTACTGATGTTTGAGCGCTTATATCGCTTTCAGTGTTGTGGTTTGCAAGAGTTTCGCTTGAATGCGCTTCCTCTTGCTTACTGACGTTTCCCGGGCCACCACTTGGGTCGTGGCTATTAACAGGAAGAGTTTGCTCGCTTTGGTGAGTCTCTATTGCACTTTGCGTATCACTTAATGGCACGGCTGGCGCAAAAGTCATCATCCGCATAAGCGTCATTTCAAATGCGCTTTTTCCGTCAGCAGCAAAGGGGAGATCCTTTTTACCTTGCAACGCAATTTGATATAAAAGTTGAACCTGCTCAGCGGGTATGCCTTTCGCTAACTGATAAATTGCTTTAGCCGAGGTTGTCTCTAATTTACACGCTTCAGGAACCCATTGGGTTAACGCAATTTGATGTAGCAAACTTGCTAGTTCGCTATGAACGTTGCTGTAATCAGGTGCTTGTTCAGCAATCTCAGTTACTAATTGCATGACATCAGCGGGCTGTTTATTAACAACAGCATAAACCACTTTTAGTAACTGATTTTTATCCATTAAACCGAGCATGTCGGTCACGACTGAGGCGACAACGTTGTTTCCGCCTTGCGCAATAGCTTGGTCGGTTAAGCTTAATGCATCACGCATACTCCCCTGTGCAGCCCGTGCTAATAGCGAAAGCGCTTGGGGCTCAAAAGGTAGAGACTCTTGCTCAAGAATGTGCGTTAACTGCCCAACAATTTGTTCGCGCGACATTGCTTTTAAATTGAACTGTAAGCAACGCGATAGAATTGTAATGGGAAGCTTTTGTGGATCGGTTGTCGCAAGTAGAAACTTTACGTGAGGAGGTGGTTCCTCAAGCGTTTTAAGCAGCGCGTTGAAGCTGTGCTTAGAAAGCATGTGTACTTCATCGATAAGGTACACTTTGTATCTGCCGCGAGTAGGTTTGTACTGCACGTTATCAAGAAGTTCGCGTGTATCTTCTACTTTCGTTCTTGATGCAGCATCTATTTCTAAAAGATCAACGTAATTCCCCTGCTCAATCTCTTTACAGGTATTACATTGACCACAGGGGTTAGCTCCCTGCCCTTCTTCGCAGTTCAAGCTTTTTGAAAAGATACGTGCAATGGTGGTTTTACCTACACCTCGCGTACCCGTAAACAAATACGCGTGATGCAGTCTATCGTTATCCAAAGCATTTGAGATGGCAGACACTACATGCTCTTGACCTACAAGCTCACTAAACTTGCCTGGTCGCCACTTCCTTGCTAATACCTGATAACTCATTATACCGTTTATTGCCTTTTCAAATTACAGACGATTATTCGCCTTCGAACTCGCAGATTGAATAGCTCTGAATATCTAATGCAGTCAGCTTTTCGCAACCACCAAGATCTGGTAGATTGATGATAAAGCCAGCATGATTAACTTCTCCGCCTAAAGAGCGAATAAGTTTTGCTGAGGCTGCAATAGTACCGCCAGTGGCAAGCAGGTCATCGATAAGTAAAACTTTATCGCCCGGCTCAATGGCGTCTTTATGAATTTCTAATGTATCTGTTCCGTATTCCAACTCGTAGCTTTCGCTTACTACTTCACGAGGAAGTTTGTTAGGCTTTCTTACTGGAACAAAACCAATGCCCATTTCGATAGCTAAAGGCGCACCGAAAAGGAAACCACGAGCTTCTGTGCCCGCAATCTTAGTGAATCCCATGCCCTGATATTTTTCAACAAGCAATGAGATACAGCTACTGAACGCTTTATGATCTTCTAAAACGCTGGTTACATCTCTAAATAAAATACCTGGTTTTGGATAGTCAGGTACGGTTTTCACTACTGATTTAATATATTCTGCAGTCACAATTTTGCCTTGAATGTCTGCGTTATAACCAGAAGGTGAACCAGCCGGCGATGATATGCATCAACGGAAACGCGATTAGAGTTGCTAGCGATGCTAGAAAGTACCACTTGTTATAGACTTCTTTGAAATCTGAATTGTCAGCCATTTGCACTACCTAAACAATTTTATGAACAAAAAAATGGTGCTAAATGTTAATCGAAAGCAAGCCCGATTGACAGCGCTAATATGACTGATCGGTCACTTTCAATACACTTAAAGGCTAAAGTTTAATATAAAGAGGATAAATGCAAAGTAAATAACTCACATTTCATATTTGGGTTAGCGTAAAGCAGGCTGATTTTTAAAAACACACATAGCATTACTAATTTCATGCAGGCAGCAAAATACCTTTTTTAAGCATATCATTCAGCGTTTGATTCATACCGGCCCTAAGCGCATCTTCGGGTATTTGTGGTAATTGCTCGACAAGTAACGAAGCAAGCTCGTTAATATGTAATCCTTCTTCACTCTGCTCGAGCGTATGGATTAGGATGGCTGTAACTGTATTTAAGTGAGCAAACTGAACGTCATCTTCTTGATCGCGGTAAACTACGTAGAATTGCTGCTCTGGCGATTCAGCTTCTGGCAAATAGTTTAAGCCAATAAGATGCACTGGATAAGAATAAGCCGCTAACGAAGCATAAGGCGAAACACGCACAGCACTCACTTCCATGGAATCTTCGAAATAGGTAACCGATGGCACATTCTGTCTTATGCTTACATCGAGTTCTAACCATTCATAATGGGCAAGCTGTGCAGCAAAACCCGGTAAATCGATATCCAACTGGGGAGATTTCGATAAGTATTCAACAAATTCTTTACTTATCTCAGCAAAGTAAGGCGAACGGCATTCGTGTGATATGAAAAACTGACGAACTAAGGCTTCCCAACCTTTCTCTTCATGTTCGTTAATTACTATCTCTTTTAAAACTGGAAATGCAGTACTGACAAAACCATCAATATTGTTGAAAAACAAAGATTGATAAATGCCCATTCGCCTTGCCTGATCATCATTTTCAGCATTAAACGACTTAGGGTTCTTTATTGAATTAACAAAGTTTTTTTGTACTTCTTGGAAGTTATGGGTCATGCAACACTTCCTTTTAATAACTCGCCACTAGATTGCAAACACACCTGCTGTATATCTTTAATACGTTTTACTTCACCGAGTAACTTTTCCAAAGGTGGAATATTAAAGTCGCGCTCGAGCAATGTTGGAAAAACACCGTGAGTGTTATAGGCGTGCGTCAATAAGTCCCATACCGGCTCAATTACATCCGCACCATGAGTATCAACTTTAAGGTCGTCGGCCTCATCAAAATGCCCTGCAATATGACCGTATACAATTTTATTTGTAGGCAATTCGCTGATAAAATCATTAGCATTATATTTGTGGTTGATACTGTTTACGTACACATTATTCACGTCTAACAACATCAAACAGCCCGACTCTTCCAAAATGGTCTTAGTAAAGTCGAGTTCAGACATTTGTTGTCCGGGAGCCATGTAGTAAGAAACATTTTCAAGAACAAGTGGGCGCTCTAAAATATCTTGAACCTGTTTTATGCGACCAATGACATGTTGTGAAGCTTCTTCTGTGAACGGTATAGGCATTAAATCGTACATATGTCCTTCTCCACTGCAATAACTCAAGTGCTCGCTGTAAAGCAAGATATTGTGGGCGTCTAAGAATTGTTTGATGCGCTTAACAAATTCAATATCGAGTTTGTCGCTACTGCCAATAGATAACGATAGACCGTGAGTCGTAAAAGGCGCTTGAGAGCTTGCCTCTTGAAATTGAGTTTGATACTTACCACCAAGCGGGATCCAGTTTTCAGGTGCAACTTCCCAAAAATCTACTTCGCTAGGTAATGTAGGTAGTAACTCCGCAAGCATTTCTCGTCTGAAGCCTAACCCTGCTCCACTGACATTTTTCATTACTTACTCCTCGACAAAGTTGCTCAGACAAAAATGGCCATCGATAGACGGCCATTTAATTAAAAAACACTACTCTATGCACATGTTAAGAGTACTGTAGGTTTAGATAAGGAATTACATGCTACCGCACTTACCTTCGCCACATTTGCCTTCTTTAGCTTTTTTGTCGCCGCCGCACTTACCTTCGCCACACTTGCCTTCTTTAGCTTTTTTGTCGCCGCCGCACTTACCTTCGCCACACTTGCCTTCTTTAGCTTTCTTGTCGCCGCCACATTTGCCTTCGCCGCACTTGCCTTCTTTTGCAGACTTATCACCGCCGCATTTGCCTTCGCCACACTTGCCTTCAGCTGCAAATTGGCTGTAGCCTGATTCTAGCGACTGCATACCAAATGGGTTTACGTCTGCTACTGCAACTGTGGACGCCAAAGAGCCAATTACTACTGCACCTAACGTTGTTGCCACTGATGATTTCTTGATTTGTTTCATTTATCTACCCTCAAAGATTTTTGTCATGTTTAACGTACGTTAAGCACGTGTAATAAATAAGACCCAAAAAAGTATAGTTTCATTTCAAAGAAATTAATTTTTATTTAAAAAATCACTAAAGGCATGATACATATGATTTTTATCTTCTGAATTTCAACAGTTACACAGTGCTATCTCGTTCATGAACTGCGATAGTGAACAGGCTTTTGAGATTCAGCGCTCATTAGCTCAATGATGGTATCAGCATCAGTCGAACGAAACATATCATCAAGTTCCTGTAGAAGAGGCTGTTTTAGTTTGCTCGCCTTTGAGATTGCAAAGAATGTTGGGATGTCTCTTCGAATAGAAATTACAACGTCCTTTATTACTTCAGAAGCACTGTCAATATAAGCCATATATGGCCCTTCATAGGTCACTAGGTGTGTTGTTCGTCCGAACTGAAACATTTGAATGGCATCACTACTGTTAGCCATATCAACAAAAATATAGTTGTCGTCCTCTAGCTCTTGTCTCAACCCTTCGTAATCATACCCACGAATTGCAGCTACTGTTTTTCGCTTATCAAGTTTTGGGTTAGTCATTATCATTAGTGATAGAAAACTAAATGGCTTCTCTACAAATATAACGTTGTTTTCTAGCGCTTTAGTTCCCCTGACATTTACGGTTATGTCTACATGTCCTTTTCTTATTCGTTCGAACAGCCTAGCAGGAGGCGGACATTCTACAGAGACATTGTAGCCAAGCTTTTCTAATACGAGCGAAGACACCTCAATAGCTTGGCCATGACAGCCATTGCCGTCGTTGTCTTTCATTACTAACGGAGGAAATTCAACTACACCAAGTACAACCGTGCGTTTATTGTCAACGGCACGTATTTCTTGCGTCTGAGCCGCTGCACTTGTAAGTAAGCTACTCAAGAATGATAGTAGAATAATGCTTCGTTTTTTATACATAGAAAAAACAACAACTCGATAAGAAATTTTATTTTTATTATGTATGTAGTTATATAGAAAGTTGTAAGAAATTGGTAGCCCTCACCTCTAATCTACGAGGTTGGGAGAGTATGCATACTTTTACGAATTTATTGTTTAAGTACACCTATAAAAGATGAATAGTGAATTTGAGTTCAGCTGTTGGCAACTGTGAGACTACTTTTGAACAACCACAAAAAAAGCCCTTGTCGTCAGACAAGGGCTTTTCGG